>NZ_AUFA01000017.1:0-175822 GCF_000426265.1 Bradyrhizobium sp. Cp5.3 | reverse complement strand
AGCGGCGGGCCCTACCATTTTTTTGACAGCAGCTCGCGAAGGGCCGCCGCATCGAGCATTTGCTCGGCCAGAAGCTTCTTCAGCTTCGCATTCTCCTCCTCCAGCGCCTTCAGCCGCTTGGCCTCGGAAACGTCCATGCCGCCGAACCTGGCCTTCCAGTTGTAGATTGTTGCCTCGGAGATCCCATGCTTGCGAGCCAAGTCCGCCGTCTTCGCCCCAGCCTCATGCTCCTTCAACACAGCGATAATCTGCTCTTCCGTGAACCTTGCTCGCTTCATCTGTCCGTCCTTCTTCAGGCCGGACTCTAACTCCATCTGGAGGAAATACGCAGTGGCAGGTCACGCGCTTTTCTGGTCTCACCTTGAAGGTGCAGATCTTCAGAATTTTGGCTGCTTTGATCGTCGCGTCAGTGGTTTGGGCCGTTTCGTCTTTTCTAACGATTAAACCGGCTAAGCCTTCATCGAAAACAGCCCAGCATGGTCTACGCTCCTTGATGCACTTATCGCGCCACCACTTGTCAAACCCTAGATAATCGTCGCGGAGACTATTGAAGATGTCATCCGTGAGTTGGATCTCATTTGCCGACACTTCTTCTACGTAACGTACAGGAGTCTCGACCGGTTCGAACGTCGTTTTGAGCAGTTGGACAGCATCGGCAACAAACAGTACTCGCCGTCCCAGTTCGGGAGAGAATCTGCGGGCGCGTTCGTGCAAGCCACGATCTTCTGTGACTAGAAAGTCGGCAGCGCCCCGCTCAATAGAGTCGAGAAGAGTGGCGTCCACAACATCATTCGGTCGTGGCAGTTGCCCAAACCGCTTCTGTAGTTCAGCTACCTGAAGCCCGCGTACTTTCTTAAGAACCTGAAATTTTTCAAGTTTGCTGAGCGAGATGCTCCGCCTAGCAATATCGCGGTCTCGCTGAATGTCGTCGCGCGCGGCCTCGTGGACCAGGACATCCACCTTGTGCTTGGCTGCTGTACTTAGCAGCGCGGCAAAGGCGGGTCGTACGGTACGATGGTCTTCAAGTCCGATGATGACATTCGTATCAATGAGATACGTCGGAGTATTCATCTTCGAGGGCCGTCCGAAGGACTGGAGAGGCGTAGAGGAATGATTGTGGCGGCTCAAATCTGAAGCGCCGCCTAAGTTCTGATAAATCGATTGGGCGCGCAAACGCGCGGGCATTCTTGAACTTCAACGCAAAGCCAGCCTCAAGCCCGGAAAAGTAGCTTTCAAAATCATCGCGCGTGATACGTGCCTTTGAACCGAACTTCTTCCATATGTCCGCAATAGGCATCTTGTACACGTTTTCGATTTCGGCGCTTCCAACCATGGCACGCACGGGTGACGTCGAGTAGATGTAAGCGACCGTGCCGCTCGGCGCCGAAATGGGAAAGCGGCGTCGTAACTCGACGGTCTTCTCCCCCGCCATTATTTTTTGCGAATAGACCGGACGGACGCTCAAAACGACGTCCCTTTTTGGTCGGAATAAATCATCGCCAAAGATCGGGAAAACGAATTGATCGTCGTCTTGTAGGTCAGGATCGAATGCACCCTCAAAGCGCAGCTTTTTGAGTGCCTCACGGGTAAACGTTGCCTCAATCCGAAGCTCCGCACCTAGCGCTTCGACGTACTTCTGCAGCGAAGAGATCTGCACGTCGCCGCGGTGCTCGATTTTAGAGATTGCCGCTTGGCCGACCTTCAGACGAGTAGCGATCTCACTCTGGCTTAGACCGGCAAGTTCACGAAGTCTCTTAAGGGACTCGCCTACGACACGTCCAAGGTCGGTGTCCCTAACCCTAACCGCCTTGACGATTTTTCCGTGAAGCCTGGACATGCGAATCCCTTTGAGTACTTATAGTTGTATTCCATATATGGAATATCAGGTGCGGTCGAGGACCAAAAAAGGCGGCCTTTCGGCCGCCCTTCGTGGATGCCCGGGTCAACCCGGGCCTAACTAACGATCGTCGCGATCTACCGCCTCACGAACACCCCGTCGTGCTTCCGCAAGTATCGCACTTCATGCACGTCCCATTCCGCACCAGCGTGAAGTTGCCGCACTCGCTGCACATCTCACCCTCGTAGCCCTTGGCCTTGGCTTCCGCGCGGCGCTCGGCCTTGGTGGGCACCAGCGTTTGGGCGGTGCCGGCCTTGCTCCACTGGAGCTGCTCGAGCTTCTCGGTGGGCGAGAGGTCGTGGCTCGTTTCCTGCTTCAGGGCGACGGCGCCTTCCACCGCGTCGCCGGCGCGGGCCGAGGCACCGTGCGAGGCCAGCGCAGTGACCTTGCTGCCGCCGGTCGGAGCGCTGTCATTGCCCTGGGCGACAGCCGTGGAGCCGCCGCGCATCACGACGAGGTTGTCGGTGCGGGAGCGGGTGAGGCCGCGCGAGACCAGCTTGGTCGCGTGGTGGCCGGCCTCGTCGTCCGGCTCCTTGCCTTCCTCGACGCCCTTGCCGAGCGCGTCAAAGCCCGTCTCGTTGGGATCGACATGGGCGAGGTCGAAGCGGCTGAGGTAGCTCACCGCCAGCTCGCGGAAGACGTAGTCGAGGATCGAGGTCGCGTACTTGATCGAGTCGTTGCCCTGCACGGGGCCCGCCGGCTCGAAGCGGGTGAAGGTGAAGGCGTCGACATATTCGTCGAGCGGCACGCCGTATTGCAGGCCGAGCGAGACGGCGATGGCGAAGTTGTTGATGAAGGAGCGCAGCGCCGCGCCTTCCTTGTGCATGTCGATGAAGATCTCGCCGAGACGGCCATCGTCATACTCGCCGGTGCGCAGGTAAACCTTGTGGCCGCCGACGACCGCCTTCTGGGTGTAGCCCTTGCGGCGATCCGGCATCTTCTCGCGCTCGCGCATCACGATGATGCGTTCGACGAGCTTCTCGACGATTTTCTCGGAGACCTGGGCGGCACGCGCCGCCATCGGCTTCTCGTAGAGATGATCGACCGCATCGTCCTCGTCCTCATCGTCGCTGATGAGCTGCGAGTTGAGCGGCTGCGACAGCTTCGAGCCGTCGCGATAGAGCGCGTTGGCTTTAAGTGCGAGTTTCCACGACAGCATGTAGGCGGACTTGCAGTCCTCCACCGTGGCGTCGTTCGGCATGTTGATGGTCTTGGAGATCGCGCCCGAGATGAAGGGCTGCGCCGCCGCCATCATGCGGATGTGGCTCTCGACCGACAGATAGCGCTTGCCGATCTTGCCGCAGGGATTGGCGCAGTCGAACACCGGATAGTGCTCGGGCTTTAGGTGCGGGGCACCTTCCACCGTCATCGCGCCGCAGATGTGGACGTTGGCCGCCTCGATCTCGCGCTTGGTGAAGCCGACGGCCTGGAGCAGGTCGAAGCCAGGGGCCGCGATCGCCTCGGCACCGATGCCGAGCTGGTCGCGGATGAAGTCTTCGCCAAAGGTCCACTTGTTGAAGGCGAACTTGATGTCGAAGGCGGTCGGCAGGGCCTTTTCGACCTTGGCGATCGCTTCATCGGTGAAGCCCTTGGCCTTCAGCGTCGAGGCGTTGATCCCCGGCGCATTCGACAGCGAGCCGTGGCCGACGGCATAGGCCTCGATCTCGGCGATCTCGGCTTCGCGATAGCCGAGCGCGCGCAGCGCGGACGGCACCGCGCGGTTGATGATCTTGAAGTAGCCGCCGCCGGCGAGCTTCTTGAACTTCACCAGGGCGAAGTCGGGCTCGATGCCGGTGGTGTCGCAGTCCATGACGAGGCCGATCGTGCCGGTCGGCGCGATCACCGTGGTCTGGGCGTTGCGATAGCCGTGCTTCTCGCCGAGCTCGAGCGCCGCATCCCAGGCCGATTGCGCATGCGCGATCAGGTCCTTTTGCGGGCAGGAGGCGTGGTCGAGCGGCACCGGGTTGACGCTGAGCGCCTCGTAGCCGGAGGCCTCGCCATGCGCGGCGCGGCGGTGATTGCGGATCACGCGCAGCATGTGCGCGGCGTTCTTCTTGTAGCCCGGGAAGGTGCCGAGCTCGCCCGCGATCTCCGCCGAGGTCTTGTAGGTGATGCCGGTCATGACCGCGGTCAGCGCGCCGCAGAGCGCACGGCCTTCCTTCGAGTCATAGGACAGGCCCATGGTCATCAGCAGGCCGCCGATGTTGGCGTAGCCGAGGCCGAGCGTGCGGAACTCGTAGGAGAGCTCGGCGATCGCCTTCGACGGGAACTGCGCCATCATCACGGAGATTTCGAGCACGAGGGTCCAGAGCCGGCAGAGGTGCTCATAGCCCTCGACGTCGAAATGCTTCGTCGTGGTGTTGTAGAACGTCAGCAAATTGGCGGAGGCGAGGTTGCACGCCGTGTCGTCCAGGAACATGTATTCCGAGCACGGATTGGACGCGCGGATGTCGCCGGACGCCTTGCAGGTGTGCCAGTCGTTCATCGTGGTGTTGAAGTGCAGGCCCGGGTCGGCCGACGCCCAGGCGGCGTAGCCGATCTTCTCCCAGAGGTCGCGCGCCTTCAGCGTCTTCGTCACCTTCTTGGAGGTGCGGGCGTTCAGGTTCCAGTCGCCGTCGGTCTCCACCGCGCGGAGGAAGTCGTCCTTCAGCGAGACCGAGTTGTTGGAATTCTGGCCGGAGACCGTGAGATAGGCTTCCGAATCCCAGTCGGTGTCGTAGGTGTCGAACTGGATGTCCTTGTAGCCCTGCTTGGCGAACTGGATCACCCGCTTGATGTAGTTGTCGGGCACGAGGCTGCGGCGCGCGAGCTTGATCTCGCGGCGCAGGGCAGGGTTCTTCTCGGGATCGAAACAGTCGTCGCCCGAGCCTTCGCAGTTGACGCAGGCCTTCAGAACGGCCTTGAGGTGCTTCTGGTTGATCTTGGAGCCGGTGACGAGGGCGGCGACCTTCTGCTCCTCCTTCACCTTCCAGTCGATATAGGTCTCGATATCGGGGTGATCGACGTCGACCACGACCATCTTGGCCGCGCGGCGCGTGGTGCCGCCCGACTTGATCGCGCCCGCGGCGCGGTCGCCGATCTTGAGGAAGCTCATCAGGCCGGACGAGCGGCCGCCGCCGGAGAGCTTTTCGCCTTCGCCGCGCAGGCGGGAGAAGTTGGAGCCGGTGCCGGAGCCGTATTTGAACAGGCGTGCTTCGCGGACCCAGAGGTCCATGATGCCGCCCTCGTTGACGAGGTCGTCACCGACGCCCTGGATGAAGCAGGCGTGCGGCTGCGGGTGCTCATAGGCCGACTTGGACTTGGTCAGCTTGCCGGTGAAGGGGTCGACGTAATAGTGGCCCTGGCCGGGCCCGTCGATGCCATAGGCCCAGTGCAGGCCGGTGTTGAACCATTGCGGCGAGTTCGGCGCGACCATCTGCATGGCGAGCATGTAGCGGAGCTCGTCGTAGAAGGCCTGGGCGTCTTCATCATTTGAGAAATAGCCGCCCTTCCAGCCCCAATAGGTCCAGCAGCCGGCGAGGCGATCGAACACCTGCTTTGCCGAGAGCTCGCTGACATAGCGCTCTTTCTCAGGCAGCGCGGCCAGCGCCTCGGTATCGGGCACGGAGCGCCACAGGAAGGAGGGGACGGATTCCTCCTCGACCTTCTTCAGGCGCGCGGCAACGCCGGCTTTACGGAAATATTTCTGCGCGAGCACGTCGGAAGCGACCTGCGACCATTCGGTCGGCACTTCGACGTTGTCGAGTTTGAAGACCACCGAGCCGTCGGGATTCCGGATCTCCGACGTGGTCAGCCGGAATTCGATCCCGGCGTAGGGTGACTGTCCTTGTGAAGTGTGGCGCCGCTCAATCCGCATCGTCTTGCCCCGTCCTTATCTTTGACCGGACCGCCTTCGTTGAGGCGCCCGGTCGACATTTCTCTTTCGCGAGTCCCCTGGCCTTTTCGGCCCAAAGGCTTCGCAGTTCAGCCGGTGGGAACCCGGCCCAGTTTCTCCCGACGCGATGGTTCGGTGCGTGCACCTCACATCCGCCGGCATATCCAGGCCCATCCGCCCCAACGGGATGTGCCCGACATGCGTTCAACGCCCCAACGCCACGTCTTCTACCGATGCCATTCGAGCCTTTTGCCGGCCCGTTCTGGCGCCCGAAAAGTCCGCTTTTGGAGGGCAGACAAGCCCTTCCCCGCTGCCTTTGTCTGGCCGGCGGAGTGGTTATTTGCGGGACCCTTTGGGGGAGTGCCGGCGGGACGCAAACTCACTCGCGCCGAACGGTCCGAAAGCTAGGACTCTCCGTTGCGCCCGTCAAGAACTAGTGCGAGTTCCTGAATCAAATACTAAATATGGTGGAGAGCGGGGGATAACAGGGGACTCGGCCTCACCTGTCCTTGAGGCAAGTATCAGTGAGTCCTCAGGGATTCCCAACCGAAAAAATTTGCGTCCGGTGTGGATACGCGAGCTTCGTCCCGCTGTTCACAGGGCAGTATATTTTTTGGGCAATGGGATTGCGTCAGCAAGACTCACGTAGTGCTACGGAACGTTGGGGCAGGCATGCCCGCCAAGGTGGTGGTCGGGCCCCCGAATCCGGGCCAAGCTGCCCCCGATTTCTGCCGGGTACCCCACATGCATGATTCGACTCGCCGGGATGCGCGGCCGCGCATCGCCCCGGCCGGCCTGATGTTCCTCGCCATCACCTCGATCGGCTGGGGCTTCAACTGGCCTGTGACCAAATTCCTCCTCGCCGAGCTGCCGCCTTTGACGCTACGCGGGGTGACCGGCGTGCTCGGGGCGGCCCTGCTGGCCGCGCTGGCCCTGATCCGGCGCGACAGCCTCAAGGTCCGGCCCGAGGTCTGGCCCCGCGTTCTGATCGCGGGCGTGCTGAACGTCACCGGCTGGATGGTGCTGATGGGGCTCGCGCTGCTCTGGCTGCCGGCGAGCGAGGCGGCGCTGATCGCCTACACCATGCCGGTCTGGGCCTCGATCATCGCCTGGCCCGTGCTCGGCGAGCGGCCGACGCTGCTGCGGACCATCGCGCTGGTGATGGCCTTTGCGGGCCTCGCCGCGATCATGGGCGGCAACGGCTTTGCCGCGAGCCAGGCCAAGCTGCCGGGGATCATCATGGCGCTCGCCGGCGCGTTCGGCTTCGCGCTCGGCACCGTGCTGCTCAAGAAATACCCGATCCATCTGCCGCCGATCACGGCGGCGGCCTGGCAGATCGGCGTCGGCTGCCTGCCGATCGCGATCGCGGGCCTTCTCTTAGAGACCACACATCTGCAACTGGTGACCCCGGTCGGCTGGGCGCTGCTGGTCTATTCGACCGTGGTGCAGTTCTGCATCGCCTATGTGAGCTGGTTCGCCGCGCTGTCGCGGCTGCCGGCCTCGGTCGCGGCGATCGGCACCATGGCGGTGCCGGTCATCGGCGTCGTGGCCTCCGCGCTCGCGCTGGGAGAGCCGCTCGGGGCAGGGCAGATCGCGGCGCTGATCTTCACGCTCGCCGGCGTCGTGCTGGCGACGCGCTAGCAGTCCCGAACTCCGGTGCATCAATGGGTCTGAGGCTCTTTCTCTCGCCGGCGTGGCCCGGAGCCCGGCGGTTTCACCGGCAAGTCAGCCTGCGCGACAGCAAAGACTTCGAGTGCCTGGTCGTAGCCTTTGATGGCCCGCTGTCCGAGCGATGCCAACGGAATGCTATCCCGCACCCGCCCGGCGATGGTGGGATCAGCCAGGATCTGCGCGTCCTTCGCGAGATTGCAGAGCCGCGACGCCAAATTCACGACGGCGCCCATGGCCGTGTAGTCCAGCCGACCGTTATAACCGACGGTGCCGACCGTCGCCGGCCCCATGGCAACGCCCACACCGAAGCCAATCGCGTGGCCGGCGTCGCACCATTTGCTGGCGATGGACTGCACCGTCATCTGCAGGTCGATCGCGAGCCGGACCGCTTGAGTTGCGGGCTGTTCACATGCGACCGGGGCATTGACGAGGAGCATGACCCCGTCGCCGTCAAAGCCGATGAGAGTTGCCTCATGACGAGTCGTAACGGTGCCAACGGCCTCATAGTACTCGCGCATGACGGCCATGATGACATCCGGCTCATTGCGCGTGGAGAACGCCGTGAAGCCGCGCAAATCGCCAAAGATGACGGCGACTTCACGCCGCTGTCCTTCGAGCAGCTCATGGGAATGCTCGACCAGTTCGGCGACTTGTGACGGCAAGAATTGCTTCAGTCGTTCGATCCGCGCAGATTTTTGCTGCGAGATCGCCAGCTCGGATGCCATTTCATTGAAGCGCAACGCCAGTTGCTGCAGCTCGTCACCACTGAAGATCTTGATGCGATGCTCGAATTGTCCGGTTCTGATCCGCTCCACGCCCTCTTCCAGCTGCTTGATCGGACCGGACATTCTGTGTGCGCGCCAATAGGCGAGCGCCAGCGCGATGAGAATGCCAAAGGCGATGAGAATTGAGGACCGCCACAAAGCCGCGCGAATTGATGCAAAGGCTTCCGAGACCGGCTGCATCGCAATCACCGTCCATCCCACGTCGGCGGCGTGAACGGATAGCGCCACCACCGGCTTGCCCTGGTCCCCGGTGATCACCGCCGCTCCGCTGGCCGCGCCAACGAGCTGCTTGATCCGGCTGAAACTGCCCGAGCTGGCGCGGCCGCGCAGAACCAGGCTGATGTCGGGATGGGCGATCAGGTGACCGGAGTCATCGACGACGATGGCGTAGCCGGTCTCGCCAATTCTGATGGCCGAGATCACGTCCCAGATCAGCTTCAGATTGACCTCCGCGATCGCAACGCCGGCGGCCGGCAGGCTCCCGGCAACCGCGATCCTCATGTAGGGCTCTGAATCTCGCTGATATTGAACCGGTCCGTACCAGACCTTGTTGGCGCGTGCACCCAGGACAGCAGGGTCCGCAGACATATCAATGCCGCGACCGGTCCTGTTCAGATGCAGTCTGGAAACAAAGACCCGTTCGGTGCCGGTCTCGTCCAGAAGCGAAACTGAAACGATCGCAGGCACCTGCTGGAGGAGACGCAAGGCGTCGATCTTATGTTGCACATCGTCTCCGGCAGACCAGGGAAGCTGCACCATCCACCCGAGCTGATCTCGGATGCCATCGGTGAACGCCTCGATCCTGTCTGAGGCTGCGCGAGCATCGGCCTGCAGCACTGCGCTGATCTGGCGACGCTGGTCCCGGTAACCGAACGATGCCTCGACGGCCGCGCCCAGTATCAGAGGCACGACTGCAGCGACAAACAACGTCGCGAAATACTTGCAAAACAGCGAGCGACGCGGGGGCATCGCACGCGACGAGGACTGCGCAGCACCGTCCGTCATAACCGCTCTCAGGAGATCACCTTGTTGGCGCGAAACAGGATCGACGATACATCCAGGTCAATACCCAGGAGCTTGGCCGTCTTCAGATTGACTGCCAGTTCAAACTTCTCGGGGCGCATCACCGGAAGATCGGATGGATTCTCACCGCGCAGGATGCGATCGGCATAGGTGGCAAGCCGATAATAGGTCGTGCGCTGGTTCGCGCCGTAGCTCAAGAGGCCTCCAGCGTCGCAATATTCAGACCAGCCAAACATCGAAGGCAGCCGGTTCGCGATTGCGAACTCTGCGATCTTGGCACGATGCACCAGGGTCACAACATCGGGAAATACGAGGAGAGCATTGGCGTCGACCTTGCCGGCAGCCGTCAACGCATTCTCGATGTCGCGAGCGCCACAGAACGGAACGTAGGCTGCTTCAATGCCCAAGTTCCTGCATGATTCCAAAGTCGCACGCCATTCCAGCGGCTCTCCCGGATGATCCGTGTTCGAGAAGACCGCCAGTTTTCGCAGCTTTGGATAAATGTCCTTGAGCAGCTCAACCCGCTTTCCTGCCAGCTCCAGCGACAGGAATGTGCTGCCGGTGAAATTGGTGCCGGGGTGAGCAAGGCTCTTCACCACACCCAAAGCGACGGGATCACCGCTCAATGCAAACAGCACGGGGATGTCGGTGACCGCAGTCATGACGCGCGTCGCCGGACCGCTCGAGACCACGAGGTCGATATTCCCCCGTTGCAACTCGGAGACGATCTTGCGCAGCGCCTGCGGATTTCCAGGCGCGTAGTGCGTCTCGAAGGCGACGGTCTTGCCCTCGACGTATCCCAGCGCGCGCATTCCCTCGCGAAAGCCGTCCAGGAAAGGATCTGGTTCGGACTCGGTGGAGACCCAGAAGATCCGATGGAGCTTGGTTCCGTCCTGCGCTCGCGCGATGGCAGGCCAGGCCAGTCCTCCACCGATCAACAAGATGAACTCCCGTCTATTCATGCGAGCACCTGCCGAAGCGGCGTTGCCGGTTCCAGCGGCAGGCCGAGATCCAAGCTTTGCATTTGGTGACTGCGCTCGATGTCGCGCTCCGCAAGCGGACCGTCGCGGCGCCGGCTCAAACATTAGTCGGCGAGAGCGTGCTCAAAGATTGGGCTGGTGAGACGATTTGTCCTTGAGATGCGCTTGATTTTTGCTTGAGACAGGTTCGATCGCGATCAAAGCGGCCATATTCATTGCTCTAGCGCGGTTCCGGAACACCTCAGGCGCAGATCCTGGCGAGCCACGGCGTATCGAGGAAAACCGGAACTCACATTCTGAGCCACTGCGCGCGACCTCATACGTGCGTGCGTGACAGCGGCGCGACTTCTTCAGTCCGCGCTAGACCCCCGCCGCGCCCCCGTGCAGCGCCAGCCGGATCATCTCGGCGAGCTGGTTGCGGCGGTAGGGTTTTGTCAGCAGCATCACGCCGTCGTCGAGCTTGCCCTGGTACACGATGGCGTCGTCGGTGTAGCCGGAGGTGTAGAGCACTTTCAGCCCCGGGCGGATCCTTGCCGCCTTCTCCGCAAGCTCGCGACCGCTGATGCCGCCGGGGATCACGACGTCGGTGAACAGCAGATCGAAGGCTTCGCCCGCCTCAATCAATTGCAGCGCGGCCTTACTGTCGGCGGCCGCGATGGTCCGGTAGCCGAGGCTCTGCAACTGCGCGGTGACGAAGTTGCGCACCAGCGTGTCATCCTCGACGACCAGAATGGTCTCGATGCCGCCCGTGGCTGCGGGTGCTGCGGGGACGGCTGCTTCAGTCGTTCCTTCGCCCGGCGGCAGATAGAGCTTGATCGTCGTGCCGTGGCCTTCCTCGCTGTAGATCTTGATGTGGCCGCCGGACTGCTTGACGAAGCCGTAGACCATGGAGAGGCCGAGGCCCGATCCCTTGCCGACCTCCTTGGTGGTGAAGAAGGGCTCGAACGCCTTCTCCTGCACGTCAGGCGGCATTCCGGTGCCGTTGTCGCTGACCGCGAGCATTACGTATTCGCCGGGGCGCACGTCCGCATTGGCGTGCGCATAGGCCGCGTCCAGCACGATCCGGTGGGTCTCGAGCAGGAGCTTGCCGCCGTTCGGCATGGCGTCGCGGGCGTTGATCGCCATGTTCAGCACGGCATTGGTGAGCCGGGACGGATCGATATGCGAGGTCATCGGTCCCTGTTCCAGAACGGTCTCGATCTGGATCTGCTCGCCGAGGGTCGGGCGCAGGAGCTTTGCGATATCGGTGATCGCGGCGTTGATCTCGACGTCGCGCGGCTTGAGCGGCTGCTTGCGCGCGAAGGCGAGCAGGTGCTGGATCAGGTCGGCGCAGCGCTCGGCGGCATCGTCGACCAGGCGCGCCACGCGCTGGAGCTCGGGCTGCTCCTTCAGGCTCGCCACCAGCGTCTCGATATTGCCGGAGATCACCGTCAGCATGTTGTTGAAGTCGTGCGCGACGCCGCCGGTGAGCTTGCCGATGGCATCCAGCTTCTGCGACTGGTGCAGCTGCCGTTCGGTCTCGCGAGAGGTGGTGGCGTCGTGATAGACCAGCACGGCGCCGGAGATATTGCCCTGGCCGTCACGCATCGGCCGGCCGCTGATCATGAGATGCCGGGGCGAATTGCCGCTGTGCGGGCGGACGATCATCTCCAGCTCTTCGAACGCATCGCCCCGCAGCACGCGCGTCGACGGCAGCTCCTCAGACTTGAGCGGCGTGACGCCGTCGCCATGGAAAACGTCGGACAGCGCCCCCAGGTTGCGCAGGTTCATGCCGGCGCGATGCAGCAGCATGCGCTCCGCGGCAGGATTGGACAAAAGGACGTCGCCATCATTGTCGATGACCAGCACTGCCTCGGCCATGCTGCGGAACGTGCTCTGTAGCACGTTGACGGAGAGGCGGAGCTCGTCATGCGCGGTAACGAGATGCTCGGTGCGCTCGGCGACGGCGGCCTCCAGCGCCTCCTTGGCGGCCTGCGTTTCGTGCAGCGAGCTCTGGAGCGCCACCTGGCTGCGCTGGGTCTCGCGCAGCAGAAGCCCGACGAGCAGCAGAATCAGCACGGCGCCGGCGATGTCGATGCCGAGCAGCACGATGCCGGTGCGGCGCGAATCCGAGGTGCGCGCGGCGAGCAGCTTGTCTTCCTGCGTGCTCAGGTGGTCGAGATTGGCGATCACCGTTTCCATGAGGCCGCGGCCCTCGGCCTTGCCCTGGAGCGCGGTGATGCCGGCGCCGTCATTCTCCGCGCGCAAGCGCATCGCTTCGGCCGCGATGTCGAGCCGGCGCCGGACCAGCGGCTCTGTGCCTTCGAGCAGTGCGATCTGATCCGGATTGTCGCGGACGGCGAGCTTGAGTTCGGCCAGCGCCGGCGCGATCTGTCTGCGCGCGGCCTGGAACTCGTCGCTGAACGCCTGGGTGCGATAGATCTCGTAGCCGCGCGCGGCGCTCTCGGCGTTGCGGATCTGGACGCGGAGGTCCGAGATCTTCTTCAAAACCCCGACGGTGTGATTGACCCAGGCGGCATCGGACCGTGACTTGACGTCCAGTCCGATCGAGGCGGCGGTGATGATCAGGAGGATTGCAAGTCCGGCACCGAGAATGACGCGCTGCGAGGGAATCAAGGGGCTTCTTTCTTGTCCTGCGGCGGTGCGCTCGCGCCTGGGCCGGCGAGGCATTCCCTGATCGTGGTCAACAGCGCGTCCGGCGTGAACGGCTTGCGCAGGCAGCGCATCGCGCCGAGCTCCAGCGCCATGCGCAGGAAATCGGGGGAGGGCGAGGCGGACGAGGCGAACGCATAACCGGACATCGCGATCAGCGGGATCGCCGGTGCGCGCTCATGAAAGATGCGGATGGATTCGAAGCCGCGCATGTGCGGCATGAAGATGTCGACCAGCATGACGTCGAACGTCTGCGCTTCGAGCGCAGCAAGCCCCGTTTCTCCGCCGTCAGTCAGCGTGACGTCGAAGCCCTGACGTTGGAGGAGGACCTCGATGGTCGCGCCGACCATCGGATCGTCATCAACCACGAGGATACGCGGCATGACTCTTCCCAGTAGATCGAAGTCCCCACAGCGGTTTTTGATATAAGAGAATCGTGCGCCGGGTCAATTTTGGATTGGATCAGGGGAGATATGCACGGTGGGGTGATTAAAGGTCCGTTGCAACAGTGCGTACAAGACCTCGCCGGTGCACGCGATGCGCGCGAAAAGGGCGTCGCATTGCTGCGACGCCCTTTTCGGATTCAGGCGATGTTGATGCGCTTACGGGCAGGGATGACGTAGACCGTCGTATCCCAGATAAGTGCCGGACGCCGGGTCGTAGGACCGGTAGCGCTGCGCGCAATAGGCGGCCGAATCGCCGCCAGTGTCGGGCACCACGGCCACGGACGGACCCTCGTCGTAATAGGAGTCACCATAGTAGTAGGGATCATCGTAGTACGGGCCGCCGTAATAGGCGTATGAGCCCAGCGCGCCGATCGCAGCACCTGCCGCGAAGCCCGGGAAGAAGCCGCCGCGATGATGCCGGAAGCCACCGTGCCAATTACCAGCACCGCCGCGCCAGTTGTTGCCTACGGCTGCGAAGCTGCGGCCGCCGCCAGCGCTGACGGACGGCGCGGCACCGACGCTCGGACGCATCGCGGCACCGGCTGCGAAATTGCCGCCGCCACCGCCGATCCGTGCTCCACCGCCGAAGCCTCCGCCACCGAAGTGAGCGCCGCCGAAGTGGCCGCCGCCACCGCCAAAGTGACCGCCGCCACCGAAGTGACCGCCGCCACCACCGAAGTGTCCTCCACCACCGCGCGCAAAGCTTGCGGTCGGTGTGACCATCGGCAGGACCAACGCCAGCGCTGCGACGGCGCCTAAAACTTTCAGACTTTTCATGTTCTTCAACTCCTTTTCCAGGGAGCAAACCCCGTTGACAGGGCTGTGGTTCCGGGGATCACGCCGGTTTGCGTGCGAACAGAGAACTCTCATGCGGTCGCAATATCCGGCACGAACGGTTCGCGTCTGATTTGCGGCGCCCTTCCGTGCCGACACTACGGCGTTTGCGGGGGGCGCGGCCGCGCCCTGCCGACTGGACATTTTGCCGTCCGGATGGCATCAGGGCGCCACGAAGCAGGGCCCTTGCCGCATGAAACAGTTCTTCCTCAAGCTCTTCACCTGGTGGAATGGCCAGACCTTTGGCACCCAGCTCTGGACCTGGCGGTTCGGGGAGCTGGTCGGCCAGGACGAGCAGGGCAACCGCTATTATCGCACCCGCGGCGGCGCGATCGATCCGACGCTCGGATTCGAGCGGCGTTGGGTGATCTTTAACGGCAATGCTGAGGCGAGCCGCATACCGCCGGCCTGGCACGGCTGGATGCATCACGTCATCGACGTGCCGCCGACCGAGATCAACTACCAGCCGCGCGAGTGGGAAAAGCCGCACCAGCCGAATCTGACCGGCACGCCCAGGGCCTACCGGCCCTCCGGTTCGACGCTCGCCAGCGGCAAGCGGCCGAAGGCGACCGGCGACTACCAGCCCTGGACGCCCGGCTAACCGGTCAGCCTCTTCCATCACTGCGATTGGATGCATCCGCATCCGCCGCACGCCGCTGTGGACAACGGGAACAGCGGGGACGCCGCTTGCGCGCCCGTTGCGCTGACGCGAGCGATAGGGCTCAATGAAGCCATCTTACGGAGATGGGAGACCATCGCGTTCGGTTCGGGCAACAGCTCGCGACTGTCCCGATATGCAGCGGCCGCCGACCAGGACTCGATCGGGAGATAGGCCCCCGGTCTGGAAGTTCCGAAATCGCCCGATGGAATGTGCAGCCGCCGTAAGAAAGGAGAGGCCGCTTGGGAAACCAAGCGGCCTTTTTCTTTGATCGCGTTGTGCCAGCGCGCTTGCGTGCTTCAGTCGTAGCGCACCTTCGGGAAGAAGTCGCCGCGTCCCGCAGGCGTCATGTCGAGCAGGCCCCAGAGCGGGTCGACCAGATCGCCTGCGCGATGATGCTGTTTCGGCGCGGGCGGCGCAAAGCTCATCTCTGAGCCCCAGAAGTGTCTGATCTTGCCGTTGGCTTTCTTGAAGACGTTGAAGATCGTCTCGTCCCAGTTCTCGCCGTCGGGAACGTGGTGCTGCGTGCGCATCCCCTTCGAGAATTTTGACGTGTCGCCGAAATAATCTGCGTCGTAGCTGTTGGCGGCGGTGGATAGCAGCGACAGATGCTCCCAGCCGCGCTGATGGGCCCAGGCGGCCAGCCGCGCGATCGGCGATTTGGCGACGATGTGAAAGGCGGCGCGCTTGCCGATATGCCGGGCGGCGCCGTCGAGCCCGTCGAGCAGATGGGTGCAGCCGGGGCACGGCAGCTCGCGTTCCGGCCCATACATGAAGCTATAGAGGATCAGCGTGTCGTGTGGACCGAACAGTTCCGACATCCGGACCTGTTCCGGCATGCTCGTTTTGCCGATGCGCTCGAAAATGTAGTCCTGCTGGACTTCGCCGCCGAGCGGCAACGCGCGTCGCTTTGCAGCGACGGATTCAATCTGTGCCCGAAGGGCGATCTCCTCATCCAGCAGCGCGTTTCGCGCGGCGCGATACTCAGTGCTTTCGTTGGGGTAGTGGAGATGCTCCATGATCACTCTCCCGGACGTTGTGGGTTTTGTGCGGGCTTAACTCGTCTGCCAAAACCCCAGTTCCGCTCCAGCATGGAATGCCTAGATCACCCGTGGGCCGCGCGCCCGACCGCCTCGAGGCGGCGGACCTGGTTCGGCGCGATGCGCTCCTTGACCAGGGCGAGGACCTCGGCCGGTGCTGTTTCCGGCGAGCCGGAACTGAACGGCGGGGCCGGATTGTATTCGAGCCGGAGCTGAATCGCTTCCGCCATGGTGCGATCGACCAGTATCGACACCAGCGTCAGCGCAAAATCGATGCCTGCGGTGACGCCGCCGCCAGTGATGCGATTGCGGTCGACGCAGACGCGCGTCTTTGTCGGCGTCGCGCCAAACTGCCTAAGGAACTCCATCGCGCTCCAATGCGTGGCGGCGCGGTAGCCCCTCAAAAGGCCGGCGGCACCCAGCACCAGTGATCCTGTGCAGACCGAAGTCACGTACTTCGCACCTTCGGCCTGCTCGCGCAGAAAATCGAGCGCCTCCGTATCGTTGACCAGATCGTCCGTTCCGCCACCGCCGGGCACGCAGATCACGTCGAGTTGCGGGCAATCGGCGAAGGTCGTGGTCGGCGTCAGCGTGAGGATGGAGTCGCTCGGCACCGGTTCGATGCGCTTCCAGATCAGGTGCAACTTCGCGCCGGGTACAGCGGAGAACACCTGCAAGGGACCCGTGAAGTCCAGTTGGGTGACCCGCGGAAATACCAAGAGTCCGATCTGAAGCGGCGACGACATCGAAGACCTCCTCGAAAATCAACTTGACGACGACAGCGTGGCATGGTGCCCTTTCGTCTGAAATGGCATATTTCCCTCATTTTCGGACGAGGCCATGATCGGCATTCTGATCTTCCCGGATTTCCAGTTGCTCGATGCGGCGGGTCCCATTTCGGCTTTCGAAATTGGCGCGCGTTATTCGGGCAAGCCGCTCGCGATCCGGGTGCTGGCGGTCAAGGCGGGGCCGGTGCGCAGCTCGTCCGGCGTGGAAATGGTCGCGCGCGATTTCAAATCGGCGAATGCAATCACGACGCTCGTGGTTGCGGGCGGCGAGGGTGTGGCAGCGGCGGCGCGATGCCCAATTACCCTGGCCTTCGTGCAGCGACTGGCGCGGCGCGGCGTGCGGGTCGCCAGCGTCTGCTCGGGCGCCTATGTGCTCGCCGAAGCCGGACTGCTCGACGGTCGTCGCGCTACCACGCATTGGGGACGGACGCGCGACTTCGTCGCGCGCTATCCGAAGGTGAAGTTCGAGCCTGACCAGATATTCACCCGGGACGGCAATGTGTGGACGTCGGCCGGCATCAGCGCCGGCATCGACCTTGCGCTGGCGATGGTCACCGAGGATCACGGCGAGGAGATCGCGCAAGCGACCGCGCGCCAGCTCGTGCTCTACCACCGCCGCAGCGGCGGTCAGTCGCAATTCTCCTCGCTGCTGGAATTGAAGACGCCGAACGGCCGGTTCGGCGGGTTGTTGTCATGGGCGCGCGAAAATCTCGACTCGCCCCTGACGGTGGAAGATCTCGCCGACCGCGCCGGCATGAGCGCGCGGCATTTTGCCCGCGCGTTCGCCGCCGAGACCGGCACGACGCCATCCAAGGCAATCGAGCGGCTGCGGGTCGAGGTCGCGCGCGAGCGTGTGCAGTCCTCGCGCGAGGCGATCGAGCTCGTCGCGGAGGCGACCGGTTTTCGCGATCCCGAGCGGATGCGGCGCGCCTTCATCCGCGCCTTCGGCCAGCCCCCGCAGGCGCTGCGGCGCGCGGCGCGGGCGGGCTAAGTCGCGCACTCCTAGAGGCGCAGACGTCAGCTTCTGACGGGCAAGCGGAAATCTTGCGATCAGTTAGAGCATTTCTGCTCGTGACCCCACAGGAGACAATCGCGCTCAGATCGTATAAGTTGTTAGGAAAGATAGTACACCTCCCATTCGTCATCATGGGGTCGCAATGTCTATTGGAAAAGCCATTTGCTCTGTGGTGTTGGGTTTGATCGCCTCTGGTCTCAGCACCTTGACCATCGCCGAGGAAGTTAAGCGAATTTCTGTCAACGGATATGAATTTGCCTACGTCGACGCTGGGCAGGGCGAGCCCGTAATATTCGTTCACGGTGGTTTGCAAGACTACCGAATGTGGAGCGAACAACTTCCAAAATTCGCGACACGATATCGCGCAATAGCATACAGTCGCCGGAACAATTATCCGAACGAAGTAAGTCCGGACGGGACACCAGATAGCGCCGCCCCCGATGTGCACGGTGAAGATCTCGCGGGCCTCTTGCGCGCTCTGGGGTACTCAAAGGCCCGGATCATAGCGCATTCATCCGGAGCGTACGCAGCTCTTTTCTTCGCCGCGAAACATCCGGACATGGTCGTCAGTCTCGCGCTCAATGAACCTCCGGCGTTGGGTCTATTGAATGGTCTGCCAGATACTGGCGACATGCTGAAAGCATGGGTCGCAAATATGGCGCCCGCCAGAGAAGCTCTTGGAATGGGCGACATACAGCGGGGGATTCCCATGATCGTAGATGCCATTGGAGGCCCGGGGGCCTACGAACACCGTTCCGACGCTCAAAGGAAAATGAACTTGGACAATGTTGCATCATTTCAGGCGGATGCAACAACCAAGCGGCCAAGGCCGGTCTTTACCTGCGACATGGCCAAAGCGATCACGGCTCCCACGCTCTTGTCCAACGGCGAGCGAAGCCCGCGCCTGTTTCACCGAGTCGTGGATCAATTAGAGCTTTGCTTGCCGAACCGCGAAAGGATCGAAATCGCTGCGAGCTCACATACCGTTTCATGGGAGAATCCCGGCGCCTACGATCAAGCTATCCTTTCCTTCATGGAGAAGCATTAGCAGCAAGACTGGCACGTCGGCTTCTGGCCCGACTCGGACCTCCGGTGAGGGTCCGCTTTTTGCGCCGCCATCAGGGGCACAGCGGACCTCATCAACGCCTGACTGCGGCGCGGAGTTTTGAGTGCGTGCCCCTAGGTCGTGCTGCCCGCGGCGGCAGCGTCGGACGTCCGTACGCGCGCCATCAGGCGGCGTGCGATCGGCGTCAGCATGTAGGGCGCGAGGTGGATCGGAAACTGGGTGAGCGCGAAATAGAGCCAGGTCGTCGGCGGCAGCGCGCCCGCGGTCGCGGCCAGCATCAGCCCCAGATTGCGCTGTGATACCATCAGCCCGAGCGCCAGCGCGCGCTCATAGCCGACGCGGCGGAACAGCAGCGTCGTGACCGCCAGCAGGGTGAAATAGACAGCAAAGGCCATCAGCGCGACGCCGATGGTGAAGACCGGATCGGTCACGAGGTCGCTTGCCACATCGCCCATCACCGCCGACGCAAACACCAGCAGGATGATGATGTTGATGCCGTCGATCGGCCGCCTGTGGCGCTGGATCGCGTCCGCGCCGACGACGCGGCGGATGATGGTTGCGGCGAGCAGCGATCCCGCGAGCAGGCCGAGCAGCTTCAGGCCGAGCGTGAGCGGCGTGATGCTGAGGCTGCCGCCCAGGAACAGGCTCGCGAACAGTGAGGCGGTGAACGGAACGAGCGCGGTCGAGGTCACCAGCGTCACCAGCACCAGCGTGGCATCGAGCCCGATCATTGCGGCGAGCGCGGGCGAGGCCATCATCGGCGAGGCCATGCCTTGCAGCATCAGTGCGAGGAAGAGGCCGGGCGAGCGGCCGTCGAACCCGGTCGACCAGGCGATCAGCCCGACGATCATGGGCACGCCGATCGTGGTCCAGGCGGTGGCGGCCGCGACCAGCCCGGGTCGGCGCAGATGGCCGTAGAGCGCAGCCAGATCGACGCGCATGAAGGAGATGCAGAGCAGGCAGAAGATCGCCTCGGTGACGTAGGGCCGCAGCAGCGCCCCGATCGGCGGCACCGCAACCGCGATGAACACCAGCGCCGCCACCGCGCGCGTGCCCTGGTCGCCAAGCCATGTGAGCCCGCGCACGGGAACGGCGATGATGGTTCGGGGAAACCAAGGCATTCGATCTCAGCCTCGTTAGCCCAACCCCTTCAGCCACGCTCCGATTTCGCTCGCGGCGACATTGGCTTGCTTGAGCAGCTTGCCCATGGTGAAGAAGCCGTGGAACTGACCTGGAAAGTGCCTGTAGGTGACGCTCACGCCGGCCTGTTTTAGACGCTCGGCATAGTCTGCGCCTTCATCGCGCAGCGGATCGGCGCCGGCGGTGAGCACATAGGCCGGCGGCAGGCCGAGATGCGTCGCGGCGCGGACCGGCGAGGCGCGCCAGTCCGCAGCGTCGGCGGCGCCGCTCAGATAATGGTCGCAGAACCAGCGGATCACCGAATGCGTGAGCAGCACGCTGGTCTCGGGCTCGCTGTGGGAGCCGTGCGTCATGGCGAAATCGACCGCCGGATAGATCAGGACCTGGCCGGCGATCGCGGGGCCGTTGCCATCGCGCGCGGCGAGGGCGACGACGGCTGCGAGATTGCCGCCGGCGCTGTCGCCGCCGACCGAGAGGCGCGCGGCGTCGATGCCGAGCGCGCGCGCATTGGCTGCGACCCATTGGGTCGCGGCGATCGCATCATCGATGGCGGCGGGAAACTTGTGCTCAGGCGCGAGGCGGTAGTCGACCGAGATCACGATCAGCGCGCCCTCGACCGCGAGCTTGCGGCAGGCGACGTCATGGGTCTCGAGATCCCCGACGACCCAGCCGCCGCCATGGAAGAACACCAGCGCGGGCGACAACCCGTCGCGCTGCCGTAGTTCCTTGGGCACGTAGATGCGCGCCGGGATCGTGCCGTGGGGCGCCACGATCGCCAGCGGCGCGATGCGCGCCAGCTCGGGTGGTTCCGGATTGGTGGCAAAGCGCGCCTGCAAGTAATAGGCGCGTGCTTCCGGTGCGGTCAGGGTCTCGTAAGGCGGGCGGCCGGCCTCCTGGAACGCCTTGTAGACGGCGGCGGCATCGGGATCGAGCACAACGGGCATAACGGGTCTTGTCCTGCTCCAGCTGGCCGGAGACGCCTGAATCTGGTCGACTATTCCATCCCGGGACGGCTCTGGCCAGCCGGCGGCGGGCAGGGCAGGGATGCCGCCCTTTCCCCGCCCTATTTGGCGTGTTAACCCGATGGCCTGCGAGCGGCGGTATCCCCTGTAGAATGTCCAACAAGCCCGATTCGCTGTTGAAGCCGCGCGAGATGTTTCGAACCCTTACCCTGACAGGTCTTGCGGCACTGCTGGCCGCCACCGCCATGACGGTTGCGACGCCCGCGCAGGCGCAGATCGGCACGATCTTCTCCGACCCGCCGCCGCGGCCGCCGGGCAGCATTCCGCGTGGCCAGCCGCAGCCGCAGATGCCTGACGACGACGAGGAGGTGCCGGAGCTGCCGCCGCAGGGCCGCGTGCTGCCGTCGCGTCCGATGCCGCGCCAGAGCAATCCTCAAGGCAATATCCAGGGCAACGCCCTGCCGGGGCCGGTCGAGACCCAGCCCCTGGCGCCGCCGCCGGGTACCGTTGTCGCCCCGCAGAACCAGCCGCCCTCCGTGGCGGTGGCCCCGCCCAATCCGCAAGCTGCGCCGCAGCCGGGCCAGCGCCAGCCGCAGCAGAAGGGCGGCGTGCCGCAGACGCCGGCGAGCCTCCAGCCGGGCGACGAGGTCGTCACCGAGCCGCCGGCGCAGAAGATCGTCAACAAGAAGGCCACCTTCTCGGGCCTGGACAAGATCACCGGACGCATCATCAATTTCGACGAGGATATCGGCGAGACCGTGCAGTTCGGCGCGCTGCGGGTCAAAACCGACGCCTGCTACACGCGGCCGGCGACGGAAGCCGCCAACACCGACGCCTTTGTCGAGGTCGACGAGATCACCTTGCAGGGCGAGGTGAAGCGGATCTTCTCGGGCTGGATGTTTGCCGCAAGCCCCGGTCTCCACGGCGTTGAGCATCCGATCTACGACATCTGGCTGACCGACTGCAAAGAGCCGCAGCAGACGATCGCAACCGCAGCGCCGGATCCCGCCGCGGCAAAGCCGCCGCCACCCCCGCCGCCCGCGCAGAAGAAGGCCGCACCCAAGCAGGCCGTGCAGCAGCAGCGCCCGCCGCAGCCATTGCCGCCGCCACCGCAGCAGACACAGCCGGCTCCGCCACCGCCGCCGCAACCGGGCCTTTTCAATTTCCCGGGCTTTAGCCGCTAAGCCAAATCGTCTGATTATTGCCGTGTCGCGATGATCTCGAGCGCGCGTGCGCCCGGGATCGCGTCACCGGCGGTCAGCTTCAGGAAATCGGCGGGCTCGTCGGCAAGCGCCTTGTCGAGCAGGCCGGTGTAGCGCCGCCGCGAAATCTCCACCGCGCCAAAGCTCTTCAGATGCTCGGTGACATATTGCGTGTCGAGCAGCTCGAAGCCGCCGTGGATGAGACGCGCGACCAGATGCACCAACGCCACCTTGGAGGCGTCGCGCGCGGTATGGAACATGCTCTCGCCGAAGAAGGCGCGCCCGAGGCTGACGCCGTAGAGGCCGCCGACGAGGTCGTCGCCCTGCCAGACCTCGACGCTGTGGCAATGGCCGAGCTCGTGCAGGCCGCCATAGAGATCGCGGATGCGCTTGTTGATCCAGGTGTCCTCGCGCCCGGTCTGCGGCGCGGCGCAGCCGGCGATGGTTGCCTTGAACGCGGTGTTGACGGTGACGCGAAACGCGTCCGAACGCACGGTGCGTGCGAGACGCGAGGCGACGCGGAATCCCTCGAGCGGAATGACGCCGCGCATTTCCGGCTCGACCCAGAACAAGGTCGGATCGTCGGCGCTCTCGGCCATCGGAAAGATGCCGCAGGCATAGGCGCGCAGCAGCACAGCCGGCGTGATTTCAGACGAGGCGGATTCGCGCGAGGTCATGGCCTGCCGACAATAGCAGGATCGCGACGGGCTTGCGATGGGTGGCGCGGATCAACTCGCTGCGGCGTTGCTGGCCTTGCCGGGCGCCGCGGCGGTGCGGCCGAATTTCAGCACGATGCGGGTTCCGGCATGGTCGGGATCGCGCTCCACGGAGGCATCGAGCTTGGAGGCCATCGCGGCGACGATGCGCTGGCCCATCCCGGTCGAGCGCGGATCGGCTTTGGCATTGTCGCCGACGCCGTTGTCGGCGATCGACAGCAGGAGGTCCTCGCCTTTCGAGGTCAGCTCGACATGGATAGGGCCGGCACCGTCCGGATAGGCGTATTTCACCGCGTTCATCACCAGCTCATTGACGATGATGCCGACGGCGACCGCGCGGTCCGGATCGATCTCGATCGGCTCCGCCTTCAGCGTTAACCGCGACATCCGGTTACCTTCGGCCGATCGACGCAAATCCTCGAGCAGGGATTCGAGATACTGGTTCAGGATCACGCTCTTGAGATCCTGCGAGGTGTAGAGGCGGCGGTGCACCTGCGCGACCGCGGCGACGCGGCCCATCGCGTTGGTCAGGGCAGCCTTGACCTCTTCCTGCGCGGCGGAACTCGCCTGCAGGTGCAGCAGCGAGGCGATGATCTGGAGCGAGTTACCGACGCGGTGATTGACCTCGCGCAGCAGCAGCTCGCGCTCGGCGGCAAGCGCAGCGTAGCGGTCGCGCGAGGCATGGACCTCGGCTTCGGCTTCCTCGCGCGCCTTCTGCATCTCGGCCTGGCGCAGCGCGCCATCGGCCGCGACATGCAGCAGCGGGATGAAGTCGCCCTTGACGTCCTTGACCAGATAGTCGGCCGCGCCCGCCTTCAGCGCGGTGACTGCGATGCTGGAATCCTGCGAGGCGGTGACGAACACCACCGGCGGGGCATCCGGGATCGCCATGATCTGCTCGAGCGTCTCCAGCCCGTCGAGTCCCGGCATGTACTGGTCGAGCGCCACGACATCGATAGAGCCGTCAGCACCCGCGCGGCGAATGCGCTCGAGGCCTTCCTCGCCGCTCGCGGCAAGAACGACCTTGTAGCCGCGGCGCGTGAGCCCGCGCTCGACGAGGCGCGCCAACGCGTCGTCGTCGTCGATATAGAGCAGTGTCGGGGTTCTCTGGTTCATGTGGCGGCGGGCGGGACCTGGATGACCGAGAAAAACAGGCCGAGCTGCCGGATGGCGTTGGCGAAGTTCTCGTAGTTGACGGGCTTGGTGATGTAGACGTTGCAGCCGAGCTCGTAGCAGCGCTTGATTTCCTGGGAGTCGTCGGTGGTGGTCAGCACCACCACGGGCGACGCCTTCAGATACTTGTTCTCCTTGATCTGCTTCAGGATGTCGATGCCGGTCATGTCGGGCAGGTTGAGGTCGAGCAGGATCAGAAGGGCGTTGCCCTTCTGCTTGAGTCCGGTGCCGTCGGCGCCGAACAGATGCATCATGGCATCGGTGCCGTTGCCGAACGCGATGATCTCGTTGTTGACCCCGGATCGACGGATGTTGCGCTCGATCAGGCGCGCATGTCCCTCGTCGTCCTCGATCATGATGATGGTGACAGGCTGGGTCATTGATCGGTCTTCCGATTGCTGGCGTTCCAATTCATTGGCAGCGTGATCGTGAATGTACTGCCCGCATTCAGTTCCGACGATACCGACATCGTACCACCGAGACGGCGCACAAGTGCACGCACATGCGCAAGGCCGATACCCTGGCCGGGCTTGTCCTGGGTTCCCGCGCGGCGGAACAGGTCGAAAATCCGCTGGTGATCCCTTGGATCGATGCCGCGGCCGTTGTCGCTGAGCTCGAAAATAGCGTACCCGAGCTTGGTGCGCCCCCGGATTCTGATCTCTCCGGGCACGCCGCTCTTCAGGTACTTGATCGCGTTGTCGATCAGGTTGGAGAAGATCTGCTCGAGCGCAAGGCGATCGCTGACGACGTCCGGCAGGGGTTCGACATGGATCTCAGCCTGCGCTTCGGCTGCCTGATGTGCCAGCGTCGATACGATGGCCTCGATCAATTCGCGCGTGTCGATCCTCTCGGGCTGGAATTCGCGGCGGCCCTCGCGGGTGAGGTTGAGGATCGCCGAGATCAGCCGGTCCATCTTGGCGATCGAGGACTTGATGAAGCCGAGCGCCTCGGAGAAGTCCTCCGAGAGCTGCTTGTCGGGGCCTTCGAGCGGGATATTGCCGGCGGCGCCGGGCACGAGCTGCGGACCGTCGGCCGGGACATGGGTGAGGCCACTGACGCGGCGGAAAATGTCGCCGCCAAGCTCTTCGAGCTCGCTGGTGAAGCCCATGATGTTGACGAGCGGCGAGCGCAGATCGTGGCTGACGATATAGGCAAAGCGCTGGATCTCGTTGTTGGCTTCGCGCAGGTCCGCGGTGCGTTCATCGACGATGGTCTCGAGGTTGACGTTCGCGTCGCGCAGGCGCGCCTCGGCCTCATCGCGGCTCCGCGCCGAGCGCCGCACCAGCCAGATCGAGATCAGCACCAACACCACCACCAGGCCGGAGCCGATGCCGGTCATCGACGCCGCCAGCGTCTGGCTGTGGTCGGCATTGACCGAGCGGAGGTAGAACAGGCGCTCCTCTTCCCGGATCATCGTGCTCGCGACGCTGCTGATCGTGGTCGTGGTGTCGGCGGGCGCGGCCTCGCGGACCAGCGCCGTGGCCTTCTCCGGCTGGCCCTGCCGGACGAACTCCATCTCGCGCGCGAACTGATCTAGCCGGGTCTCGATCGCGACGCTCAGCTTCTCGATCTTGTCGCGTTGCGCGGGATTGTCCGTGCTCAGGCGCGTGAGCCTGTCGAGCGCGGGAATGATGGCGGCCACCGCCTTGTCATGGTCGATCTTGAAATCAGCCCCCTGGGTCAGGAGGTAGCCGCGGGCGCCGCTCTCGGCGCGGCGGACCTCGAGCAGGAGCGCGTTGACCTGGTTCTCCACCTCGATGGTGTGGAGCACCCATTTGTTGTCGCTGCGGGCCTTGTTGACCAGATAAACCGAGCCGGCGCTGATCACGGTCAGCACCAACAGGCCCGCGCTGAACAGCAGGATCTGCCAGAATGCGCGCCGCCGCTGCGCCTCAACCCTCACGACGGTCTCGCCTGATACACGACAACGGAGTCCAAGGAGCCCCCTTCGAGCAGTCCCCAGTTGCTCAAAACGCCCGTGAAGGCAAAGGGTTCCCGAGGAGGTGGGAGATTATTTGGCGGCGGGTTCCGTCTGGCCGGCCAGGTACTGTTCCAGCCAGTGGATATGATAGTCGCCGTCAATGATGGCGGGCTCCCGGACCAGAGCGCGGAACAGGGGCAAGGTGGTCTCGATGCCCTCGACCACCATCTCGTCCAGTGCCCGGCGTAGCCGCATCAGGCACTCGCCGCGGGTCTTGCCGTGGACGATCAACTTGCCGACCAGGGAATCGTAATAAGGCGGGATCGTGTAGCCCTGATAGACCGCCGAATCGATCCGCACGCCGAGCCCGCCGGGCGGGTGATATTGCTGGATGCGGCCGGGCGAAGGCCGGAAGGTCTGAGGGTTCTCCGCGTTGATGCGGCACTCGATGGCATGGCCGATGATCTGGACTTCGTCCTGCCGCGCCGGCAGGTCGCCGCCGGCAGCGATGCGGATCTGCTCCAGCACGAGGTCGATGTCGGTGATGCTCTCGGTGACGGGATGCTCGACCTGGATACGGGTGTTCATCTCGATGAAGTAGAACTCACCGTCCTCGTAGAGGAACTCGATGGTGCCGACGCCAAGATATTTCATCTCGCGCATCGCCTTGGCGCAGGTCTCGCCGATCTTGGCGCGCGCGGCTGCGGAGAGCACCGGCGAGGGGCCTTCTTCCCAGACCTTCTGGTGACGGCGCTGCAGCGAGCAGTCGCGTTCGCCGAGGTGAATCGCGCCGCCGCGGCCGTCGCCGAGGATCTGGATTTCGATGTGGCGCGGCTTCTGCAGATATTTTTCGAGGTAAACGGACGCATCGCCGAAGGCGGACTTGGCTTCGTTGGCTGCCGTCGACAGTGCCACTTGCAAGTCGGCCTCGCTGTGCGCGACCTTCATGCCGCGGCCACCGCCGCCGGCAGCGGCCTTCACCAGCACTGGGAAGCCGATCTTCCTTGCGATCGCCAACGCGTCGTCGTCGGGGCCGACTGCGCCGTCGGAGCCGGGCACCACGGGGATGCCGAGCCGCTTGGCGGTCTTCTTGGCCTCGATCTTGTCGCCCATCAGGCGGATGTGCTCGGCCTTGGGACCGATGAAATGCAGATTGTGCTCGGAGAGGATTTCCGCGAAGCGCGCGTTCTCCGACAGGAAGCCGTAGCCGGGATGGACGGCGTCGGCGCCGGTGATCTCGCAGGCCGCGAGCAGGTTGGGGATGTTGAGATAGCTGTCCTTCGAGGGCGGCGGCCCGATGCACACGCTCTCGTCCGACAGGCGCACATGCATGGCATCGGCATCGGCGGTGGAGTGTACGGCAACGGTCGCGATGCCGAGCTCCTTGCAGGCTCGCAAGATGCGAAGGGCGATCTCGCCGCGATTGGCTATGAGGATCTTGTCGAACATGGCGCCTCAGCGGGCGAATAGCGAGTAGCGAAAGGTGAATGGTGAGACAGCAACCATTCGCCACGCGCCATTCGCCACTCGCTTATTCAATGATCACGAGCGGCTCGCCGTACTCGACCGGCTGGCCGTCCTCGACCAGGATCTGCGTCACGGTACCGGCGCGCGGTGAGGGGATCTGGTTCATCGTCTTCATCGCTTCGATGATCAGCAGCGTCTGGCCGACCGAAACCTTGGTGCCGACCTCGATGAAGGGTTTTGCGCCGGGCTCCGGCGCCCAATAGGCGGTGCCGACCATCGGCGAGGTGACGGCGCCCGGGTGCTTCGACATGTCGGGCGCACTGGCCGCAGGTGCGACGGCCGCGGCGGCGACCGGTACCGCGTGGGCGGCGGCTGCCACCGGCATCGGCATGGTTGCGGCGACGCTGATGTTGCGCGCGACGCGCAGGCGGAAGCCTGCACGCTCGATCTCGATCTCGGTGAGGCTGGTCTCATCGAGCAGCAGGGCGAGCTCGCGCACGAGCGCGGAATCGTCGCTGGAAAACTTTGCGGCTGCTTTGTCGTCCGGCTGGCGCGCCATGTTCTTTGATCCGAATGTTCTGTTGAAAGGGAGCGTCAGGCTTTGGGCTTGATGCCAAGCCTGGCGGCAAGGCCCTGGATGGCGAGGCGGTAGCCCTCGATGCCGAAGCCGCACAGCGAGGCGAAGGCCGCGCGCGCGGTGTAGGAATGGTGGCGGAAACTCTCGCGGGCGTGGATGTTGGTCACATGCACTTCCACGGTCGGGATCTGCACGGCGAGCAGCGCGTCGTGCAGCGCGATCGAGGTGTGCGAATAGCCGCCGGCATTGATGATGATGCCCTTCATCTTGCGGGCGTGCGCCTCGTGGATGAAGTCGATCAGCTCGCCTTCGCGGTTGGACTGGCGGCAGTCGGCCTTGAGGCCGAACTGGTTCGCCGTCTCCCGGCACAGTCTCTCGACGTCGGCCAGCGTCGCATGGCCATACTTCTCCGGCTCGCGCGTCCCCAACATGTTGAGGTTCGGCCCGTTGAGAACGAGGATCGTGTCGGTTGCTGGTTCGGCCATTCCTATCCCGGTGCTTCGGCGTGGCGGGGGTTATAGGTAACAAAGGGCGTTAGGGGAAGCCTTGAAGGACCTCCCGGAGGCCTTCAGGCACCTCATCCGGGTTGCAAAAACCTGTGCGGAAACTACGGAAATTGCTTGTTAACCAGTCTAAAGCATGGCTGCCGGCCGAACGCAAAGGGGCGGGCATTGCTGCCCGCCCCCGGATGGTTGCCGTGATCCGGCCTTAGGCGTTGAGGACCGCCACGATCTCATACGTGTCCGGATCGATGATCACGATCTCCTCGCGGACCAGGATGAACTTGTAGGTCCGCCATTCCGGATAGATCGTCACGACCCGGGACGGCAGTGCGTGCAGCTCGATGCCGGAGCGCGGAATGCGGGTACCGACTGAGACCGAGAAGTTCACGTTGCTCACCGGGGCGACGCGCTGCTCGTGGATCACCGAGGTGATCTGGGTGCGCTGCTCGGTCGAGAGCTTGGCGGCCGCGCCGGCCTGGCCGACCGTCGTGCTCGTGCTGCTCTGGCCCTGAGCGTTCTGGTTGGTGCTCGTGCCGGTGCCCTTCTGGTTCTCGGCGTTGTTGGTCGAGGTGCCGCTCTTGCTGTCCTCGGCCTTCATGTCCTTCTGGCCGGACTTGGACTGGCTCTCCGAGCTCATGCTCTTCGACTTGTCCTGCTGACCCTGCGCGCGTTCGTCAGTGCGCTGGCCCTTGGTCGCGCCAGCCTTCTCATCCGCCGACTGGTTCTTGTGCATCGTGCCGGACTTCTCTTCAGCCTTGCTCGCGCCGGACGATTTCTCTTCCGCGCCGGACTTCATGCTGCCGCCAGCCTGACCGACCGTACCCTTCTCATGGGCGCTGCCCTTCTCCTGGGCCTGACCGACGGTGCCCTTTTCGTGGGCGCTGCCCTTCTCCTGGGCCTGACCAACGGTGCCCTTCTCGTGGGTCGACTCACGGCCCATCGAGCCACTGCGCTCGGAGGCGCTGCCCGACGATTGCGAGTGCTGCATCGGCTGCTGCGCGCCGGCGCCAGCGCCGCCGCTCTCGCGGTTCATGGTGCCCTGTGCGTTCGCCAGTCCGGTGCCGGCGATCAACGCGAGCGCGGCAACCGAGATCATAAAGCGGTTAGACATTGAACTTCTCCTCACGTGTTCTTTCGCGTCATTGCCCGCGCCGACAACGAAAGGGGATTTGAGTTGTTCCGGAACTTCACTGGTTCCTCGGCATTTGTTTGTTGAATGCCAAATGAATGCGCGTGCCGGGATTGCGACACGATCGAGCCAGCAAGCGCGCAAAGAAAAAGGCCGGCTTTTCAGCCGGCCTCGCTTCATTCGGAATGGAACGAAGGTGCGATCAGCACGTCGCTTTGCCGCAGCGGGCGACGCCGATCTTCTCCTTCAGGCCGTCGAGGCCGATGGCGCCGACGACGATCTGCTTGCCGATCACGTAGCTCGGCGTGCCGTTCATGCCCATCGCTTCGGCGAGCTTGAAGTTCTCCTCGATGGTGGCGCGCACTTCGGGATTGGCCATGTCCTTCTCGATCTTGGCGACGTCGAGGCCGGCCTCCTTGGCCGCGGCGAGCGCGTGCGCCTTGTCGGCCTGGCCGCGACCGCCGAGCAGCTTCTGGTGGAAGTCGAGATACTTCTTGCCGGTGGGATCCTGCATGCGCACGGCGACCGCGACCTGCGCCGCTTCGACCGAACCCTGGCTCAACACCGGAAACTCCTTGAGCACGACCTTGAGTTTGGGATCGTTCTTCATCAGGTCGAGCATGTCGGTCATCGCGCGCTTGCAGTAGCCGCAATTGTAGTCGAAGAACTCGACGAAGGTGACGTCGCCGTCCTTGTTGCCGAGCACGACCTGGCGCGGCGAGTTGAAGATCGCGTCCGCGTTCTGCGCGATGCTGGCTTCGTGCTTCTGCGCCTCGGCGGCGGCCTGGCGCTTGCTGAGCTCGGTCATCGCTTCCTCAAGCACCTCGGGATGGGTGACGAGATAGTTCTTGATGATCGCCTCGATGTCGGTGCGCTGGGCATCCGAGAAGCTGTCGGCCGAAGCGGGCCCCGTCACGCCACAACCGATGGCGAGCGCAAACAGCGCGGGAACGAACAGGCGCAGCGAAGGCATAGGCAAATCCTCATTCAAAGCAGGTTTCGGAAAACGTCACGGCGGAGCTAAGCGTGTTGTCGTGACGTCGTGGTGTCAGGTCTCGGTGGCGTCGGGTTTGTTCAATTGTTTCGCGGCGGCTTCGACGCCACGATGTCGTCGGCTTTGACCCAGCCGGGCGTGCCGACGGCGAAACGGGTTTTCGCGCGCGTAGCAAGCTCGCGTGCGGTCTTGTTGTCGCCGCGCAAGTAGGCGGCCTGGGCCGACGCCAGATCGGCCTCGGCATAGTCTCCCTTCCGGCCATAGGCCATCGCGAGCTGGGTGTAGCCGAGCGGCGCCTCGGGTTCGCGCGCCACTGCGGCCCGCAAAATCCGAATGGCTTCGTCCGTGTAGGCCTTATTATCGGATCCGACCAGAGCCTGCCCAAGTAACATCTCGATGAGCGGTGAGTTGCTCGAAAGTTGCACCGCCTTGTGCAGGGCAGGGATGGCTTCGGCCGGCTTGCCGCTCTCGAGCAGCGCCTGGCCGCGGACCTCGTAGAAGTACGGGTTGTTGGGCTGGACCTGGATCAGCGCATCGATCTGGGCCAGCGCGCTGCGCAAGTCGCCGTGCAGATAGGTGCTGATGGCACGGGCGTAGCGCGCCGGCAGGCTGTCATTGGTCTGCGGATAGCGGCGATACACGGTCTCCGGCCGTTCCATGAACGCCGAGATCTTGGCACGCACCATGTCGTGGCGGAGCTGGAGTGCCGGATCGTCCTTCTTGTCCCAATAGGGGCTCGTGCGCGCGAACTCCTGCAGCCCGGCGACGCGCTCGGCGGGCATCGGATGCGATTGCAGATAGGGATCGGCGCCGCGCGCGGCGAACAGGCTCTCGCTGGTGAAGCGCTTGAAGGTCTCGTACATGCCCTTCGCCGACTGCTGGGTTGCGGTCAGGAACTTCACGCCGGCGCGGTCGGCGTTCTCTTCCTGCTGGCGCTGATAGGACAACAGCGAGCGGCGGATCATCTCCTGCGGCCCGGCCATCGCGGCGGCGCCGGCATTGGCGAGGCCGTTGTTGCCGCTGTTGGAGCCACGGCTGGCGCCCGCGGCGATCGCGCCGGCACCGAGCAGCATGGCGATGATCATCTGCGTCTGCGCGGTCGCCAGCTGTTCGCGCAGCTTGGCGAGATGGCCGCCGGCCAGATGCCCGGTCTCATGGGCGAGCACGCCGATCAGCTGGTTCGGCGTATCCGACTGCAGGATTGCGCCATAGTTGACGAAGATGCGGCGGCCATCGGCGACGAACGCGTTGAACGAGGCGTCGTTGATGATCACCATCTGGATGTTCTGCCTCTCCAGGCCCGCCGCGCGCAGGATCGGCCGCGTATATTCACGCAGCAGCTGCTCGGTCTCGGTGTCGCGCAGGACGGGAGGCCCCTTGGACTGGGCCCGTGCCGCCGAGAGCGGCGTCAGCACGAGGGCCGCGGCCGTGACAAGGGCGGTGAGGGCGGAGGCCTTCTTGCGCAAAGCGATCTGGAGCAACATCAAACGGTCTTGGTCAAACGGTTTTGGCAAGCGGTCTTGGAAAGCAGTTTCGCGACTGGTTTTGGTGATTGGCGGCGGACCGGATACGCGATATGCCCTTATGAGCCGTACAATGCGGCCAGTCTGGGGCGCAAGCGCCCTGTCTCCCGGACCATTATTGGGGCCGGCCGTCAGCGAAATAGCAGAAATCGATGCACGATGCGACATTGAGGAACCGGATGGCGCAATGGCTCGAGCCATCCCGCCGCAGCGATGTTCCCCCGTTCATGGTGATGGACGTGATGGCCGCGGCGGCCCAAATCGAGGCGGCCGGGGGCCATGTCATCCACATGGAGGTCGGCCAGCCCTCGGCCGGAGCGCCGAAGACCGCGATCGCGGCCGCCCATGCGGCGCTCGAAGCGGGGCGGATCGACTATACCTCCGCGCTCGGCATCCCCTCGCTGCGCGAGCGGATCGTGCGCCACTACCGCGACGTCTACGGCTGCTCGGTCAGCGCCGAGCGGGTGGTGGTGACCACGGGCTCGTCCGGCGGCTTCACCCTGGCCTTCCTGTCGATGTTCGAGCCCGGCGATCGCGTTGCCGTGACGGTGCCGGGCTATCCGCCGTATCGCCATATTCTCACGGCGCTCGGCTGCGAGCCGGTTCTGATCGAGACCACGAGCGAGACGCGTCACGCCTTGACTGGCGAGGCGCTGCTCGCCGCCCATCGCAAGGCCCCGCTGAAGGGCGTGCTGGTCGGCAGCCCCGCCAACCCGACGGGGACGATGATGTCGCGCGAGGCGCTCTCTGGCCTGATCGCGGCAGCAGAAGACGCCAATATCCGCTTCATCTCGGACGAGATCTATCACGGGCTCGACTACGCGTTTCCGGCGGTGACGGCGGCCGCGCTGTCGGAGCACGCACTCGTGATCAACTCGTTCTCGAAGTATTTTTGCATGACGGGCTGGCGCGTCGGCTGGATGGTCGTCCCGGAAATCCTGGCGCGGCCGATCGAACGGCTGCAGCAGAACCTGTCGATCTCGGTGCCGACGCTGTCCCAGATCGCGGCCGAGGCAGCCTTCGACGGAACGGCCGAGATGGACGTGATCAAGCACGGCTATGAGGAGAACCGCCGCATCCTGATCGAGGGGCTGCCCAAGGCCGGCCTGACCAGGTTCCTGCCCGCTGACGGCGCCTTTTACCTCTATGCCGATGTGTCGGACTTCACCTCCGACAGTTTCGACTTCGCCAAGCAGATGCTCGAACAGGCCCATGTCGCGGCGACGCCGGGCATCGATTTCGATCCCATCCACGGCCGTTCGTTCATCCGCTTTTCCTACGCGAGATCGGCGGACGAGATGCGGCAAGCAGTTGACCGGATCGCTCACTGGCTTAAATAGCCGCCACTTTTTCCACGAGCTTCCGGAGTTCAACTTGTCTGACAGATCGCCTGCCGTCGCGTCGCATTCTCCTCTCGCCGCCCTTGTGTGGCCGGTCCAAAGCGGCGAAGCCGCTGGCCCGCTGCGCGCCTTCGTGTTGATTGCGCTCGGCACCGCCTTGATGGCGCTGTCAGCGAAGGTCAGCCTGCCGCTGCCCTACGTGCCCATGACATTGCAGACGCTGGTCGTGCTGATGATCGGCGCGGCCTATGGCTGGCGTCTTGGCAGCGCAACCATGATCGCCTACCTCGCCGAAGGTGCGATCGGACTGCCGGTGTTCGCAGGTCCCGTTGGCGGGATCGCGCCGCTGGTCGGCCCTACGGCCGGATATCTGTTCGGCTTCGTCGCGGCTGCTTTCGTGACCGGCTATCTCGCCGAACGTGGCTGGGATCGCAGCGTCGTTCTGCTGTTTGCCGCGATGGCCGTCGGCCATATCGTCATACTAGTGGCCGGGTTCGGCTGGCTCGCGTTTGGCCTCGGTCTTGGCGCAGCGAAGGCCTGGCAGGTCGGCATCGTGCCGTTCATCGCGGCGTCACTGGTCAAGAATGCGCTGGGCGCCACCTTGATGCCAGCCGCGCGCCGGATCATCGACCGCCGCGGGTAAAAGCGCACGAATACCGAGCAGTTCCAATTGACAGGGCCGGCCAAGTTGATCTTGGCTGGCTCACGGTTTTTAGGGGGAGTGAGACAAATGACGACGACAACGATGGCGGGGGCGCCGGTCGCACCCACTGCCGCCAAGCCGTGGTACAAGGTCCTCTACATCCAGGTGCTGATCGCCATCGTGCTCGGTGCCATCGTCGGCTGGTTGTGGCCGACGGTCGCCACCAACGACTGGATCAAGGCGATGGGCGATGGCTTCATCAAGCTGATCAAGATGGTGATCGCGCCGATCATCTTCTGCACCGTCGTCTCGGGCATCGCGCACATCCAAGATGCCAAGAAGGTCGGCCGTATCGGCGTCAAGGCGCTGGTCTATTTCGAGGTGGTCTCGACCTTCGCACTCCTGATCGGCCTCATCATCGGCAATCTCGTCAAGCCGGGCGCGGGTTTCGGCAATGCCGCGGCCAACGCGCAGGCGGTCGCCAATTACGCCAAGCAGGCGGAGGGACAGAAGACCGTCGACTTCATCCTGCATATCATCCCCGACACCGTGGTCGGCGCCTTCGCGCAAGGCGAGATCCTGCAGGTGCTGCTGTTCTCGGTGCTGTTCGGTTTCGCCATCATGGGCCTCGGCGAGCGCGGCCACACCATCCGCGCGTTTATCGATGATGCCGCGCATGCCGTGTTCGGTGTCATCTCCATCGTGATGCGCGCGGCGCCGATCGGCGCGTTCGGCGCGATGGCCTACACCATCGGCAAGTTCGGCACCGGTGCCATCCTCAACCTGATCGGCCTGATCGCGACCTTCTACGTCACCGCGGCGTTGTTCGTGTTCATCGTGCTCGGGATCATCGCGCGCTTCGCCGGCTTCTCGATCTTCAAGTTCCTGGCCTACATCAAGGACGAGCTCCTGATCGTGCTCGGCACGTCCTCGTCGGAAAGCGCGCTGCCATCCTTGATGGAAAAGCTCGAGCGGCTCGGCTGCTCCAAGTCGGTTGTCGGCCTCGTGGTGCCCACGGGCTATTCGTTCAACCTCGACGGCACCAACATCTACATGACGCTGGCGACCCTGTTCATCGCGCAGGCGCTCGGCTTCGATCTCACCTTGGGCCAGCAGATGACCATCCTGGTCGTGGCCATGCTGACGTCGAAGGGCGCCTCCGGCATCACCGGTGCGGGCTTCATCACGCTCGCCGCGACGCTGGCCGTGGTCGATCCGCGCCTGGTGCCGGGCATGGCGATCGTGCTCGGCATCGACAAGTTCATGAGCGAATGCCGCGCGCTGACCAATCTCTGTGGCAACGGCGTTGCCTGCGTGATCGTCGCCTGGTGGGAGGGCGAGCTCGATCGCGACAAGCTCAACGCGCGGCTGAGCCAGCAGATCGATCCGACGGACATGGAAACCGCCGTCACGACGGACTGATCTGCAAGCCGAACCTGACGGCGCGTCTCGCCGTCAGATATTGAAATAGCAGGGCTGGTCGATATCCTCGATCAGCCCTTTTTCTTTCGCTGCCCAGCCGAGCAGGGCGAATATTCCGCCTTTGCCGTCGATGGCCGGTCCGATCTTGGCATGGTCGTCCACAATCCGGCGCCCCCCGAGGAGGCGGCGCGCATCAAGGCGGTGCTGGCCGAGCGCACCAAGTGACGGAATTGGCCGCCTCGCGCGTTTAACCTGCATCTCAGACTTCACGAAGGGGCGGGCGTGAGCAAGACAGCGATCGATCGGATAGTATTGCAGGCGGCGGAGCATTTTGCCGCCGGTCGGCCCGATCAGGCCGATGCGCTCTGCGCGGAGGCGCTGAAAGCGCAGCCGGATCATCTGCCGGCGCTGCACCTGTCCGCCGTGCTCGCCTTCGTCACCGATCGTGCGGCCGCCGGCGTCGCGCTGCTCAACCGCTTGTTCGACATCGAGCCCGATCATGCGCCGGCGCTCGTCACCCTCGGCGATGCGCTTGCGGTCAAGGGCGAGCGCGAAGGGGCGGTGGCGGCGTTCCGGCGCGCGCTGCTCAGGCTGCCGCGCGATGCCGGCCTCCACAACAAGCTCGGCGTGGCGCTCGGCGAGCTCTCGCGCTTCGATGAGGCCGAGGCAGCCTACCGTCGCGCGATCGCGCTCGATCAGCATCTGACGCGGGCCTGCTTCAATCTCGCCGTGGTGCTGGCGGAGCAGGGGCGGCCGGCGGACGCAGAGGACGCCTATCGCGCCGTCATCGCGCGCGAGCCGGACTATCCGGGCGCCTGGCTCAATCTCGGCAATGTGCTTGCGGACCAGTCGCGGCATGCCGACGCCGCAGCCGCTTATCGTTGCGCCCTCGAGGCCGATCCCGACGATTCAGGGCTGCTCTGCAACCTCGGCGCCGTGCTCTATCGGCAGGGGCTGCTCGATGAGGCGATCGTCCAGTATCGCCGTGTGATGCAGCTTGCGCCGGACGATCTTCCGGTGCTGCGCCTGCTCGGCCTCGTCCTGCATGAGGCCGGCCATCTGCCCGACGCTGCGGAGGCCTATCAGCAAATTTGCGCGTGCGATCCGGCCGATCATGTGATCGCGAGCAATCTCGGCGCCTGCCTGTGCGAGCTCGGTGCGCTCGACGACGCCATCGCGGCCTGCGAGCGCGCGCTGGCGCTGAAGCCCGACCACGCGTCGGCCTGGACCAATCTCGGCATCATCTTCGAGAAGCAGGATCGCGTCGTAGACGCGGTCGCCGCGCACCGGCGCGCGGTCGCTGCCGATCCCAGCCATGCCAAGGGCCACGCCAATCTCGCGGTCGCCTTGCGCAATGCCGGCGAGATCGACGAGGCGCTCGCGGTCTCGCATCGGGCGATCGCGCTCGATCCCGGGCAGCCGCTCGCGCAGTACAATCATGCGCATTTCCTGCTGTTGAACGGCGAGTTCGCTGATGGCTTCGAGGCCTATCAGTGGCGGCGCAAATGCAAGACGCTGTCGGACGGCGATCCGACCTTCAGCGAGCCGGAATGGCGGGGAGAGCCGCTTCATGGCCGCACGCTGCTGCTGTTCGCCGAATACGGGCTCGGCGACGCCCTGCATTTCGTGCGCTATCTACCGATGGTGGCGGCAAAGGGCGGATCGATCATCCTTCAGGTGCAGCCCGCGCTGGCGTCGCTGCTGCGGACGCTGCCCGGCGTGACGGTCATCCCGCGCGGCGAGCCGTTGCCGCCGTTCGACGTGCAATTGCCGCTGATGAGCCTGCCGCGCGTGTTCGGCACCACACTCGATACCATTCCCGCCGATATTCCCTATCTCTATCCGGATCCCGCCAAACTGGCGCGCTGGCAGGCTGCGCTCGGTGACGCGGCCGCGCTGAAGGTCGGTGTGGTCTGGGCCGGCAATGCCAGGCACAAGGGGGACCGGCAGCGTTCGCTGTCAGCCGAAGCCGTGCTGCCGCGCCTCATCATGCCGGGCGTGCAGCTCTACAGTCTGCAAAAAGAGCCGCGGCCGGAAGATGGTCCGGTGCTCACGGCGCTCGGCAGCGAGGTCATCGATCTCGCACCCGCGCTCGGCGATTTCTCCGATACGGCGGCCGCGGTTGCGGCGCTGGATCTCGTCATCGCCGTCGATACGTCGGTGGCGCATCTTGCCGGCGCGCTCGGCAGGCCGGTGTGGGTGCTGCTCCCTTACGCGCTCGACTGGCGCTGGCTGCGCGATCGCGAGGACAGTCCGTGGTACCCGACCATGCGGCTGTTCCGCCAGCGCCGGCCGTGCGAATGGGACGATCCTCTGATGCGGATGGCGGCCGCGCTCGCGGTCCTCGCAGCGAAACGCGCTAGCCAAAGCGCGACGAGATCGGGATGAATCGTCGTCGCGCTTTAATTTTCGGAAAACCGCTGCACACTTTTCCGGATCATGCTCTAGAAACGCTCGGGCCGGTACGGCGCCGGATCGATCGATGGCGTTTCGCCGCTCATCATCTCCGCGAGCAGTCGTCCGGTCGCGGGTCCGAGTGTAAAGCCCTGGTGGCCGTGGCCAAAATTCATCCAGAGGCCGCGGTGGCGTGGCGCGGGGCCGAGCACCGGCAGCATGTCCGGCGTGCAGGGGCGCGTGCCGAACCAGGGCTCGGGCTCGACGCGGCCGCCGAGATCGAGCAGTTCTCGCGCGGAAGCTTCGGCACTCGCAAGCTGGATGGGCGTTGCCGGCGCGTCCGGCCCGGTCAGCTCCGCGCCGGTCGTGATGCGGATGCCCTTGGCCATCGGCCCCATCGCGTAGCCTCGTGCCGTATCGACCAGCGGCAGATCGAGCGAGCTGCCGCCGCTATAGTGCATGTGGTAGCCGCGCTTGCGCACCAGTGGAATGCGGTAGCCGAATTTGTACAGGAGATCGGGTGACCACGGCCCAAGCGTCACCACGACGGCGGCAGCATCGATGCGTCCCGCGTCGGTGTCGACCGACCAGCCCGTCGCGGTCTGCTGCAAGGTGTTTGCGTCGCCGCGCAATAGCGTGCCGCCGTGCCGCTCGAACAGCGCCGCATAGGCCGCGACGAGCGCGCCGGGATCGGACACGGTCCATGGCTCGAGCCAATGGATGGCGCCGGGAAGATCATCGCGGATCAGCGGCTCGGCCTTGGCAAGCTCGCTGCCCGAGAGGACGCGGAACTTCACGCCGAAATCGCGCTGGTTTTCCTCTGCCGTCTTGATCGCGAGTTCGAACGCGACGGGGTCGCGATGCAGGAGGCGATAGCCGGCGCGACGGATGAGATTGTCGGCGTGGGCCTCGCGGATCAGGATGTCGTGCTCCGGTGTTGCATAGGCGATCAGGCGCGCCCAGGCCTCGATCGCCTCGCGATGCCGCTTCGGCGCCGAATGCCACCAGTAGCGGAGCAGGGGCTCGACGTGGCGGTGGAGAGACGTAAGGCTGTAGCGCACGTCATTGGTGCGGCCGGTCGCGATCTTCAGCAGCGTCGAAAAGTCGCGCGGCATCGGATAGGGCCGGACGGCTTCCGCCTGGATCATCCCGGCATTGCCGTAGCTGGTCTCGCGGCCAGGCTCCCTGCGGTCGACGAGGGTCACGGTCCAGCCGCGTTTCCGCAGATGCAGCGCGGCGCCTACGCCGACCATGCCGCCGCCGAGAACGATAGCGCTTTGCATGGGCAGAAAACCTCCTGTCAGGCCGGACTCGGCGCGAGCTTCGGCTGGGTGGCGCGGATCGTCGCGGCGACGACGACGGACATCGCGGTCATGGCCACCAGAAAGCCGAAGGCGGCGTCGAACGATCCGGTTCCGGTCACGATGAAGCCCATCACGGCGGGCGCCACGAAACCTGCACTCTGGCCGCCCAGATTGACCATGCCGACACCGGATCCGATCTGGTCGTCACGAAGCAGTTTGGTCGGAAGTGCGATCACCGAGGCGAAGACGAAGGATTTGAAGAAGTAGACCACCGATTGGTAGATGATCAGCGCCGAGACCGTTTCCGCCTTGTACATGGCGTAGAGGAAGATGCCGGTCAACGCGGAGCTGCCGATCAGGAGGTATTTTTCGCGTTCGGCGAAGAACCTCGTCATCACCCAGCCGCCGATCGCAGTCGCGATCGTCGCCATCGCGAACGGGATCGGCGCCACCACGCCGACGGTCTTGAGATCGAGTCCGCGCTGTTGCAGCAGATAGAGCGGCATCCAGGAATCCAGGCCCTTGTTGACGCAGCTGAGGCCGAACCAGATCACCATCAACTGCCAGAGCAGCGGATTCTTCATCAGCTCGCGCATCGGCGCCCGGGGCTTCGCCGTCACGGGACGGGTAGCGGCTTCGCCGGTGCGTCCCAGATGGGGAACGAAGGTGAAATAGGCCAGCGCGAACACGAGGCCCGCGATCCCGATCGCGTTGAAGGCGTGGCGCCAGCCGAGCCAGACGATCAGCGGCGCCATGATCAGCGGGGCGAGCATGCTGCCGGCATAGTTCGACGACAGCAGCAGCGTCGACATCTTCGGCCGGCTGTCCTTCCTGAACAGTTCGGCGACGGCGCGGATGCTCGCCGGCGGAAAGCCGCCCTCGGCGATGCCGAAGATGAAGCGGATCACGATCAGGGAGGTCAGCGACCAGGCGATGCTCGTGAATGCCGTGAACAGCGACCACATCACGATGGTGAAGATCACCACATATTTCGAGCCGAAGCGGTCGGAGAGCCAGCCGCCCGGCACCTGCATGATCGCGTAGCCCAGGAAGAACGCGCTGATGACGATGCCGAGATCTGCTGCCTGGAGATTGAAGTCCTTGCCGATCTGCGCCAGCGCCAGCGAGATCGCGGCGCGGTCGATATAGGAGATGCAGAAAGCGACGTAGAGAAGGATAAACCCGACGATGCAGGTTTTTGCGCTTGTCCTCTGGTGCGACAAGTCAGTCATGCTCGTCTCCGATGTCCCTGCGATCCGGCGGCGCAGCTAGTGTTTCAAATCGTCTATTCCCAAGTGAGAAAGCCGGGCGCGGCCGAGAGTGGCGGCGCTGCGGCAAGCCGCGCCAGATCGGGGATCGGCCGGCGGAGTTGTGGATCGCCCGCAAATGCGGCTTCGATGCTCGCGGCGACCGAGAGTACGATGGCGTCGCCGCCGCGCGGACCGACGATCTGGAGGCCGAAAAGCAGGCCCGCTTCGTCAACACCGAGAGGCAGGCTGAGCGCGGGATGGCCCGGAAGCGTCACGGCATAGGCGAGCGCGAGCCAATGGAAATAGGATTTGGTCGGCGCGCCGTCGATCTCGGCGGGATAGAGCTCCGACCAGGGGCGCGGGCTCAGTGTGATCGTCGGGCTGATCAGCACGTCGCAGCTTTCGAAGAAGGTCTGGTAGGCGCGGTAGATCCGCGTCTGCGTCGTCGCGGCGCGCGCGTGATCTTCGAGCGTGTAGCTCAGGCCTTCCTCGACATTGGCCCGGACGTTGGGGCCGAGCATGTTGGGACGCTCCTTGTAGTTCTTGCCGTGCATCGCCAGGAACAGTCCGGCGCGCAGCACGGCGAAGGCGTCGTCGGCGCCCGAGCAGTCCGGGGTGGCCTCGCGGCATTCGGCGAACAGCGGCGCAAGCTTGTCGACGCGCTGGCGGAATACGCGCCGGATCGCCTGCTCGGTCGGGGCGAAGCCAAAGTCCTCGGTGAAGGCGAGACGCAGCTTGCCGAGTTCCGCGGGACGCGGAGCGGCCCAGCGCTCGGCGCGTGCGCGCACCCGTTCGCCCGGCAGCGTGTAGGCGAGCGGATCGCGGGCATCGTCGCTCGCCATCACCGACAGCATGAGCGCGGCATCTGCGACGTTGCGCGCCATCGGCCCGTCGGTCGACAAATTGGACCAGCCGAAAGCGCGCTTTTCACTCGCGACGAGCCCGTAGGAGGGACGCATCCCGACGATGCCGGCATAGCCGGCCGGATTGCGCAGGCTGCCGCCGGTGTCCGAGCCCGAGGCGAGCGGGGCCATGCCGCAGGCAAGCGCGACGGCCGAGCCGCCGGAGGAGCCGGCCGCCGAGCGTATGGGATCGAAGGCATTGCCGGTTGCGCCGAAGATGGGATTGCGGGTGTTGCCGCCGGCGGCCCATTCCGGCGTGTTGGTCTTGCCGAAGATGATCGCGCCGGCCGCACGCAAACGCGCGACCGAGGCCTGATCGGCGGTCGGGACGTGATCCCGGAGCAGCGGGCTGCCATAGGTGGAACGGAGCCCGGCCGTGTCCTGGGTGTCCTTAATGAGAACGGGAAGTCCGTGCAGAGCGCCGTGGTCCTCGCCGCGCAGGATGGCGATCTCGGCGGCCTTGGCGGCCGCCCGTGCACCGGCTTCGTCCAGTGTCACGACGGCGTTGACGGCGGGATTGGTACTGGAAATTCGCGCCAGGCACGCCTCAAGCAGCTCGACCGGGGAAATCGCCCGCCGGGCCAGCAAGCGGCGGCACGCGACAGCAGGCGAGTCGCACAGCTCGTTCAACGCTACCTCCCTTTCTAATTATGAAAACTATTTAGCACATTGGAAAATAGATTAACGCCCCAATCTTCGCCAAAACTGGACATTTTGTGCCCAATCGGCAGGAAGTGTGCCCAGCGGGCAGCCAGATGGGGCGCCCGGTGACTGAAAAACGAGGCGGATCAACCAACTAATTTTCGTGCTATAATGAGGGTATGACCGATACCACGACACCCGAAACCGCCAATTCCCAGCTTGGCCAATGTCTGAAGGCCGCGCGTCAGGCGAGGGGCCTGACGCTCAAGCAGGTCGCCGAAAGGACCGGAATGGCGCTCTCGACCCTGTCCAAGGTCGAGAACGGGCTGATGTCGCTGACCTACGACAAGCTGTTGCAGCTCACCTCAGGCCTGAAGATGGAGATCGCCGAGCTGTTCAATCCTGCAGCAGGCCGGCCTGAGCAGGGGCGGCCGGTCACCGCCCGCCGCAGCATCAGCCGCGTCGGGCAGGGGCAGGTGGTCAACACCGGGTCGCACACCTACACCTATCAATGCACGGACCTGATCGGCAAACGGATGGTGCCGATCCTCGTCGAGGCGCGCGCGCGTTCGCTCGCTGAATTCGGCCCGCTGCTGCGCCATGCCGGCGAGGAATATTTTCTGGTGACGAGGGGCAAGGTAGCCGTCCACACCGAGTTCTATGCGCCGGAGATTCTCGGCGTCGGCGACGGCATCTATCTCGATAGCACCATGGGCCACGCGTATCTCAATGCGGGTGATGGGCCGGCAACGGGCATCTGCCTCTGCACCAGCGAGGCGCCGGATCTCCACGACCAGCTCCGTCAGATCGTGGTCCGCGACGGGCCGCCCCTCAACGACGAACGCCAATAGCGGCGAGTCCTCGTGCACAAGAAAACGCCCGGCCAAGCCGGGCGTTTTTGCGTGGAAGGTTCGGCTTACTCGCCGCCGCCGAAGCGGCGCGACCACCAGCCGGCGCGACGCGGCGCGGCCGGCGTTTCGCCTGCCTCTTGCGGCGCGGGCTCCGGAGCAGGAGCGGGCGGAGCAGCCGGCTCGGTTGCCTGCGCAACCGGTGTTGCCGGCTCGAGCTGGCTGTTGAGCATGAAGCTCACCTTTTCCCGGACCGTGGAGCGGCGTCGCGCGGCCTTGTCGTCGGCGGCTGGCTCGTCCGTTGCGGCAGAAGCCGGTTCGGGTTGGGCTGGCGCTTCTGCCTCCACCTCGAGGCGCGGCTCGGGCTGCGCGACCTGCAACTCGGCGCTTGCCTCGACGGGTTCCGTATCCGCGATCGAAGGCGCGTCTTCGCGGCTGTCGAAGTCGGCAACTGCGTCGTTCACTTCCGAGGGCAGATTGGCGTTCAGCTCGTCGCTGATCGAACCGGCGAGACCTTCCTCGCCGCCGGCACCACGCCGACGGCGTCCGCCACGGCGACCGCGCCGGCGCCGGCGTTCGCCGCCGCCCTGCTGTTCGCCGCGAGCCTGCTGTTCCTCGGCCTCGTCGCCGTCCTGTTCGGTGGCCTCAGCGTCTTCGTCCGCCTCGCCCGCTATCACGGCTGCATCGGGCAGGGTTGGCGCGCTGTCCTCGCGAAGCTCGCCCTCACGCTGGCCACCGCGGCCGCGCCGACGCCGGCGGCGCCGGCGACGCTGGCCGTCCTGTTCGGGCGTGGCTTCGCCGGCGGCCTCTTCGGCAAGACCTTCGGTCTCTTCGCTCTCGACCTCGGATTCGAGCTCCGAATCGAACTCCTCCTCGTCATAGGGCTCTTCAGCCATGGGCGGCGGGCTTGCCGCTGCCTGCGCCGCGAGCAGCGCCTTGGCGGCTTCCAACGTATGCACCTGCTCGCCGCGGTCGATGACGTAGGCCTGCGGACCGCTGACGCTCGCGTCGGCGATGACCGACAGCGTGACCTTGAAGCTGTTCTCGAGGTCGCGCAGATGGCCGCGCTTGTGATTGAGCACGTAGAGCGCGACGTCGGTGCGGGTGCGGACCACGAGATTGTGGGTCGCGCCTTTCATCAGGATCTCTTCGAGGCCGCGCAGGAGCTGGAGCGCAACCGAGGACACCGAGCGGACATGGCCGGTGCCGCCGCAATGCGGGCAGGGATCCGTCGAGGATTCCAGCACGCTGGCGCGGATGCGCTGGCGTGACATCTCCAGAAGGCCGAAATGCGAGATGCGCCCGACCTGGATGCGCGCGCGGTCCTGCCGGAGGCAATCGGACAGCTTGCGCTCGACCGCACGATTGTTGCGCTTCTCGTCCATGTCGATGAAGTCGATGACGATCAGGCCGGCGAGGTCGCGCAGGCGAAGCTGGCGGGCGACCTCTTCGGCCGCTTCCAGATTGGTCTTGAGCGCGGTGTCCTCGATATGATGCTCGCGCGTCGAGCGGCCGGAGTTCACGTCGATCGAGACCAGCGCCTCGGTCTGGTTGATCACGATGTAGCCGCCGGAGCGCAATTGCACGGTCGGCGAGAACATCGCGTCGAGCTGGCTCTCGACGCCCATGCGCGAGAACAACGGCTGGCCGTCGCGATACTGCTTCACCGCGCTGACATTGGCCGGCATCAGCATCTTCATGAAGTCGCGCGCTTCGCGGTAGCCGGACTCGCCCGCCACCTGAATCTCGTCGATCTCCTTGTTGTAGAGGTCGCGCAGCGAGCGCTTGATCAGCGAGCCTTCCTCGTAGACGAGGGTCGGCGCCTGCGACCGCAGCGTCAGGTCGCGCACCGTCTCCCACATCCGGATCAGATATTCGAAATCGCGCTTGATCTCGGGCTTGGTGCGGGAGGCACCGGCGGTCCGCAGGATGATGCCCATGCCCTCGGGCACGTCGAGGTCCTGCACCACTTCCTTCAGGCGCGAGCGATCCTGCGCACTGGTGATCTTGCGGCTGATGCCGCCGCCGCGCGCGGTGTTCGGCATCAGGACGGCATAGCGGCCGGCGAGCGACAGATAGGTCGTCAGCGCCGCGCCCTTGTTGCCGCGCTCTTCCTTGACCACCTGCACCAGCATCACCTGGCGGCGCTTGATGACTTCCTGGATCTTGTACTGGCGGCGCGGGCGGAAGGTGCGCTCCGGCACTTCCTCGAGCACGTCGTCGCCGCCGACGGATTCGACGACTTCCTCTTCGGCTTCCTCACCGTCTTCGCCATCCTCGGCGTCGTCATCATTGGCCGGCTCGGCATGTGGCGCCTCGGCGCTTTCACCGGCCGCATAAACGGCGTCCGCCGGCTCGACGGCGGCGGTCACGGCTTCGGCCAGGGCCTCGGCGTGCGCTTCGCCCGCCGGCACTTCGGCCGCGATCGTTTCCCGCGGCTGCTCGGCGGTGAATTCGCCGGCGACAACCGGCTCGGCTCCCACGGCTGCGACGGGCGCCTCGTCGTCATGATGGTGGTCGTGCGCGTGATGATCGTGCTCGTCCGTGTGGTCATGGTCATCGTGATCATGCGCGTGATGCTCATCATCATGGTCGTGATGATGATCTTCGTGCCCATGCTCGTCGTGATCGTGGTCATGGTCGTGATCATGCGCCTCGAACGCGCCGTGCTCGCCCTCGTGCGGGACGCCCTCGGCGTGCTCCGGCAGCGCCTCGCCTGCGAGCGGCTGGGCGGCGGGATCGCTGCCTGCCTCGAGGCCCTCAACGATGTCGCTCTGTACGCGCTCGCCATGACCGCGGCGGCGCGCATTGCGATGGCGCGAGCGGCGGCGGCCGTGCGAACGGTTCTCGTTTTCCTCCTCGGCTTCGCGATGGGCCTGCTCCTCGGCCTCGATCAGCGCCTGCCGGTCGGCAACCGGGATCTGGTAGTAGTCGGGATGAATTTCGCTGAAGGCGAGGAAGCCGTGGCGGTTGCCACCATATTCGACGAAGGCGGCCTGGAGCGAGGGCTCGACCCGGGTGACCTTGGCGAGATAGATGTTCCCGCGCAGTTGCTTGCGTTGCGCAGTCTCGAAATCAAACTCTTCGACGCGATTGCCGCGGACCACAACGACCCGGGTCTCTTCCGGGTGGGTGGCATCGATCAACATCTTGTTGGGCATGTCTTAACTCTTGGCGGCGGCGGGCGCGATTCACCGTGGGCGCGAATCGCGCCGCCGGGTGACGCGACGGTCCACCTGATTCGGGGGTGAGGGGAAGGCCGAAACGTCCTCTCTCGCGCCGTGCCGAACGTGAGGCTGGAGGCCCAAAGCGGCGCGCGGGCGTTTGGCTCCGCAGCGTCGCGAATGGTCCTTCAGATTTCGTCGGCACAGTCTGGCGCATCAAGCGTCGGCCCGTATGAAAACTCGGGCGGCGAGACCGCCCCTTGATCAGTTGCTGCTGGCCAGGTCTGGCGCGAGAACGCGCGTCCTGAGGATCACAACCGCTCCCTTGGGATTAAGGGATCGGGTAACGAGGTTACGTCGCTGTCAGAACTGTCCGTGGAACGCGAGAGGTAACCCAGGACCGCCTGCCGCCGGGGCTCGACCCCGTTCCACCTCGTTGCCGCGCGCCGCGCTGGCCTCAAAGGGGGACGGAAAACGCTGGAATTCCCAAAACTTGGGAGCTCCGGCGCTGCACCGGGCGACTGAATGCGACACAACCGAAAATATTGGCCGTCAGCAATCTGTACATACGAGGAATGGGCCATCCGTGCAAGGGAGCGTCGCAAGTCGGTCACAGTCGCCGAGTTTCGCGTTCTTCGTCATTAAGTCCTGATTAACCCTGCGGTTCTATTGCGATAAGGAAGCTGCTCGGAGGCACGGAATTCGGTGGCGAGCCGCGCAAATCAACGGGTTTTGCTGGCGTGCGCGCTGTTGTGCGCCGCAGTATTTCCGTGCGCCGATTCCTCCCGTCTGAGTGCCGCCGAGAGCCAGCCGCAACCCGCTGTTGCGACGGCGAATTTCCCGATCGCCTCGGGCGCCCGGCTGGCCGGCGATGCCAAGCAGACCCGGTTCATCCTCGACCTCGACCAGACCGTCACCTTCCGCGCCTTCACCCTGGCCGACCCGTACCGAGTCGTGGTCGACGTCCCCCAGATCAATTTTCAGCTGCCGGCCGGCACGGGTGGCGGCGGGCGGGGGCTGGTCAAAGCCTTCCGCTACGGGCTCGTAATGCCGGGCGGGTCGCGAATCGTGTTCGACCTCGCGGGACCCGCCAAGATCACCAACTCCTACGTGCTCGAGGCGGCTAATGGCCAGCCGGCCCGGCTCGTGCTCGAGCTGGAGGAGGTTGATCGCACCGCCTTCGTGCAATCGCAGAGCCCGGACAGCCGGCCCGAATTGCGGCCCGCGATCGCCGACGCGCCGCCCGCGACCGTTCCTGCCGCGGCTGCGCCCCCGGACACGGCACAACAGAAGCCGGCGGACGGGCGCGCCGTGGTGGTGATCGATCCCGGCCATGGCGGCATCGACAACGGAACGCAATCGAGCGGCGAAAGCGAAAAGAACCTTGTGCTGGCGTTCGGGCTGGCGCTGCGGGACCGGCTGGAAAAGAGCGGAAAATACCGCGTGGTGATGACGCGGGACGACGACACCTTTATCCCGCTCAACGACCGGGTCAAAATTGCCCGCGGACTCAAGGCTGCGCTGTTCGTGTCGATCCACGCCGACGCGCTGCCACGCGCCGAGGGCGATGCCCAGGGCGCGACCATCTACACGCTGTCCGACAAGGCCTCGGACGCCGAGGCCCAGCGTCTGGCGGACGCTGAAAACCGGGCGGACGCGATCGCCGGCTTCAACCTCGCGGAGGAACCGACTGACGTTGCGGACATCTTGATCGATCTCACCCAGCGGGAAACACGCACTTTTTCAAACCGTTTTGCCCGTTTTCTGATGAGCGAAATGAAGTCGACGGTAAGGATGCACAAGCACCCGCTCAAGTCGGCCGGATTCCGGGTATTGAAGGCGCCCGACGTGCCATCGGTGCTGGTGGAGATCGGTTATGTCTCCAACAAGGGCGATCTCGATCACCTCGTCTCTGAGGGCTGGCGGTCCCGCGCCGTGGGCTCGATGGCGCAGGCCATTGACGGGTTTCTGGCCAAGCGGATGGCCGCGGGGGCAGGGAATTGAAGAGGGGAAGTTTCGACCGCGCTGTTAAGCCCTAGTTTGGCCACAGCGGGCGCTTTATAAAAACGTGGCAGGGGGTTCCGGAATCGACGAGAATCCCGCTCGGCTAGCGTCTTTCGGTCCGGCGCCGATGTATTTGAGTAGGCCGGTGAATTCGCGACGTGAGGATGGCGCCTGTTGGCGGCGCCAAGGGCTGATCCAGGATTGAACGGATAAACAGATAATGCGCTTGCTGGTGCGGTTCATGGGCTTCCTGTTCGCCGCGGGAACGGTGTTGTTCCTTGTTGGTGTCGGTGCCGTGGCAGGCCTGATCTGGCATTTCTCCAAGGACTTGCCCGATTACTCTCAGCTTCAGGATTACGAACCGCCGGTGATGACCCGCGTGCACGCGGTCGACGGCTCGCTGCTCGGCGAATACGCCAAGGAGCGGCGGCTGTATCTGCCGATCCAGGCAGTGCCGAAGCTCGTGATCAACGCGTTCCTGGCGGCAGAGGACAAGAATTTCTACGAGCATGGCGGCATCGACTACACAGGCATGGCGCGCGCCGGATTGCTCTATCTCCAGAACTACGGCTCCAACCGGCGTCCGCAGGGCGCTTCCACGATCACCCAGCAGGTCGCCAAGAACTTCCTCCTGACCAACGAGGTCTCGTTCGCGCGCAAGATCAAGGAAGCCTTGCTGGCGATGCGGATCGAGAAGACCTACTCCAAGGACAAGATCCTCGAGCTGTACCTGAACGAAATCTATCTCGGCCTCGGTGCCTACGGCATCGCGGCGGCTTCGCTGGTTTATTTCGACAAATCGGTGAACGAGCTCACGATCTCCGAAGCCGCTTATCTTGCGGCGCTGCCGAAGATGCCGGCGACGCTCCACCCGGTGCGTAACCGCGACCGCGCCATCGAGCGCCGCAATTACGTGATCGACCGTCTCCAGGAGAACGGCTGGATCAAGCAGGCCGATGCCGACAAGGCGCGCAAGGAGCCGTTGGCCGTCACCAACCGTTCCAACGGCGCCCACACCTTCGCCGGCGAATATTTCGCCGAGGAAGTCCGCCGCGACATCTTCGAGCGCTATGGCGAGAAGAAGCTCTACGAGGGCGGCCTCTCGGTCCGCACCACGCTCGATCCGAAGATCCAGGTCATGGCGCGCAAGACCATGGTCTCGGGCCTCGTGAACTATGACGAGCAGCAGGGCTATCGCGGCGCCATGAGCAAGCTCGACATTTCGGGCGACTGGGGCGTGAAGCTCGCCGAGATCAAGTCGCTCTCCGACATCTCGCCCTGGCGCATGGCGGTGGTGCTGGAAACCAGCGACCAGTCGGCGCGCATCGGGTTCCAGCCGAACCGCGAGCTCGGCGGCGCCGTGAGCAAGCAGCGCGAGACCGGCATCGTCACGCTCGATGGCGTACGCTGGGCGCGGGCCGCGCAGGGCGCCGCGAAGGGCAAGACGCCGACGGCGGTGTCCCAGGTGCTGCAGCCCGGTGACGTGATCTATGCCGATCCGCTCTACACCAAAGAGGGACAACCCGTCGAAGGCCAGTACCGGCTGCGGCAGATCCCCGAAGTGTCCGGCGCGATGGTGGTGATGGACCCGTGGACCGGTCGCGTGCTCGCGATGGTCGGTGGCTTCTCGTTCGACCAGAGCCAGTTCAACCGTGCCACGCAGGCCTACCGGCAGCCAGGTTCGTCGTTCAAGCCGATCGTCTACTCGGCCGCGCTCGACAACGGCTATACGCCGTCGACGGTCGTGCTCGACGCGCCGATCGAAATCGACCAGGGGCAGGGCGCCGGCGTCTGGCGGCCTGAAAACTTCTCGTCGAACAAATATCAGGGGCCGGTGACGCTACGTAATGCGCTGCGGCAGTCGCTCAACACCGTGACGGTGCGCCTTGCGCAGGACATCGGCATGCCGCTGATCGGCGAATATGCCCGCCGCTTCGGCGTCTATGACGAGTTGCCGAACTATCTCTCTTACGCGCTCGGCGCCGGCGAGACGACGGCGATGCGCATGGTCACCGCTTATTCGATGCTCGCCAATGGCGGCCGCCGCGTGAAGCCGACGCTGATCGACCGCATCCAGGACCGCTATGGCCACACCATCTTCAAGCACGACCAGCGCGAATGCCGTGGCTGCGAAGCGCCGGGGGGCTGGAAGAACCAGAACGAGCCGCAGCTGATCGACCGCCGCGAGCAGGTGCTGGATTCCATGACCGCGTATCAGATCACCGAGCTGATGGAAGGCGTCGTGCAGGCCGGTACCGCGACCGTCGTCAAGGAGGTCGGCAAGCCGATCGCCGGCAAGACCGGCACCACCAACGAGGCCAAGGACGCCTGGTTTGTCGGCTTCTCGCCCGACGTCGCCGTGGCGATCTACATGGGTTACGACAAGCCGCGTCCGCTCGGCAAAGGCAACGCTGCGACCGGCGGCCATCTGGCAGCTCCGATCGCGCGCGACTTCCTGAAGCTCGCGCTCGCCGACAAGCCCGCGGTTCCATTCAAGGTGCCGGCCGGCATCAAGCTGGTCCGCGTGGTCGCCAAGACCGGCATGCGCGCGGGTCCCGGTGAGACCGGCGGAACCATCCTCGAAGCCTTCAAGCCGGGCACCGCGCCGCCGGATAACTACTCCGTCATCGGCGTTGCCGACGCCGACGGGCGCGTGCCGCAGCAGCCGCCGCCGGATTCCGGCTTCTTCATGCGTCCGGGCACCGGCGGGCTGTACTAGGCCTGGAATAAGACCCGCGATCCAAAGCTCCGGCGGTTGCGCTTTGCAGCCGCCGCCGCTACATCCCCATCTGCGCGATGACTTATCGCGCTTTATTTTCTTGTTTGCGCATGATCTTTTCGGGAAACCGCTGCACACTTTCCCGGATCATGCGCCAGCACGCGGGAACAATTCCGCGAGACCAGAGAGCGACATGCGCGCCGAAATCGAACGGTTGGTAGAAGAGATCAAGCAGTCAGTCGGGCTGCTGAGGAGGCATCTTTGACGTCGAGAAATCGACGGCGCGCCTCGCTGAGCTGAACAAGCTCGCAGAAGATCCCAACCTCTGGAACGATCCCCAGAAAGCCCAGAAACTGATGCAGGAGCGCACCTCGCTGGAGGATGCGCTGTCGGGCATCGGCAAGGTCGAGCAGGAGCTCGAAGACGACGTCGGCATGATCGAGCTCGGCGAGGCCGAGGGCGATGAAGGCGTCGTGGCCGAGGCCGAGGCTGCGCTGAAGAACCTGAAGAAGGAAGTGGCGCGGCGCGAGCTCGAGGCGTTGCTCTCGGGCGAGGCCGACCGCTTCGATTCCTATCTCGAAGTCCATGCCGGCGCCGGCGGCACCGAGAGCCAGGACTGGGCGCAGATGCTGCTCCGCATGTACACGCGCTGGGCCGAAACCCACGGCTTCAAGGTCGAGGTGCTCGAAGAGTCCGACGGCGAAGAGGCCGGCATCAAGTCCGCGACCATCCAGGTCTCCGGCCACAACGCCTATGGCTGGCTGAAGACGGAGGCCGGCGTGCATCGGCTGGTCCGCATCTCGCCGTTCGATTCCAACGCGCGCCGGCACACCTCGTTCTCGAGCGTTCAGGTGTTCCCGGTCATCGACGACAGCATCAAGATCGACATCAAGGAATCCGACGTCCGCGTCGATACCATGCGTTCGGGCGGCGCCGGCGGCCAGCACGTCAACAAGACCGAATCGGCGGTGCGCCTGACGCATATCCCGTCCGGCATCGCCGTGGTCTGCCAGGCCGGCCGCTCCCAGCACAAGAACCGGGCGCAGGCCTGGGACATGCTGCGCGCGCGCCTTTACGAGATCGAGCTGAAGAAGCGCGAGGAAAAGGCGGCCGCCGACCAGGCCGCCAAGACCGATATCGGCTGGGGCCACCAGATCCGCTCCTACGTGCTGCAGCCCTATCAGATGGTGAAGGATTTGCGCACAGGCGTGCAGACCTCCGACACCTCGGGCGTGCTTGGCGGCGACCTCGACGAGTTCATGGCCGCGACGCTGGCGCAGCGTGCCTTCGGCACCACGGCCGGCGAGATCGAGGACGTGGACTAGCCATGCCCCGCGTCGCCTTCATCGGACTGGGGCGAATGGGCCATGGCATGGCCGGCCGCTATCTCGATGCCGGCTTCACGGTGACGCTCTGGAATCGCAGCAAGGCGAAAGCCGAAGACCTGATCGCGCGCGGCGCGCATTGGGCGACTTCGCCGGAGGACGCCGCGATCGATGCCGATGCCGTGGTGACCATGGTCGCCGACGACGAAGCCTCGCGCGCGATCTGGCTCGGCCCCAAGGGCGCGGCCAAGACGGCGAAGGCCGGCACGATCGCGATCGAATGCTCCACGGTCTCGTACGATCATGCGCGCGAGATGGCTCGCGAGCTCAACGGCCGCGGCCTCATCTACATCGATTGTCCGGTGACGGGATTGCCGGATGCGGCAGCAGCCGGAAAGCTGACACTGCTGGTCGGTGCTGATCCCGCCGATCTCGAGCACGCGCAGCCTTATCTCGCGCCGATCGGTTCGACCATCCGCCATTTCGGCGCGGTCGGCTCCGGCACGGTCTACAAGCTCATCAACAATCTCATGGGCGCGATCCAGATCGCAGGCCTCGCCGAAGGGCTCGCGATCGCCGAGCAGGCCGGGCTCGACATGAATCTCGTGCTGGAGTCGATCCAGGCCGGCGTCGCCGCCAGTCCCCAGGTGCAGCGCCACTCCAAGCGCATGGTCGCCCGCGACTTCAGCGGCGCGACCTTCACCTCGGCGCTGCGGCACAAGGATGCCGCCTACGCGGTGAGGCTCGCCGAGACCCTGCTGGCCGACAAGCCGCTGGTTTCGCGCGCCGTCGTCGAGTCCTACGCGCGGGCGAAGGCCGTGATGCCGGACGAGGATGAAGGCAGGATGATCGAGCTGGTGTCGAAGCCGAAATAAGCCTTTGATCTCTGAGTTCTCGGGCCTGGGCCCGTGAGCGATGTCTCACTCGCCATTATTTGAGGCGCGATGTCGACGCGGTTGTCATTTCGAAAGTTGAACGAGGGGTGGAATGCGGAGCCAAATGCCCCCTGTCCGCGAGTGGCCGCATCAGGTCGCGATGTGCTTCTCCGCTTCCTGCTGAACCCCTTTCGGTTCTCATCATTTGCTGACGACGATGAAGGCGTCCTTCGTTTCGTGGATTGCTCTCGGTATCGCCTAGGAGCAACCAATGACGAGGGATGGTATCGCGGCCAATGTCGTTACAGCAAGTTGGCACCAGCGTGGGGCGAGTTTTACGAGATCGCAGGTCCTGACCCACACTTGATGGATCCAGTAGATTGGCGGATTGCTAGCGAGGCCTCGACTTCGTCGCGCCACTTCTTGTTCTATTTTCGCGACGAGACGTTTGAATGTATTGCGGCCGATTGCACTTTCGAGCGTGTTCCAGAGAACGCGCTGACCCATCGCTTGGGCGCCGGCTGAGGGAAGCCGCGATCCGTCTGGTCGGAAATCGGGTGGCAAAGTCCGTTGCGCTGGATTAGGCGGCAGGTCCGGCCACCTCTGTGAGACGCCATGCCCGCCAAAGACAACCGGATCGACGCTCGAGATTGGTCGCTGCTTTGCGTGCTCTCGATTCTCTGGGGCGGCTCGTTCTTTTTTAATGGCGCGGGCTTGCGGGAATTGCCGCCTTTGGCGCTGGTGTTTCTGCGCGTCGCGCTCGGCGCGGCCATTCTGCTGCCGTTGTTGCGCATGCAGGGGATCAGCCTTCCCAAGGGCAGAGCAGGCTGGAAACCGTTCTTCGTGATCGGACTGTTCAACAACGTCGTGCCGTTTTCACTGATCGTGCTCGGCCAGACCTTCATCGCGAGCGGTCTCGCGTCGATCCTGAACGCCACCACGCCGCTGTTCACGGTGATGGTGATGGCGGCGGCGGGCGACGAGACATTGCAGATGCGGCGCGTGGCTGGCGTTGCGCTGGGGATCCTCGGCGTGATCATCCTGAGGGGATGGGGCGTCGAGGCGGGAGCGGGGCAGGGGATTGGCATTGCGCTCTGTCTCGGCGGCGCCTTCAGCTATGGCCTCGCAGCACTGGCGGCTCGGCGATTCTTGAAGGACTCGCCGCCACTCGGGACTGCAACGTTTCAACTGATGGCCTCGACGGCGATGATGGCGATCGTCGCCGGCGCGATCGAGCAGCCATGGCGTCTCCCAATGCCGGGTGTGACGACCTGGCTTGCAGTGCTTGGCCTTGCAGGTCTTTCGACCGCATTGGCGTACATCGTTTTCTTTCAGATCCTGCGCCGTTCGGGGGCGACCAATGTCATGCTGGTGACGCTGCTTATCCCGGTCACCGCTATTCTTCTGGGATGGCTGGCGCTCGGCGAGCCGATTTCGATGCGAGAGATCGCGGGCGCAATCGTCATCGGTAGCGCGCTGCTCGTGATCGATGGACGCGTCTTGAGGCTGTCGCAGCGCGTCGGTTAAGTTCCCGACACGCTGTTTCACGTCGCGGAAAATCGAGCCGCTTGCCAGCCTGACGCCTCCTTGCGACACTCCCTGCAAAACAAGACTACAAAACATAGGGGAGAGAACGATGCCGGGTCGTTGCGAAAGCCGTGCTGCCCTCGCCATGCTTGTTGCCGGAGTGTTGGCCACCACGCCAGCCTCGGCGCAGAAGAAATACGACCCCGGCGCCAGCGACACCGAAATCAAGATCGGCAACATCATGCCCTATAGCGGGCCGGCGTCCTCCTATGGCGTGATCGGCAAGACCGAGGCCGCGTTCTTTGGGATGATCAACGATCAGGGCGGAATCAACGGGCGCAAGATCAACTTCATCAGCTACGACGACGCCTATTCTCCGCCGAAGGCGATCGAGCAGGCGCGCAAGCTCGTCGAGAGCGACGAGGTGCTGCTGATCTTCCAGTCGCTCGGCACGCCCTCCAATTCCGCGATCATGAAGTACATGAACGCCAAGAAAGTGCCGCAGCTCTTCGTTGCATCCGGCGGCACCAAGTTCGGAGACCCGAAGAACTTCCCCTGGACCATGGGATTCCAGCCCAACTACCAGAGCGAGGGGCGGATCTACGCAAAGTACATTCGCGACAACTTCCCGAACGGCAAGATCGCGGTGTTCTGGCAGAACGACGATGCAGGCAAGGATCAGTTCAAGGGTCTGAAGGATGGGCTCGGCGACAAGGCCAACATGATCATCGCCGACAAGTCCTACGAGGTCAGCGATCCCTCGATCGACTCGCAGATCGTCGCCTTGCACGATTCCGGCGCCGACATCTTCTTCTCCTGGGCCGCACCGAAAGGCTCGGCGCAGGCGATCCGGAAGGTCGGCGAGCTCGGCTGGAAACCAAAGTTCTTCCTCGCCAACACCGCGACCTCAGTTGCCTCGGTGCTGAAGCCCGCCGGGCTCGAATATTCCAAGGACATCATCTCGACGGTCTATCTGAAAGACCCGACCGATCCGACCTGGGACAAGGATCCCGCCGTGGTGAAATGGCGGGAATTCATGGACAAGTACTATCCCGAGGGCGACAAGGCCAACGCCAACAACGTCTACGGCTATGTCCAGGCCGAGGCGATGGTGCAGGTCCTGAAGCAGTGCGGCGACAATCTCACCCGCGAGAACGTCATGAAGCAGGCCGCCAACCTGAAGAACTTTCACACCGATCTGATGCTGCCGGGCATCATGGTCAACACCTCGCCGGACGATTATTTCCCGATCGAGCAGATGCAGCTGATGCGCTTCAACGGGCAGGCCTGGGAGCTGTTCGGCGACGTCATCACCGGCGAGGTCGGGCACGAACGCAGCCAGTAGTCACGATGCGGCGTTGTTTCCGCGTTCGGCATTGGCGCGCAGCGCCATGCCGCCGGCAACGCCGATGCCGAGGACATACATCCAGCCCTCGTGGAAATCGAACAGATGCGAGTTCAGAAGCGAGCTCGCGATGTTCTGCACGACGATAACGAGGCCGATCCAAGCCGCAAGACCTTCGCCCGTGAACAGGCGAAGGTGGGCCAACCACATCGCGTAGAGCAGGGCGACGCCGATCAGGCCCCACTGCACGGCGACATTGAGGGTCTGGTTGTGGGGATTACTGACGATCTCTGCGCCGAGGCCGCTCGCGCCCACCGCGGCGCGCTCGAACTGCCGCTTGATCGAGCCCGTGCCGTGCCCGAAAAGCGGCGCCTCGATGAAGGCGAGGGTCGACTTGCGCCAATAGGTCAGGCGCTGCGCGGTCGAGGCGCGGCTGATGTCCTCATGGCCGTGCTGATACTCGACAGAAATGTCGGTGATGCGCTGGCGCAGATAAGGCGAGGCCGTCCAGGCCAGCGCGCTCGCGGCAACGGCGCCCGCGAGCAGGAACAGCGCCGCGCGGCGGCTGAGGTGGCGCCAGGCGAACAGAACCAGCAGGACCGCGATGCAGACCAGCGCCGTGCGCGCCGAGGCAACGAAGACCATGTTGGTGAGGAACAACAGGATTAGCGCAAGGCAGGTGAGCATTGCGGCGACCTGCCGCGCGCGCCAGAAGCCCAGCGCGGGCAGCGCGAGTGCAAAGGCGCAGAGGGTGAACTCCTGGCTCTGGTCAATGTAGTTCTTGACGGGAACGCCGGCCGACGCGGTCGCAGTGATCTTCCAGGCAGGATGGAGAAGCACGACCCAGGAGAAGATCGCGAGCAGCGCGCAGGAGGCGAGAAAGGCGAGAAAAACCCACGTGCCGCGCTCCGATCGCCTGAAGTGATAGAGCAGCGGCGGGATCAGCACGAGCTTGGCCACCGGCCTGATCGCATGCAGCCGGTCCGCCCATGCGCCATCCGACCAGAGCGTGCCGACGACGGCGAGTAGCAGGAACGCAAAGGGCAGCGCGAATGCCGGCCCGGCGAGACTGCGCGCGCAGTCGCGCCAGTCGATCGTCGGCGTCACCGCAAGCAGCCAGAGTCCGGTGAAGATCGCCGGCACCGTGGTCGACCAGGGCAGCGAAGCTGCGATCAGCGCCGCGAGGATGTCAGCAGTCCGGATCAGCGAGGTCCGGTCCAGCCATGCCTGCCATCGCCGTGCCGCGGCAGGGCCTGACCACGCCGGGGGTTCGGCGGTCATGACGGGTTGCCTATTGCGCAGCCATCAGGCTTTCCGCGGGCACGTATTGGCCGAGGAAGTCGCGGGCCTGGGTCTGGTAGCCGAAACGCTCCGCAAGCTCGCCGCGTCGTGCCTTGATCCTGCCGCGGCACTCTTCCTGTCGCGCCAGCACGCGGGTGACGGAGGCGGCGATCGAGTCGGTCGAGAACGGATCGAAATAATCGGCGAGCTCGCCCGCGACCTCGCGGAACACGGCGATATCGGAGCACAGCACCGGCGTGTTCGCGGCCAGCGCCTCGATGATCGGCACGCCAAATCCTTCCGCGAAGCTCGGCATGATCAGGCCGTGCGACTCGGCAATCAGGGCGGCCTTCTCGTGCTCGTCGACATAGCCGGCGAAGCGGATGTTGGGCGGGAGGTTGCGCATCCGGCTGATGTGGCCGGCAAGGCCGATCACCACGAGATCGGCCTGCGGCACGTTGCGGAAGGCACGAATGACAGTGGCGACGTTCTTGCGCGGCTCGTTCGAGACGATCACAACGAAGCTCGGCCGCCCCGGACGCCCCGACGGGGCTGGTCGGTGCAGGACATCCGGGGCGTCGAACCGGGTACGGGGATACACGACCCGCGCCGGTAGGTGCGCAAATTGCGGCAACAGTTCCCTGAACCGCATCATGCTGTAGTTTGAAACGAAGGCGAGCTCGTCGGCCTGACGCAGGCTGGTGAGGAGCCGCGACAGGAACAGCCGCGTTGCGACGTCGCTGAGCTTGAGGTCGGTCAGCGGCAACAGGTCGTGGACCACGCAGATCACCTTGGCACCTGGCCTGCGCTTGATCGCGACGCGGGTTGGCGTATCCACGACGATGACGTCATAGCCGCGCGCGTCGATCCGCGGCGGCGGCAGCAGAAAGAAGGCCGAGGAGTCCTGGTAGCTGTAGAACCCGGGCTCGAGCTGGAAGTCGCGGAACAGCTCGAGGTGGCGCAGATCCGGCGGGATGTATTCAAGCGCCGCGGTCCGGTTCTCGATCAGGCGCGAGCCGAGGCCGCGGACGCCGATCGCGCGCAGGAAGCAGATCGTGTACTCCCACGACACCGACATGGTGAGGCGGTGCCTGAACCAGTCGAGCGTGCGGCGCAGGCCGCCGCGCGTCACCGGCTCGCTCATGTTGACCTCGTCGAGGAAGCGGTAGAGGGCGAGCAGCTCGATGTTGCGCGACTGCGTCGGAAAGAGCCGCGTCCGCCGCTCGCGGCGGCGCAGCTTGCGATAGCGCCGCGTGGTCTCGACCAGCAGCGTGAGCTCATGGCCTTCGGCCGCGAGCGAACGCATCAGCTCACGCGTGAAGTGGAAGATGCCGCGCTTGTGGTTGGGCTCGCCGAGCGCTTCGGAGACGACAAGGATATTCTGCTTCATGCGCGTTTCTCGCGGAGCTCAATGGGGGGCGTGGATGCCGGCTCGACCACGGCGGTCGAGGCGATGCGGCCATGATCAAGGTTGATGATCCTGGTGCAGGTGCGACGCAGCAGCGGCTGGTCGTGCGAGGCGATGATCACGATCGCGGCCTGCGAGACCAGGTTGAGGAGCCGCCGCTGCGCCTTTTCGGCGAAATGCTCGTCGACCACGCTCAGCCATTCGTCGAGCAGGAGGATGTCGGCCGGGAAGGCCGTGGCGGTCGCAAACAGCACGCGCATCAGCATGCCCGAGGAGAACATCCGCAGCGGCAGGCGCTGCATGCGCTCCTCGAGCTCGGTGAAGGCCCAGATCTCGTCGATCACGGCGCGGCTCGGCTTGCGTCCGCTGATCCGCAGCAGGAGCGCGATGTTGTCCTCCGCCACGAAATCCAGATTGACGCCGGCGTTGAGGCCGAGCAGGGGCACGATGTTGCCCTTGATCGCGACGTTGCCGCTGCTCGGCGGATAGACGCCGGCGATGAGGCGCAGCAGCGTCGACTTGCCGGAGCCGTTGGGGCCGGCGAGGCCGATCCGGGCGCCGGCTGCCGCCTCGATCGAGACATTGTCGACGGCACGGATGATCCGCATCTCGCCTTGTTCGCGGATGAGGTGGCCGAGCAGCCGTCGCTTCAGCGAGTAGTCGTAGGCGCCGTAGAGCGGGTAGTCGAGACAGACATTGCGCAGACTGATCGAGACCATGTGTTGTCAGATCCAGAAAGCGGCTTTGCGCAGGTGCATGAGGGTCAGTGCGCTCGCGACGCTCAGGAGCGCCAGTGCGACCAGGACGTAGACGATGCTGATCGTATCGACGTGACTGCCCACGAGCGGCTCGCGCCAGACGGCGAACAGATGTGTCAGCGGATTGAGCCGCATCACCGTCGAGCGGTGGTTGATCATGTCGGACGACCAGATCACCGGTGACGACAGGAAGGCGAGCATCAACGAGGATTCGATGATCGGCTTGAGGTCGCGGTAGCGGGTCGCCATCGCACCGAGGACGAGACTGAGAGCGAAGGTACAGGCGACGAACAGGAGCAGGCCCGGCACCGCCTCGAGCGCACCGGAGGCATGGTGCTGCGGGGTGAGGATGAGCCAGAGGACAAGTGGAACGCAGGCGTTATGCAGCGCGAACAGCGCATTCCGGAACGTGCATTGCAGGAGGAAGATGACCGGGGGTAGCGCCCGGTCGCGGATCAGGCTCGCCGAACCCTGCAGGGCCGTGGTCGAGTCGAGCACGACGCTGTTGAGGAAGGTCCAGGCCGTCATCGACAGCGCGAGCATGGGCAGGCGCGCCAGCACGCCGGCATTCGACATCTGGCCGATCACCGAGCCCAGCACTGCGACCACGATCGCCATCTGGAGCGACATCCAGAACGGACCGAGCAGCGAGCGTACATAGCGATGGCGCATGTCGGACCAGGCCAGCGCCGCGGCGATCCGCACCGAGTCCAGCCAGCCGGGCGGATGCGGCTCCTCGGCCGCCGTCGCCACCTCTTCCTTGCGCGGCATGGCGACTGCGTCGCGGTAGACGGTCTCCATGCCCTCCTTGAAGGCCGTGGCGGAATAGCGGGTCACGGCCCGTGTCCGCGCCGACAGGCCCATGCGGCGGCGGCGCTCGGGATCGCGGATCAGCGTGTCGATGGCCTCGCCGAGCATCTCGGCGTCGCCGGGCAGCACCGTGATAGCCTCCATGCCATGGCGGGCGACGCGGGGCACTGCGGTGTCCAGTGCCGTGTTCACGACCGGACGTCCCGCCGCCATGGCCTCCAGCTGGACGAGACCGAAGGTCTCGGCATTGGTCACCGACGGCATCACGAAGACGTCGGCGAGGCACATCAGCTTGATGCGTTCGCAGTCGTTCACCGAGCCGAGCAGACGAACCCGATCACCGACGCCGAGCTCCCGGATCAGCTGCTCGAGCCGCGGCCGCTCGACGCCTTCGCCGATGATCCAGACCTCGAATTTGCGATTGACGGCGGCGCGGATCAGCACGTCGAACCCCTTGTAGGGAACGAGCCGGCCGCAGGCGAGCACCAGCCGGCCGCGATCGTTGACGTGATGCGGCTCGATCTTCGGCCAATCGTAGACCGTGGTGTCGATGCCGAACGGCACGACGTGGCACTTGTCTTCGAATTCCCGCAGCAGCGGCGTGTTGTCGACCAGCACGCGGTCGGACACGATGATCGCCTTCGCGTGCCGCAGCGTCCGGCGCATCAGGGGCTCGATGAGCCAGCGCAGGCCAGCATGGGTGACGATGTCGGCATGCCAGTGCACGACCAGCGGCCGCTTGCGGCCGAGCCCGAAGGCGAAGACGAGGTCGGCGAGCGGGAAGGGCGCGTGCAGCGCGAGCAGGTCATGGTCGGCAATCTTGCGCCATAGCCGCCAGGGGTAGGTGGGCGCGGCCGGAAGCGACAGCAAATTGCCGTACGAGTGCACGCGCTCGACCTCGACTTCGTTGATCACCTCGTGGCGCTTGGCCGATTGCGAGCAGGTCAGCACGGCGGAGGCGAAGCTGTCCTTCAGGCTGGCGCAAATGTCGCGGATCACCGTGAGCGTGCCGCCGAACAGGTCGGGATAGTAGATCTTGAAGATGTGCAGCACCGACGGGCGGCGCGCGGTTTCGCTGGTGTGGTTCATGACGGCGGTCAACCTGCAAGCAATGCGGCGACGAACGGCGCAGCCAGCGCCGAAATGAAAATCACGCCGCGCAGGAGCGCCGGCAGGATCGGCTCGAGCGCGTTGCCGCGGTTCCTGTCTGGAAACGGCAGTGCACGCAGTGAACTGGAATTGCGGACCATGCGGTCAGCAGCCATGGGTGATGTCCCTTTACGTCGCGCCCCTCAGTGCCGTCTCGTATATGTGGGAAAATTTACCACGTCAATCGGCGAGCCGAAAAAAGTGGGATTGTGTCCCACGGATTGCATCGCTACAATTCAGACATGAATGCCAAACCCGGGTCCAAGGCTTCGGCGCCACAGCCGAACGCCGCCGCGAAGCTGCACGCGCCGCTGGCGCGGCTGCTGCGCCCGCTCGTGCGGCTTTGCATTCGCAGCGGCATGACGTTCCCGGCGCTGGCGCAACTCCTGCGCGAGCTCTTCGTCAACGTCGCCGAGCACGATTTCGCGCTCGAAGGAAAGGAGCAGACCGACAGCCGCGTCAGCCTGCTCACGGGAATCCACCGCAAGGAGGTGGCGCGGCTGCGTGGCGCAGGCGCGCCGGTGCACGAGGCCCCGGCGGCGGTGTCGCTGACGAGCGCGGTGATCGCGCGCTGGCTCGCCGCACCCGAATTCACCGATGCAAAGGGCGAGCCGCTCGCGCTGCCGCGCACCGCCGAGGGGGAGGCGCCGTCATTCGAGCAGCTCGTTGCCTCCGTCACCAAGGACGTGCGTCCGCGCGCGGTGCTCGACGAATGGCTCGACCGCAAGCTCGTCACCATCAACGGCGACGACGAGATCGAGCTGGTCGAGGCGGCCTTCGTCCCGACGGGCGAGGACAACAGCAAGTGGCACTATCTCGGCCGCAATCTGCATGACCATATCGCGGCAGCCGCCCAAAACGTCTCGGGGCCGGCGCCGCGCTTCCTCGAGCGCGCCGTGCACTACAACAATATCTCGCCGAAGCTTGCGAGGCGCCTCGAGGCGCGCTCGCGCGAGCTTGCTATGGATGCGCTGAAGACCGCCAACCGCGAGGCGAATCGCGCGCTTGCCAAGGACAAGGGCGGCGACGCCCGTTGGAATTTCGGCATCTACATCTATAGCGAGGATGCCGACGACAATGGCGACGGAACTGAAGGCAGTTCGTCATGAGTCGGCCGCCGCTCATCTCCCGCCGCCTGCTGCTGACGGGATTCTGGCTCGTCGGAACAGCCATTGCCCGGGCGCAGGTCAAGCGCGGTACCGACCAGGGTATCGGCGGCACCGGAATCACGCGCGGCGACGATCACGGCATCGGCGGTACCGGCATCGTCGGCGTGATCCAGCGCTTCGGCAGCATTTACGTGAACGGCGAGCGCATCACCTATGCGAACGATGTGCCGGTCCGCATCGATGGCGATGCGGCCAGCATCAAGGCCTTGCGCATCGGCCAGCTCGCGCGCGTGGTCGCTACGCGGCAGGCCGACGGCACACTCGTCACCCGCAGCATCACCATTGCGAGCGAGGTCTCGGGCCCGATCGAACAGGTGAAGGGCAACGAGCTGACAGTGCTCGGTCAGAAGGTGCTGTCGAGCGGCAAGGAAAACTGGCGCCGCGCAGGCACCGAGGTCGCCGTGTTCGGCCTGCGTCGCACTGACGGCGTGATCGTCGCGAGCCTCGTCGAACAGCGCGGCAATGTCACGCCGCGCGTCACGGGTCTGGTCGAGCGCGGCGCGGACGGCTTGCACATCGGCGGGCTGAAGCTGAGCGGGGTCGATCCATTGCTCGTCGGCCAGCGCGTGCAGATCGAAGGCAGCGCGAACCAGGGCGTGATGCAGGCCTCGCGCACCCGGATCGACGACTTCTCCGACCTCGTCGGCGCGAGCCGGCTCTCGATCGAGGCCTATGTGCAGCGCGCGGGCTCGAACCTGCAGCTCGGCTCCGGGTTCGTAGCCCATGACGGATCGCGCTTCGGGCCGGCGGCAGGCGAAGCGCGCATGGTGGTCAACGGCGTGTTCGATCGCGCGCGCGGCCTGCAGGTCGATTCCACACAAGCCGTCGGCCAATTCCCGGGATCGTCGATGCCGTCACCCGGACGAAGCCCCAGCGGCCCCGGCCACTCGCCCGGCGGCTCGATCCTGCATCCCGGAAGCGGCACGCCCGGCCCAAGCCCGACCGGCGGTCAGCCTGCGCCCGGTGCGCCCGGGACCGGCCCGGCGCCTGGATCCGGCCCGGGTCCGTCGCCCTCGGGCCCCGGCGCTCCGTCGGGACCCGGCGGCATGGGATCGCCCGGCGGGCCGATGGGCCCTGGCGGCGGAATGGGCGGTGGTGGCTTCGGTGGCCCCGGTGGCGGGATGGGGGGCGGCCGGCGCTAAGGTCTGGTGCGAGAGACGGGCGCTTCGCCGAATTCGACGAGGTGCGGGTCTAGCCCGCGCTCAGGCGAACCCCGGCGCGCAGGAATTTCTGCGGATCGACCGCCTCGCCGTCGATGCGGGTTTCGTAGTGCAGATGCGGACCGGTCGAGCGTCCGGTCGATCCGACGAGTCCGACGACCTGACCGATCTTCACGATCTCGCCGACCTTCACATTGATCTCGGAGAGATGGCCGTAGCGGGTCGAAAGCCCGTTGCCGTGATCGACCTCGATCATGCGACCGTAACCGCCGGACCAGCCGGCCGAGACCACCTTGCCGTTGGCGGTGACGCGAACGGGATCGCCGGTCGCGGCGCGGAAGTCGAGCCCGGTGTGCATCGCGGGCCGGCCGAGGAAGGGATCACTGCGCACGCCGAAGCCGGAGGTGAATTCGACCTCGCCGATGACGGGCTTGCGATAGGGCACGAGGGCGAGCGTGCGGTTGAGCCGGTCCATCTCGGCGCGGGTGGTGTTGATGCGATAGAGCTGCTTCTCGAACGGGCCGGAGTTCGCCGTTAGTTTCACAGGTACAAAAGGCCCGCCCATTGCGGTGCGCGGCACGGCGGCTTCGAGACTGGCAAGGTTCAGGCCGAGATCGCTGACGACGCCGCGCAGTCGCCGCATGCGTGAATCCATGCCTTCCTCGACGGCGCTGAGCGCCGCTATCTGACGACGCTCGACCTGATCAAGCGAGGTCTGGAGCCGGACCAGGACATTGTCGAAACCCTGGTTCTTGGCGAATTGATTGGTCTGCGGTGCCGCGACGGCTGGCGCGCGCGACTCGAGCCGCGCTTCGCGGTCCGGCGGCGCCACGAAGATGACGGTGTCGCTGATCGGCGAGGGCTTTGGCGTGCCCTGCGTCGTGCCCTGGCTCGAATCGCCGCGTTGCGGAGCTGAGCGCGGAATCGATCCGGTAACGTCGGGCATGGCGCCGAGCGCCGTTGCCCGGGACTCCAGCGCCGTCTGGCGTTTCATGATCTGGTCGAGCTTCTGGTCGAACTGCTCCTGGTCGAGCAATTGCCGGCTGGTGGTGCGGTCGACCTTGGCGCGCAGCTCGGCGATCCGGTCTTCATAGGCGTATTGCATCTCGGCCTGGCGGGCGATCAGCCGGGTCAGGACGTCGTCGCGAAAGGCGAAATAGGTGGCGGTTGCTGCCGACCACAGTCCGAGCAGCACGACGGTGCCGACCACGATCCAGAACACCACGGGGCCGAAGCGAACCTGCTTGCCGGCGTGGACGATGGTGTAGGCGTCATCCGCTGCGGGGAGGGGAATCGCGGCTGCCGGCGCTGCTGCGGCGGGACGGCGATGGTAGGGCCGTCCGTGATCGTGAGGATGATGTTGGGGGGAGTGCGAGTGTTGGGCAGAACTTTTCGACATCGGCACTCCCGCGCCGGTCGGAACGGTTCCTTGCGGCCTAATTGCCGCAATCTGGGCCGGTCATGGTTAATTTTTCGGAAATGGGAACGCTCGAATTTAAAGGGCTGGTTAAAGACTGCTTGCCGCCGCGAGTACGTCGTCGGCGTGGCCGTCGACGCGAACGTTGCGCCAGACTTTGGCCACCTTGCCGTCCGCGCCGACCAGAACCGTGGTGCGAAGAATCCCCAGGAAGGCCCTGCCGTACATCGATTTTTCGCCCCAGGCGCCATACGCCTCCAGCATCTCATGGGTCTCATCCGAGACGAGGGGGATGCCGAGACTGTGCTTGTCTCGGAACCTCTCCTGGGCCTTGACCGGATCGGCGGAGATGCCCAGCACGGCCGTGCCTGCTTGCGCGAACGCGTCCGCAAGGCGCGTGAAGTCGATGGCCTCGCGGGTGCAGCCAGGAGTGTCTGCGCGAGGGTAGAAGAACAGGACGAGCTTCCGCCCGGCATAGTCCGACAGCGTCGCCACGCCGCCACCGTCACGGGGCAGGCGGAAGGCGGGCGCCTTCCGACCCTCGGTCAGAACGAGTTTGGCGGCGGTCGCAGGTTGGGATAGGGATTCACTAGATTTTAACCGTTTCGGTGCGGCCTTATGCGATGCTGCCTTTGCTGCCGTCTTGCTTGATTTGCTTGCCGGTGCCCGCCGCGTTTTCGCGGGCTTTGTTTGCGCCAATGCCCGCGCTTTCGCGGCCTTCTTTTTAGCGATCGGACTGCCGGAGGCGGTTTTGGACGATTTCTTTCGGGATTTCTTGGACATACGCCTTCCTTTCGACGCTTTCGGCGGGTCAACCAAAGCGGTATTGCAGCTCTCGTCAGGTGTGCCGGATTCGCGCCCTCGGCTGGGCAACTCTGACCGCGCGGGAGTATGGTTACAAGAAATTCCAGGCACCACCCCACTGCTCGTTGAACGCGCTTCCGGGGCGAAATGACGAACAGCAGGAACATTCAAGGAATGGCGGCAGTGCCGGCGAAGGGGCCTTCGATGCCCTTCGACGGATGCGGCCCCGGCGGCGCTCAATCTTACGATGGGCGCCTGTATCGAGAGGCAATGGCAAGGAATACGTCGCCCCAGGATCATTATCGGGATTACGACCGGCGCGGCGGCGTGCAGGAGCCGCTGGAATGGGACGAGGCCGACTGGGATCCGGATCAGGAGGAGGCGGCGGGCCATCGTGCACGCCGGCTGTTGTCGCGTTCCAGTTCGGGCTTCCCTCGTTTAGGTGACGGCTTTGGGTCTCTGCGGCGGTGGCTGGCGGCGGATCGCTGGCTGAAGCGGCTGGCCGTCGTCATCGGCGCCCTCGTCGTCATCTTCGTCGGCTGTTTCGGCGCGCTGTGGTGGCGGCTTGGTGCGGGCCCCATCAATCTCGACATCGCAACGCCGTGGCTTGCGGCGGCAATCGAGGACAATATCGGCAACGGCAACACGGTCGAAGTCGGCGGTACCCAGATCGAGCGGGCCGGCCGAATCCGCATTGCCGTACGCATCCGCGACATCATCGTCCGCGACCGCGACCACGCCATCGTCGCGAGCGCGCCGAAGGCCGAGGTGAGGCTGTCCGGCACCGCGTTGCTGATGGGCCGGCTGCGCGCCGAAAGCCTCAACCTCGTCGATGCCGAGCTTGCAATCCGGATCGCGCCTGACGGGACGGTCACCGTGTCGGCCGGCGACACCGCAAAGCCGCTGGCGACCGGCGTTGCGTCGAAGAAGGAAGCCGGCCTGCCGCCGACGTTCCCGCGTACCGGGTCTGCGCCGCCGCCGGCAGCCGCGACCCCGGATCCGTCGTCCAGTGCACCGGCCGCCGCCGCCGCAGGCAGTGCCCAGAGCGGCGTTCTCGCCGGTCTCGACTGGCTCGACAGCCTGAGCATGACCGGTCTGGACGGCCAGAACCTCAACGAGATCGGTCTGAAGAACGGCAATCTGATCGTCGACGACCAGCAGCGCGGCAGCAAATGGACCTTTGAGAACATCACCCTCAGCCTGCGCCGGCCGAGCCATGGCGGTGTGTCTCTCAGCCTCGGCGAGGAAGGCGCGCGCCCGTGGATGCTGCGTGCCACGATCGGACCGTCCGAGAACGGCGTGCGCTCGGTCGACATCCGCGCCGACAAGGTCTCGACCTCCAACATCCTGCTGGCGCTGCGGCTGAAGGACCTGACCTACAATGCAGATCTGCCGCTGACTGGCGAGCTCAAGGGCGAGCTCGGCCGCGACGGCGTGCCGACCTTTTTCCGCGGCAAGATCGCGATCGGCGCCGGCAACATCATCGACACCGATACGCCCGACTATCCGATGGCGATCGACTCGGCTGAGATCAACGTCGAGTGGGATGCCGGACGGCGGGTGCTGGTCGCACCGTTCAAGGTCATCTCGGGCGCCAACCGCATCACGCTGCTGGCCCATCTCGAGCCGCCCAACGGCAGCACCAACGACTGGCAGCTCGGCTTCAGCGGCGGTTCGATCCTGCTCGGCGGCATCGACAACGAGGCGCCGCTGGTCTTCAACCGCATCGCGATCGGCTTCCGCTTCGACAGCGACCACAAGCGTGTGCTGCTGACGCAGGCCGACGTCTCCAATGGCGAGATCGGTGTCGCCGGCACCGGCAGCATCGACTATTCCGGCGAGCCCCGGCTGATGCTGGGCTTTGCGGGAACGCCGATGTCGGCCTCCGCCCTGAAGCGGATGTGGCCGACGCTCATCGTTCCGGAATTGCGTGAGTGGGTGATCGAGCGCATCGAACGCGGCACGCTCCAGCGTATCGAGATCGGCGTCAATTCGCCGACACGCAATCTTCCGCGCAAGGGCCCGCCGATCCCCGATGACGGCCTCTCGGTCAACATCGTGGCGAGCGGCGTCGCGGTTCGCCCTGTCGATGGCATGCCGGTGGTGCACGACGCCGATCTGAAGGCGCACGTGACCGGGCGCACGGCCACCGTGACGATCGGCCAGGGCATCGCGGACACGCCCGCAGGCCGCAAGATCACGATCTCTGATTTCACCTTCGAGGTGCCGGACATGGCGCCGAAGCCGTCGCCTTCGCGGACCAAATTCCGTGCCGACGGGCCGGTGCCCGCGGCGGCCGAAATTCTCAGCAATGATCGCCTGAGCGATCTGTCGGCGACCTTCGTCGATCCTAACACCAGCAAGGGGACGTTCTCGGCGAACATCGTGCTCGGCCTTCCGGTCAAGGGCGCGCTGACCAAGGCCGACACCGTCTACGCCGTGACCGCCGACCTCAACGGTTTTGCCGCCGACAAGCTGGTGATGAACCAGAAGTTGGAGGCCAACACCCTCAAGATCGTCGCCAACAACCAGGGCTACCAGGTCAAGGGTGACGTCAAGATCAACGGGCAGGCGGCCTCGCTCGACTACCGCAAGCCGGCCGAGGGCGACGCCGACGTCCGCCTGCAGGCCACGCTCGATGACGCGAGCCGGGCGCGTCTGGGCTTCGATCTCAGCCCCGCCGTCAGCGGCTCGCTGCCGATCAAGCTCTCGGGCAAGATCGCAAGTGGTCCCGACCAGACGACGAAGCTCGGCATCGAGGCCGACCTGACGTCACTCAAGCTCGACAACATCCTGCCCGGCTGGGTCAAGCTGCCGGGCAAGTCCGGCAAGGCCACCTTCAAAGTGGTGCCGACGGCACAATCGACCCGTCTCGAGGATATCGTGATCGAAGGCGGCAGCGCCTCGATCAAGGGCTCGCTCGAGGTCGACCAGAACGGCGACCTCATGAATGCGAACTTCCCGACCTACGCGCCCTCCGACGGCGACAAGGCGTCGTTGAAGGTCGAGCGCGGTCCCGACGGCGTGGTTCGGGGCAGCATGCGCGGCGACGTGTTCGACGGCCGCGGTTTCCTGAAGTCGGCGATCTCAGGCAATTCCAAGGACGATGCCAAGAGCAAGCTGAAGAATGTCGACTTCGACATCGACGTGAAGCTCGGCGCGGTCGCCGGGTTCAACGGCGAGGCGATGCGCAGCGTCGACGCCAAGATGTCGAAACGCAATGGCGCCATCAAAGCCTTCACCCTGAGCGGGAAGATCGGCCGCGACACGCCGGTGGCGGCCGATTTGCGCGGCGGCCGCGCCCAGGGCAGCCGCGAGGTCATTTATCTCCAGACCAACGATGCCGGCTCGCTGCTGCGCTTCACCGACACCTACACCAAGGCTGTCGGCGGGCAGATGGTGGTGGCGATGGAGCCGCCGGCGTCCGAGCCGAACACGACCAGGGAAGGCCTGATCAACGTCCGCGACTTCACGGTGAAGGGCGAGGCCCAGCTCGAGCGTGTCGCGGCGGGCGCGCCGAACGGCACGGGGAGCGGCGTCGCCTTCAGCGCGCTGCGCGCCGAGTTCACGCGGCAGAACGGCGCGCTGACGATCCGTGACGGCGTGGTCAAGGGGCCGATGATCGGCGCCACCATCGAGGGCTCGATCGATTATCCCGGCAACCAGGTGTGCATGAGCGGCACCTTCGTGCCGATGTACGGCGTCAACAACATCTTCGGGCAGATACCCCTGTTCGGCATCTTCCTCGGTGGCGGCAACAATGAGGGCCTGATCGGCGTGACCTATGAGGTCGTCGGCACGCCCGCCGCGCCGGTGATGCGCGTCAATCCGATCTCGGCGATGGCGCCGGGGCTGTTCCGCAAGATTTTCGAGTTCAATACCGGCAAGCAGAACTCGCCGATCGACGAGCTTCCATCGCAGCAATCGAACGACCCGCCGGGACCGTCATCGCGCCAATTGTCGAACGGTTGCAGCCTCGCGCGGCGCTAGAGCAAGGCTGCATTCATAGGTGGACGTTGCGCGGCTTACGCCGCGCGCACGCCGGCGAGGAAGGTTCCGACCTCGCCGGAGAGCTGCTCGGCCTGCTTGGAGAGGCTGGAAGCTGCGGCGAGCACCATGCCGGCGGCGTTGCCGGTCTCGTTCGCCGCCGTGCTGACGCCGCCGATATTGCTCGTGACTTCCTTGGTCGCTTCGGCGGTCTGCGAGACGCTGCGGGCGATCTCGGCCGTCGCTGCGCCTTGCTCCTCGATGGCAACTCCGATCGAGCTCGCGATCCGGCTGACTTCCTCGATGGTCGCGGTGATGCCGCCGATGGCGTCCACGGCCTCCTTGGTTGCGCCCTGGATCTGCGCGATCTTGTCGCCGATCTCGCGGGTGGCCTCGGCAGTCTGGCTGGCGAGCGACTTCACCTCGGAGGCGACGACGGCAAAGCCGCGGCCGGCTTCGCCTGCGCGAGCAGCCTCGATGGTGGCGTTGAGCGCGAGCAGGTTGGTCTGGGCGGCGATGCTGGAAATGAGCTCGGCGACGTGCTCGATCTGCTGGGCGCCGTCGGACAGCGCACGCACGATGGTGTCGGTGCGGCGGGCGCTCTCCACCGCACGTCCCGTGACCTCGGCGGACTGCGCGACCTGACGGCTGATTTCGGTGATGGAGGAGGAGAGCTCCTCGGCGGCGGCGGCGACCGTCTGCACGCGCTGGCTGGCTTCCGTGGCGGCAGAGCCGACCACGGCGGCGCGGCGGTTGGTGCCCTCGGCGGTCGACGACATCGACTTCGCGGTGGTCTCCAGTTCGCCGGAGCCCGAGGCCATCAGCCCGACGAGCTGGCCGACCGAATCATCGAAGCGGTCGGCGAGCGCAATCAGGGCCTCGCGCTTCTCCTGCTCGCCGCGGGCCTTGGCAGCGACCTGTTCGGCCTCCAGCGCGCGCGCCGTCAGCGCGGTCTGCCTGAGCACTTCGAGCGTTTCGGCCATGCGGCCGATCTCGTCGCCGCGATCGGTCTCCGCGACCGGCTCGTCGAGGGCGCCGTCGGCGATCTCCTGCATCCGGTTCTTCTGGCGGTCGAGTGCGCTGAGCACGTCGCGGGCGATCAGCCACGACAGCGTGGCCATCAGCAGCAGCAGGCCGATGCCGACGGCGGCGAGTTCGAGTGTGAGCGCACGCACGTCGGCGTCGATGTCGTCGACATAGAGGCCGTAGGCAATCACGACGTTCCAGGGCGCGAACTGGCGAACGAACACCAGCTTGCGGACCGCAACCGTCTGGCCCGGACGCGGGAAGAGATACGACGTGGTGCCACCTTCAGGGGTCTGCTTGGCCGCGTTCACGGTCGCATCGCCGATCACGATGCCATTGGCATCCCTGATGCCGTTGTTCTTGCCCTCGAGCTGAGGCGCTCCTCCGTTCATCATCACCGTTGAATCGGCGGTGTAGACCACGGGATAGCCCTGGCCATCATTGAACTTCATTCGGCGGCCGCGCAGCTTGAACTGCGCTTGCGCCTCGGCGAGCGTCATCTTGCCGGCGGCGACCTCGTCCTGCAGCGATTGCGCGAAGCCGTGCAGGAGATCGACGGCCGTCTGCATCTGGCGCGCGCGGTCCTCGAGCATGCGGGTCTTGCTGAGGACAGCTGATACCGCGATGATGGCGGTCACCGTGAGCGCCGCGAGACAGAGCATGCTGGCGAGCTTGGTACGGATACTCAGATGACTCAGCAGCGTCATAGCGGCCTCTACGGAATGGTTGTTATTGCTCGCGTCGGTAGCATGAAGTTCTTACCAATCATGAATGGACGCATGCGGCGTCCCGCCGCGCGCGCGGCTTTCGCAAGCACATGCACAATCGTGCAGGCGAATCGCCGCGGACGGCGTGCGCCGGCGCGTGTGCTCGCGTCGATCTTGGACTTTGGTTGTTTTAGCCCGGCCAGCCCGCAATGAACCGATTCGTTCACCGCATCATCTTGTCCGTGCTGCTGGTCGCGGCACTGGCCGTCATCTGGAACGTGCTGGGGGCACGCTGAACCGGCACCGGCAGATTCGCCGGTGCCGCCTTGTCTTGTCGAAAGCGTCAGCGCCGCGCGTAGGCGCCGCCCGGCTCGCCGCTCTCCTTGCCCATCAGCGCATCGATGCTGATCGGGCCGCCGCCGGCAGCGGAGAGGTAGAGGCAGGCGAAGCAGAACAGGATCGCCGCGGTGCCGCCGTTGAGCAGCGGCAGGAACACCGGCGTGCCGGTCTTGAACATGTGGCCCATGAAGTAGGCGAAGGCCATTTCACCGGCCAGGATGAAGGCCGAGAGCCGGGTGAACAGGCCGAGCATCAGGGTCGCGCCGAGCACGAGCTCCAGCGTACCGGCCGCATAGATCAGCGGCGGGATGTCAGCGAAATAGGGAAGCACCGGAAACTTGAACAGCTTCGCGACACCGTACTGGAACAGCAAGAGGCCGGTGATGAAGCGAAACAGGCTCAAGAGAACCGGCTGATAGCGAGAGAGAAAAGTGAAATTCATGGTTTGCGCCCTCCATCCAATGCTGCGACTTGGATCGCATTCGGTTCCACCCCGCAAGGCATCCAAGCACTATTCGCGCTGACATTTTCGTCATGTTGGACAAAACACCGCGGTTTGTCTTTTCAGTCCAGTCGGGCCGGACTCTTTGTGACGCCGTGCCTCACGCGTCGTCCGTAATTTCCCGGTGACGGCGAGGAGCGCAGGTTACTTCCGTCACACCTATTCCCGCAAGGCGGGGACGACGAGGAAGGGGATCATTCCCAGGATCACGCTCGCAAGTGCGAAGACGAGCAGCGCGTTGTAGCCGTGGGTCGCGTCATGGATCAGGCCGCCGCTCCAGGAGCCGAACGCCGAACCCAGTCCGCTGCCGATCGAGATGGTGCCGTAGATGGTGCCGACGCGTTCGCCGCGAAAGATCTTCATCGCGGTCGCGGTGATCAGCGGGCCGCGCGAGCCCATCATGCTGCCGAAGCAGACGACGAAGCCGGTAAGCAGGATGATGTTCGGATAGTATTGCAGCAGCCAGAGCAGGGCGATGCCGAGGATCGAGATCGCGTAGCTCAAGAGCACCGACGGCCGGCGTCCGATCAGGCCGTCGAGGGCGGAGACGCCGAGCATGCCGAACACCAGCACGACGCCGGAGAAGCCCCAGGCGGTCGCGGCCTGCAGTGGCGGGAAGCCGGCATCGATCAGATAGGCCACGATCTGCGCCGCGATCGCATACATCCCGACAGCGGTGAAGAAGAACGTCGAGAACAGCGCCCAGAAGGCGTGGTGCCGCATGGCGCTCAGAAGCGTCCAGCCGTGATCGATGAAATGCGGATCGGTCTTCTTGAGGACATGCGGCGAGCCCGTGGCGAACAGGCGCCATGGCAACAACATCAAGGGCACCAACAGGCCGAGCGCGGCAAAGCCGAACAGCTGATAGGTCTCGCGCCAGCCGAGATGATCGATCAGGAGCTGCGAAGCCGGCAGCAACGCCAGCACGCCGCCGCCCATCGCCGAATAGACCACCGCCATCGCGGTCGGCAGCCGCGGCCCGAACCATCGGCCGAGCAGGATCGAGTTCGGGACGTTGCCGATGAAGGCGACCCCGATGCCGACGCAGACGCCGATGCTGATCTGGAATTGCCAGAGTTGCTGCGCATGCCCCGCGATCAGGAAGGCGGAACCGAGCAGGAGAAGCCCGAGCGAGTAGACGATGCGCGGCCCGGAATGATCGAACAGGCGTCCGACCAGCGGCGCGGTCAGACCGCTGATCAGCCAAGTCAGCGAATAGATCGAGACGACCTGGGCGCGATCCCAGCCGAGATCCTGCGAGATCGGTTTCAGAAAGACGGTGAAGCTTTCGCTGAGGCCCCGGCCGAGCACCGCCAGCGTGAAGCACAGCGCGAGCACGACAAGCGCGGTGCGCACGGCGTCTTGCGACGTGGCCGTCAATTGTTCCCTGGGCGTGTTCTGGTCCATTGCCGATCAGGGAGCGCGCTTCGGCGCGCCCTGACAAGCATCAAAAGCACATACGCCTATGCAGGCTTGAGGAGGACGTGCTTCTTCTTGCCGAATGACAGCTTGATCACGCCTTCGGGCGTCAGATTGGCGGGCGAGAGCGTCATCTTCTCGTCGGTGACGGGCTCGTCGTTGACGCGCAGGCCGCCACCCTTGATCTGCCGCCGCGCCTCGCCATTGGAGGCGACGAGGCCCGCCTTGACGAAGGCGTTGAGCACGCCGAGACCAGCATCCAGCTCGCCGCGCGGAATTTCCACCGACGGCAGGCTCTCGGCCAGCGTGCCTTCCTCGAAGGTGCGGCGCGCGGTCTCGGCGGCTTCATTGGCGGCATCGCGGCCGTGCAGCAGCGCGGTCGCTTCGGTCGCGAGCACCTTCTTGGCCTCGTTGATCTCCGAGCCCCCGAGCGCCTCGAGCTTCCTGATCTCGCTCATCGGCATCGTCGTGAACAGCTTCAGGAACTTGCCGACGTCGGCGTCCTCGGTGTTGCGCCAGTACTGCCAGAAATCGTAGGGCGAGAACTGGTCGGCGTTGAGCCAGACCGCGCCTTGCGCGGTCTTGCCCATCTTGGCGCCCGACGCCGTGGTGAGCAGCGGCGTGGTCAGCGCGAACAGCTGATGCGTTCCCATGCGGCGGCCGAGATCGACCCCCATGATGATGTTGCCCCACTGGTCAGAGCCGCCCATCTGCAGCTTGCAGCCGGTACGCTTGGCAAGCTCGACGAAGTCGTAGGCCTGGCAGACCATGTAGTTGAACTCGATGAAGCTCATCTCCTGCTCGCGCTCGAGGCGCAGGCGCACGGAGTCCATGGTCAGCATGCGATTGACCGAGAAGTGCTTGCCGACGTCGCGCAGCATCTCGATCCAGTTGAGCTTGGTGAGCCACTCGGCGTTGTCGAGCATCACGGCGTCGCTCTTGCCGTCGCCGTAGCGCAGCACCTTGGCGAACACGCCGCGGATCGAGGCCTTGTTGGCCTCGATCTCGGCGACAGTGCGCATCGCGCGCGTCTCGTCCTTGCCGGAGGGGTCGCCGACCATGGTGGTGCCGCCGCCCATCAGCGTGATCGGCTTGTTGCCGGACTGCTGCAGCCAGTGCAGCATCATCATGGTCAGGTAGTTGCCGATGTGCAGCGAGGGGGCGGTACAGTCGTAGCCGACATAGGCAGTCGCTTCGCCCTTGGCGGCAAGCGTGTCCAGCCCCTCGAAATCGGAGCACTGGTGGATGAATCCACGTTCCTGCAGGGTATTGAGGAAATCCGATTTAAATGCACTCATCTGTCGGCGGCTCTGATCATTCTTATTTTACGGTAATTGCGGCTATAGTTGCGGAACCCAAGCCAACCGGACTGCCGCAGCGAAGCGCGCTGTGGCATTATAAGATGTGCTTGTTTGATACAAGTCAGGCGTCGGGGTAGGTAGACGTCGAGGCTTACTGGGATGATGTTAACTGCGCTCGGTCTGATGAGCGGGACCTCGCTTGACGGGGTCGACGTTGCACTGATCGAAACCGATGGAAAGCTGGTGAAGGCGTTCGGGCCGTCCGGCTACCGGCCCTATAGTCCTGCCGAGCGCAGCCTGCTGCGCCGGGCGCTCTCCGAGGCCGTGAACCTGGCGCAGCGCGATGCCCGGCCCGGGGTGCTGGCCGAGGCCGAGCGCGCGGTGACGCTGGCCCATGCCGAAGCGGTGGCCGCTTTCACCGCCCAGAACCGGATGAAGCCGGAGGACATCGACATCGTCGGCTTTCACGGCCAGACCGTGCTGCACCGGCCCGAGCGCCGCATGACGGTACAGATCGGCGATGCGCCGGCGCTGGCGAAAGCGATCCATATTCCCGTGATGCACGATTTCCGTGCTGCCGACGTCGAGGCGGGCGGGCAGGGCGCGCCGTTCGTGCCGGTCTACCACCGGGCGCTGGTGCAGTCGCTGGAGCGTGAGGGGCCGATCTGCGTCGTCAATATCGGCGGCGTTTCCAACATCACCTATATCGACGGCAACGAGACGCTGATCGCCTGCGACACCGGGCCCGGCAACGCGCTGCTCGACGATTTCATGTACCGCACCATGAACCAAGCGTTCGATGCGGAGGGTAAGTTCGCAGCGCTCGGCAAGGCGGACGAGGCCTGGATCGCGCGTGCGCTGGCGCTGCCGTTCTTCGCAGCTCCGCCGCCCAAATCGCTCGACCGCAACGATTTTGCCACGCTCAAGCTCGGCGAGGTGGCGCCGGCCGACGGCGCGGCGACGCTCACCGCCTTCACCGCGGCGGCGATCGCCCGCATCATTCCACTCCTCCCGCGACGGCCGCGGAGCTGGATCGTCTGTGGCGGGGGCGCCCGCAACCTGACCATGCTGCGCATGCTGCGGGAGCGGGTGGGGTCGGCCACCGTCGAGGCCGCCGAGACGCTCGGCTGGGCCTCCGACGCCATCGAGGCGCAGGCCTTCGGCTTTCTCGCCGCGCGCGGGCTAAAGGGTTTGCCATTGTCATACCCGGCCACGACAGGCGTCCCGATGCCGATGACGGGCGGGGTGATCGCCCGACCCTGACGTCGCAGACGGTTGATGCAGGTGCATGGATCTTGACGAATGGATGCAAATGCATCATGTTTGATGCAGTTGCATCCAACCGTCGGGATCATCGCCATGACTGCTGCCCTCAAACTGATCAGCCACAAGCTTTGTCCCTATGTGCAGCGCGCGGTGATCGCGCTCTCCGAGAAAGGCGTGCCGTTCGAGCGGATCGATATCGATCTCGCCAACAAGCCCGATTGGTTCCTGAAACTGTCGCCACTCGGCAAGGTGCCGGTGCTGGTAGTGACGACCGATAAGAGTGAGGTCGCGCTGTTCGAGAGCAACGTGATCTGCGAGTACATCGAGGAAACCCAAGGCGGCTCGAAGCTGCATCCGGCTGATGCGCTCAAGCGCGCCGAGCACCGCGCCTGGATGGAGTTCGGCTCGGCGATCCTCGGCGATCTCTGGGGTCTTGAGACCACGAGCGACCCTGCGACTTTCGACAGCAAGCGCCAGGCCATCGCCGGCAAATTCTCCCGCGTCGAGGCGGCGCTCGGCACGGGTCCGTATTTCGCCGGCGAGCAGTTCAGCCTAGTCGACGCCGTGTTTGCCTCCATCTTCCGCTATTTCGATCTGTTTGATGAGCTTGCCGAACACGGCATCTTCAACGATGTGCCGAAGGTGCGGGCGTGGCGGGCGGAGCTTGCCAAGCGTCCGAGCGTGCGCACGGCGGTCGGCGCGGACTATCCGCAATTGCTGCGCGCCTTCCTGGTGCGGCACGATGCGCATCTGCTCAAGCTCGCCGCCTGAAGGGCACGCCGGTGTCGCCGTCGTTGGCGTGGCTCATGCTCGTGATCGCGGGCGCGCTCGACGTCGGCTGGGCGATCTCGATGAAATATGCGGAAAGCTACACGCGCTTCGGCTGGAGTATCACCTCGCTCGTGCTGCTCGCCGCCTTTGTCTTCCTGCTCGGACGGGCGCTGAAGGTGCTGGAGGTCGGCGTCGCCTATTCGGTCTGGACCGGTATCGGCGCGGCCGGAACGTTTCTCTTGGGCGTCGTGTTGTTCGGGGAGACGCTGAGCGCGATGAAGATCGCCGGTATCGCGCTGGTGCTGATGGGGATCACCGCGCTGAAGCTGGCGTAGGGCGAGGCGCGATCAGGTGCATCCGTCGGCCAGCAGCAATTTGCTGGTCGTTGTTGCGTGGCGAAGCTTGAAGAGGTCTTGAATGTCGGGATCGCTCAGGAAGGCTTCCGCCTTCTCGCGCTCCGGAAATTCGATGACGACGAGACGCTCGGGCGTCCAGTCACCTTCGATCGTCGTCGGCTGGACGCCGCGAACGATGTAGCGTCCCGAATGCTTGGCGATGAAGGCCGGGATTTCGGCGACGTAGGTTTTGAAGCCGGCGAAGTCGTTCACCGACAGGTCGAGCACCAGATACGCCCTCATGGCTGGAGCTCCGCGGCCATCTTCGCGAGCGTCGCGATGGTGTTCATGTTGCGCGCGGTGCCGGCCTTGGCCGCGGGAATGACGAGCTTCGATGTCCCCATGCCGTCGCCATAGTGCACATAGATCTCGCGGCAGCCGAGGCGGACCTCCTCGTTGTTCTGGCCGCGGATGCCGGCGAGCGCATCGGCCGGCGGAGCCTTGTCGAGGAAGATCGCGACCGTGCGGTTGGGCGCGGCCTTCGGGAAGGGATTGTCGGCTGCGACCTGGGCCATCTCGGCCGCGCTGCGCATGAGCACGCCGACCGGAGCGCCGGCATAGGCATGCAGGCGCTTTTCGAGGGCGGTCTTGATTGCAGCTTCAGACTTGCGGCTGGTGAAGACGACGTTGCCGCTCGCGATGTAGGTCCGCACGGCGACGAAGCCGAGCTCCTCGCACATCGCCTTGAGCTCGGTCATCGGCAGCTTGCCGGTGCCGCCGACATTGACGGCCCGCAGCAATGCCACGAACGCGCCCATGACGGACCTCAGCGCACGTTGGCGAGCCGCATGTCGAGATAGGCTGTGATGGTCTCCATCAACGGCTCGAGCTTGCCGTCGAAGAAGTGGTTGGCGCCGGGGATGACCTGCTGGTCGATCACGATGCCCTTCTGCGTCTTTAGCTTCTCGACCAGCGTGTTGACGTCCTTCGGCGGCACCACCGCGTCCTTCTCGCCATGCACGATCAGGCCCGAGGACGGGCAGGGCGCAAGGAAGGAGAAGTCGTAGAGGTTGGCCGGCGGCGCGATCGAAATGAAGCCTTCGACCTCGGGACGGCGCATCAGGAGCTGCATGCCGATCCAGGCGCCGAAGGAGAAGCCGGCGACCCAGCAGGCGCGCGCTTCGGGATTGATGGTCTGCGCCCAGTCGAGCGCCGCTGCGGCATCCGACAATTCGCCGGTGCCGTGATCGAACGAGCCCTGACTGCGGCCGACGCCGCGAAAGTTGAAGCGCAGCACGGAGAATCCGCGATGCGCGAAGGCGTAATAGCACTGGTACACGATCTGATGATTCATCGTGCCGTGAAACTGCGGATGCGGATGCAGGATCATCGCGATCGGCGCGTTCTTCTGCTTGGCCGGGTGGTAGCGGCCTTCGAGACGGCCAGCAGGGCCGGCGAAAATGACTTCGGGCATCGATGATCTCTTGATTGATTCCCTTGAGGGATGGTCCTTGGCAATCAACCGATTGTCGTGGCCTCATCGACAGCGACGCCGACGAAAGCACGAATGAAGGGTGAGAAGGCGCGCCTTGCGGTGATGCGCTGATAGCGCGCGGTGACTTGACGGGCGCGTTCTAACATAGGCTGAGGGTCAAAAAGCAAGCATCTTGAACATCGCCCAATCCCCTCAAGATGTTAGCGTGTCATCGCCGCGTCATCGCGCGCCGCGGTTTGGGAATCGCGCTTGCCAAGCGCGCAGCCGCGGCCCATGTCGGGCGATCCAACGCAGAAGGCCACCTCTCAAGAGTTAGGTAACATATTACTTCATGCGGAACCGCGTCTATCTCGACTGGAATGCGACCACTCCGCTCCGCGCGGAAGCACGGGCGGCCATGCTGGCCGCATGGGACCTCGTCGGAAATCCCTCCTCGGTGCATGCGGAAGGGCGTCATGCGCGCCGGCTGGTCGAGGAGGCCCGGGCTGCGCTGGCGGCGGCTGTGGGCGCGCTCCCGCGGAACGTCATCTTCACCTCGGCCGGAACCGAAGCCAACACGCTGGCGCTGTCACCCGGCCTGCGCGGGCCCTCCGGTGGCCCGGTCGAACGACTTCTGGTGTCGGCGGTCGAGCATCCCTCGGTGGTGGCCGGCGGCCGGTTCCCGGCCAACAGGATCGCCCAGGTGCAGGTTACCCGCTCCGGCGTGGTCGATCTCGATCACCTCAAGGCCTTGCTCGGCGCCGGCCCGCCGGCGCTGGTCTCGATCATGGCGGCCAACAACGAGACCGGCGCGCTTCAGCCGGTCGCGGAGGCGGCGAAGATAGTGCACGAGGCCGGCGGCCTGCTGCATGTCGATGCGATCCAGGCACTCGGAAAGATTCCCTTCGATATCAAGGCGATAGGCGCAGACCTTACGACTTTTTCTGCACACAAGATCGGCGGCCCCAAGGGGGTTGGCGCGCTGGTCGTGGCCGAGGAAGTGGCCGGGCTTGAGCCCGTGCTGCGCGGGGGTGGGCAGGAGCTTGGCCGCCGGGCCGGAACTGAGAATGTCGCGGGCATTGCTGGCTTCGGCGCTGCAGTGAAGGCGGTCGTTCAGACTCTTTCTGAGGATGCGGAGCGCATGGCAACCCTCAGAGATTATTTGGAAAAAGGGCTCCTTGCCATTATAGGCACGACGATCTTTTCCGGCGATGTGCAGCGGTTGCCAAATACCGTCTTGTTCACCGCGCCCGGGCTGAAGGCCGAGACCGCTGTGATCGGTTTCGACCTCGAAGGCATTGCGGTGTCTTCGGGCTCGGCCTGTTCATCGGGAAAAGTGCAGCCGTCTCATGTGCTTTCGGCCATGGGATTTGGTCCGGTCGTGGCCCAGGGAGCGGTGCGCCTCAGTCTGGGCTGGTCCACGCAGGCCGAGGATATCAATCGGGCCTTGGAGGCTTGGCGAAAGCTGGGTAATACCCTACTTAGAGAACAGGCACGAAACACGGCTTGAACGGTTCTAAGCACGTGCTTTCCGCCAAGAAACATCGTAATAGTCGTCCGAGTTTGATCCACCGCGGTCCTTGAAACCGCGAGCGGAGGATGGAATGCCAGCCGTACAAGAGACGGTCGAGCGCGTGAAGCGCATCGACGTCGACCAGTATCGTTATGGGTTTGAGACCCTGATCGACTCCGAGAAGGCCCCCAAGGGGCTGTCGGAAGAGATCGTAAAGTTCATCTCGCAGAAAAAGAACGAACCCGCCTGGATGCTCCAGTGGCGGCTCGAGGCCTATCGCCGCTGGCTGACCATGACCGAGCCGACCTGGGCGCGCGTCGAATATCCCAAGATCGACTTCCAGGACATCTATTACTACGCGGCGCCGAAGCCGAAGAAGGCGGTCACTTCTCTCGACGAGATCGATCCGGAGATTCTCAAGACCTATGAGAAGCTCGGCATTCCCCTGCGGGAAGTCGCGATGCTCGAAGGCGTCGAGCCGAAGGTTGGTGAGGAGGATCCTGCCCGGCGCAAGATCGCGGTCGACGCGGTCTTCGATTCGGTCTCGGTCGCGACCACCTTCAAGGCGGAGCTTAAGAAGGCCGGCGTGATCTTCATGCCGATCTCGGAGGCGATCCGCGAGCATCCCGAGCTGGTGCAGAAGTATCTCGGCTCCGTGGTGCCGACCTCCGACAATTTCTACGCGACGCTGAACTCGGCGGTGTTTTCCGACGGCTCGTTCGTCTACGTGCCGCCGGGCGTGCGCTGCCCGATGGAGCTGTCGACCTATTTCCGCATCAACGAGCGCAACACCGGTCAGTTCGAGCGCACGCTGATCATCGCCGACAAGGGCTCCTACGTCTCCTATCTCGAAGGCTGCACAGCGCCGCAGCGCGACGAGAACCAACTCCATGCCGCGGTGGTCGAGCTCGTCGCACTCGATGACGCCGAGATCAAATATTCGACGGTGCAGAATTGGTACCCCGGCAACTCGGAAGGCAAGGGCGGCATCTACAATTTCGTCACCAAGCGTGGCGACTGCCGCGGCAACCACTCCAAGATCTCTTGGACCCAGGTCGAGACGGGTTCGGCGATCACCTGGAAATATCCAAGCTGCATTCTGCGCGGTGACAATTCCCGCGGTGAGTTCTACTCGATCGCGATCTCGAACGGCTTCCAGCAGGTCGATTCCGGCACCAAGATGATCCACCTCGGCAAGAACACGTCGAGCCGGATCATCTCCAAGGGCATTGCCGCCGGCAAGTCGCAGAACACCTATCGCGGCCTCGTCACCGCACACCGGAAAGCGACCGGCGCGCGCAACTTCACCGCCTGCGACTCCCTGTTGATCGGCGACAAATGCGGCGCGCACACCGTGCCATACATCGAGGCGAAGAACTCGTCGGCGACGTTCGAGCACGAGGCGACGACGTCGAAGATCTCCGAGGACGTACTGTTCTACTGCATCCAGCGCGGCCTCAGCCAAGAAGAGGCTGTCGGCCTCGTCGTCAACGGCTTCGTCAAGGACGTGCTCCAGCAACTGCCGATGGAATTCGCGGTGGAAGCGCAGAAGCTGATCTCGATCTCGCTTGAAGGGTCGGTCGGTTAATTGCCGACCCTCGCGGTGCGCCTCGGCGCTCCATGCATCATTTGAATAGACTGGAAACCAAGATGGCTTTGCTTGAAGTGAAGGATTTGAAGGTTCGCGTCGAGGAGCGTGAGATCCTCCACGGGCTGACGCTGACCGTGAACGAGGGCGAGATCCACGCGATCATGGGGCCGAACGGCTCCGGCAAGTCGACGCTCTCCCATGTCATCGCCGGCAAGCCCGGCTATGAGGTCACCGACGGCCAGATCCTGTTCAAGGGCGAGGACCTCCTGGAGATGGACCCCGAGGAGCGCGCCGCCAAGGGCGTGTTCCTGGCGTTCCAGTATCCGGTCGAGATCCCGGGCGTCGCCACCATGACCTTCCTGCGCACCGCGCTGAACGCGCAGCGCAAGGCGCGCGGCGAGAGCGAATATTCGACCCCGGACTTCCTGAAGAAGGTCCGCGAGGTCTCGAAATCGCTGAACATCCCGCAGGACATGCTCAAGCGCGGCGTCAACGTCGGCTTCTCCGGCGGCGAGAAGAAACGCAACGAAGTGCTGCAGATGGCGCTGTTCGAGCCGAGCCTGTGCATCCTCGACGAGATGGATTCGGGTCTCGACATCGACGCGCTGCGGATCGCGGCCGACGGCGTCAACGCGCTGCGCTCGCCCAAGCGCGCGATGGTCGTCATCACCCACTATCAGCGGCTGCTGAACTACATCGTGCCCGACTTCGTGCACGTGATGTCGAAGGGCCGCGTCGTGAAGAGCGGCGGCAAGGAGCTGGCGCTGGAGCTGGAAGAGTCCGGCTACGCCCAGTTCGAGGACGCCGCATAAGGATTGTTTGCGATGAACGTTGCTGTGGCAAAGACCGGAAGCGGCCGCGCGGTGAGCGATCTCTTCGCCAGCGCCGAGGGCCGGCTGCCGGGTTCGCCGGCCGTCGTTGCGGTGCGCCGCGAGGCGTTCGAGACCTATGAGCGTCTCGGCCTGCCGCACCGCCGGCTCGAAGAGTGGAAATACACCGATCTGCGCGCGATGGTCGGTGAGGTGCTGCCGCTTGCGGCCGCGCCCGACGCGGCTGCCCTGTCCCGTGCGGCGGACGCCGTGAAGGCGCATGCGTATGAAGGCGCCCGCAAGCTGGTGCTGGTCGACGGCGTATTCGCGCCCGATCTTTCCGACGTGAAGGCGCTGCCGTCCGGTGTGAGTGTGACGACCCTGCGCGAGACGCTGGACAAGGCCGCCGATCTCCTGACGACCGCATCCACCGACGCGATGATCTCGTTGAACGCGGCGATGGCGACCGATGGTGTCGTGCTGTCGATCGCCGACGGCGCGCAACTCTCCGCGCCGATCCAGATCATTCACGTGGCGACCGTGCCGTCCGCATCGAGCTTCACCCGTTCGCAGGTGCGGATCGGGAAGGGGGCTCGTCCGACCATCATCGAGAGCTTTGTCGCGGCCGGCGCCGGCGCCTACCAGGTCAACGACGCCGTGCTTGTCTGGATCGGCGATGACGCTGACGTTGCCTATATCCGCCTGATGGACGATGCGGCTGACGCGGTGAATATCACCTCGCAGTTCGTGACGGTCGGCGCCAACGTCAAACTCAACTATTTCAACATGACCAGCGGCGGCGCAGTGAGCCGCCTCCAGGGATTCATCACGTTCGCGGGCGAGGGCAGCGAGCTCTCGCTCAATGGGGTGAACCTGCTCAAGAAGACTGAGCATGGCGATCTGACGTTGGTGGTCGACCACGCGGTGCCGAACTGCATGAGCCGCGAAACCTTCCGCGCCGTGATCGATGACCGCGGCCATTCGGTGTTCCAGGGCCGCATCATCGTCCGTCCCGACGCGCAGAAGACCGACGGCAAGATGATGACCCGCGCGCTGCTGCTCTCCGACGAGGCCGAAGCCGACAACAAGCCCGAGCTCGAGATCTTTGCCGACGACGTCTCCTGCGGCCATGGCGCCACCGCCGGCGCGCTCGACGACAGCCTGCTGTTCTATCTGAAGGCGCGCGGCCTGCCGGAGAAGCAGGCCCAGGCGCTGCTGATCCAGGCCTTCGTGGGCGAGGCGATCGAGCAGATCGCCGACGATGATTTACGCGAGCATGTGATCGGGCTTGCCGAGCGCTGGCTGGAGCGGCGATCATGAGCACGCATCCGGCGGTCCTGAACGGAGCCTACGACGTCGCGCGCGTGCGCCAGGATTTTCCGGCGCTCGCCATGCAGATCTACGGCAAGCCGCTGGTCTATCTCGACAACGCGGCCTCGGCGCAGAAGCCGCAGTCCGTGCTGGACCGCATGACGCAGGCTTATGTATCCGAATATGCCAACGTGCATCGTGGCCTGCATTATCTCGCCAACGCCGCGACGGAAGCCTATGAGGGTGCGCGCATAAAAGTTGCGCAATTCGTCAACGCCCGCCGCACCGAGGAGATCATCTTCACCCGCAACGTCACCGAGGCGATCAACCTCGTGGCGTCGTCGTGGGGCGAACCGAACATCAAGGCCGGTGACGAGATCGTCCTCTCGATCATGGAGCACCATTCCAACATCGTGCCTTGGCATTTCCTCAGGGAACGCCATGGCGCGGTGATCAAATGGGCGCCAGTCGACGACGAAGGCCATTTCCTGGTCGACGAGTTCGAGAAGCTGCTGACGCCGAAGACCAAGCTCGTCGCCATCACGCAGATGTCGAATGCGCTCGGGACGTTCGTTCCGATCAAGGAGGTCGTGCGGCTGGCCCACGATCGCGGCATTCCGGTGCTGGTCGACGGCGCGCAAGGCGCGGTGCATCTGCCCATCGACGTGCAGGACCTCGATTGCGACTTCTACGCGTTCACCGGTCACAAGGTTTATGGTCCGACTGGCATAGGTGCGCTCTACGCCAAGCACGAGCACCTCGTCGCGATGCGGCCTTTCAACGGTGGCGGCGAGATGATCCGCGAGGTTGCTCAGGACTGGGTCACCTATGGCGACCCGCCGCACAAGTTCGAGGCTGGCACCCCGCCCATCGTCGAGGCGATCGGCCTCGGCGCCGCCATCGACTACGTCAACTCGATCGGCAAGGAGCGCATTGCCGCGCACGAGCATGACCTCGTCACCTACGCCCAGGAACGGCTGCGCGAAATCAACTCGCTGCGGCTGATCGGCACCGCCCGCGGCAAGGGCCCGGTAATCTCCTTCGAGCTCAAGGGCGCGCACGCCCACGACGTCGCCACCGTGATCGACCGCCAGGGCATCGCGGTGCGCGCCGGCACCCATTGCGTGATGCCGCTTTTAGAGCGGTTCAACGTGACTGCGACCTGCCGCGCCTCGTTCGGCATGTATAATACGCGGGAAGAAGTCGACCATCTGGCACAGGCGCTGCTGAAGGCACGGGATCTGTTCGCATGAGTGACACGGCCGAAATCAAAGCTAACCCGATGGAGACCCATTCGGCGCTGCCGCCGGAGGAGACCGAGCGACTGACGCGCGAGATCATCGCCGGCCTGAAGACCGTGTTCGACCCGGAAATCCCGGCCGACATCTACGAGCTCGGCCTGATCTACAAGGTCGAGATCAAGGACGATCGCTCCGTCGACGTGCTGATGACACTGACGACGCCGAACTGCCCGGCTGCCGGCGAGCTGCCGACCATGGTGGAGAACGCGGTCGCCAGCGTTCCCGGCGTCGGCGTGGTCGACGTCAAGGTCGTCTGGGAGCCGGCCTGGTCACCCGAACGGATGAGCGACGAGGCGCGCCTCGTGCTCAACATGTGGTGACGCCGCGTCCGGCATTGAATTTGCCTCGTAACGGATCATATGACTGAGATGACCCAGGTATCGTCAGGCTCGACACCAGCTTCCACCCCCAAGCCGCGGCGGCCGCGCCCGCAGGTGATGCGGCTGACGGATGCTGCCGCGCAGCGCATCACGGAGCTGACCCAGCGCGCCGATTCCGAGATCGTGGGCCTGCGCGTCGGTGTGAAGAACGGCGGTTGTGCCGGCCAGTCCTACACCGTCGAATACGCCCACGAGATCCGCCCGACCGACGAGGTCGTCGAGGACAAGGGCGTCAAGATCCTGGTCGATCCCAAGGCCGTGCTGTTCCTGCTCGGCACCGAGATGGACTACAAGGCCGACAAGATGCAGGCCCAGTTCGTCTTCAACAACCCCAACCAGGTCTCCGCCTGCGGCTGCGGCGAGTCGGTCGAGCTGCGGCCCGCGAAGGTCGAGGGGTAGCCTAGGCGTCATTGCGAGGAGCGAAGCGACGAATCAATCCAGGCCGTCTCCGCGGAGGCAGTCTGGGTTGCTTCGCTTCGCTCGCAATGACGAGGATGCTATGAGGACTCGCTTGCGCGTGCAGGGAGGCCTCCGATGGACCGCGAATTCCTGATCGACCTGTTCGCCGATTTCGGCCCCGTCACCATCCGAAAAATGTTCTCCGGCTACGGCATCTCCGCCGATGGCACCAACTTTGCGCTGGCCCTGCGCGCCGGCCTGTTCTTCCGCGCCGACGAGCAGACCATTCCGAGCTTTGAGGCCGAGGGCTCCGGGCCGTTCCAATACCAGACCCGCGCCAAGACGGTGACGGTCAACTCCTACTGGCAATTGCCCGCGCGCCTGTTCGACGATTCCGAGGAATTGGCACAATGGGCGAGGGCGGCGCTAGCGGCCGCGCAACGCGCCAAGGTGAAGAAGCGGCCCAAGGCGAAGAAGGCGGTGAAGAAGGTCGCCAAGACTGCGAAGAAGAAGATCGCAGCGAAGAAGCAAGCCAAGAAGGGTACGGCCCGTGGGGTGGGCAAAGCGAAGCGTGCCCACCGCTCAGGATCGTGATCTTTGGGAGATGGTGGGCACGGCGCGATGCGCCTTTGCCCACCCTACGACTTCCAGGATCTCGCAGCGTATGACGACCTCATCCTGAGGAGACCGCGGAGCGCTCGTCTCGAAGGATGTGGACGCGGGAGGGGTACCGGTCTTCATGGTTCAAGTCGGCGCTGGCGCGCCTCCTCACCATGAGGGTCTTGCAGTGTGCCTCTGTCGCTCAGGCCACCCGGCTGTGCGTCTCGACTGCGTATTCCGGATCGGCCTCGCAGATCACACGGTTGCGGCCGTTGCGCTTGGCGGCGTAGAGGCAGGCGTCGGCGCGCTCGATCAACGCGTCGGTGTCGTCGCCCTGCTTGAGCATGGAGACGCCGACGGAAATGGTGACGCGGCCGAGGATCTCGCCGGTCGACTTCTTCTTCAATTCCTTCGCCATCACGGCGCGGCGAATGTGATCGGCAACCGTGAGGGCCTGGCGCAGCGCGGTGTTGGGCAGCACGACCGCGAACTCCTCGCCGCCATAGCGGGCGGTAATGTCCTGCCCCTTGATGGTCTGCTTCAGCGACAGGCCGACCAGGCGCAGCACCTGGTCGCCGGTGAGATGGCCGTAGGAGTCGTTAAAGGACTTGAAATGGTCGATGTCGAACAGCAGCAGCGACAGCGGCTCGCCTGAGGCGAGTGCGTTCTGCACGGCCATGCCGATCATGCGATCGAAATATTTGCGATTTCCGAGGCCCGTCAGCGGATCGGTCAGGCTCTCGGCGCGGATCGCCTCGAGGCTCTGCTGGAGATTGCTGATCTCGTTCTTCGACAGCGTCAGCCGGTCTTCCAGCGCCTTGTTGGTGTCGCGCATCTCTTTGGTCGAGCGCACCAGCGTCTCGACAATCGACTTGATCTGCTCGCGGCTCTTGGCCGAGGCCAGCTTTGCCGTCGCGCCCGACAGACTGACATCGTAGGAGCTGGTCATCCCGAGCGCTTCACTCAGGACCTTCATGACGTCGTCGATCTCGCCGATGACGCGCGCGCCGACCTTGTCGATGCGGTCGGTGGTCTTGATGTGGGAGAGATAGGTCTCGTAGATCTGCTCGAGATCGGCTTCGGTCAGCCTGCCGTTGCGCGCCAGCGTCTCGTTGATGATCTTGTTGAGCGGCGCGTTGTAGCCGGTGGCGTAGACGTACCAGATCTCGTAATTGCGGGGAATTGCGGTCTGCTTCAGCGATCTGATTTGACCGAGCGCTACCTCGGCGAACGCCATCGTGCGTTCGTGTTCATCGAGCACCTTGACCACAGAACATACCCCACAGCGGTCGGTGCGCCATCGACCGCAGCAATGCTTAAATTATGTTCGTAGGCTAACGGACGATCGTGAACGGTCGGTAAACGGCCGTTCGCGAACGCATCCGAAAAAGTGTAGAGCGGCTTTCTTCAACCAAACCGCATTCGCGCTTCAGGCACCGGCGGGGGAGCGCACCGGTCGCAGCAGAAATGCCGGAAGATGCGAGTGATCGCCGGGCTCGGTATCGACCTCGCGCTGGCGGCGCGGCTCGGGCCGGCCAATGGATGGCACGTGCGAGGGGTTCGCCTGCTGACGCCCGCCGCGACGCGGCTCGGGCGCATGCCTTGCCTCGGATTCATGACGCGCTTCGCTGCGCGGTTCGCGCGGCTCGTGGCTACGTTCACGGTCGTGGCCGCGCTGTTGACCGCGCGGCGACTTGCCGCGTCCGCCACGGGAGCGCTCGCGGCCGCGCTGCTCGCGCGGGCGCTCGCTCTGCTCGGCGGTCTCGGCGTGGACTTCGTAATCGCCCTCGGCGCGCGGAATGCTCTGGCCGATCAGCTTTTCGATCGCGGCCATCGACTTCTGGTCGAGCGGCGTCACGATGGAGATCGCAGTACCGGTGCGGCCGGCGCGGCCAGTGCGGCCGATGCGGTGAACGTAGTCGTCGGGATGGTGGGGAACGTCGAAATTGAAGACGTGGCTGACCTCGGGAATATCGAGGCCGCGGGCGGCGACGTCGGAGGCAACCAGAAGCGGCAGCTCGCCCTTGCGGAATTGATCCAGCGCCGCCATGCGGGCCGGCTGGTCCATGTCACCGTGCAAGGCGCCGACGCTGAACCCGTGCTTCTGAAGTGATTTGTGAACGATGGCGACTTCGCGCTTGCGATTGCAGAAGATGATCGCGTTCTTGAGGTCCTTGGCTTCGCGGAGCAGGCGGCGAAGCAATTCGCGCTTCTCATGCGCCTCGCGCCCTGCGGGTACCTGGGACTGCGTGACGGTCACGGCCGTGGTCGCGGGCTTGGAAACCTCGACCTTTTGCGGGTTGTGCAGGAAGGCCTCGGTGATGCGCCGGATCTCCGGCGGCATGGTCGCGGTGAAGAATAGTGTCTGCCGTGTGAAGGGAACGAGTTTGCAGATGCGCTCGATGTCGGGAATGAAGCCCATGTCCAGCATGCGGTCGGCTTCGTCGATGACGAGCAGCTCGACGCCGGTGAGTAGGAGACCGCCGCGCTCGGTATGGTCGAGCAGGCGGCCCGGCGTCGCGATCAGGACGTCGACGCCACGCATCAGCTTGGCATCCTGGTCACCGAAGGAGACGCCGCCGATCAGGAGGGCGACGTTGAGCTTCTGGCCGGCGCCGTAGCGGTCGAAGTTCTCCTTCACCTGCGCCGCGAGCTCGCGGGTCGGTTCCAGGATCAGCGTGCGCGGCATGCGCGCACGGGCGCGACCCTTTTCGAGGATGGTGAGCATCGGCAGCACGAAAGCCGCGGTCTTGCCGGTGCCGGTCTGGGCGATGCCGAGCACGTCCTTGCGTGCGAGGACGTGGGGGATCGCCTGTTCCTGAATGGGGGTGGGGTTGGTGTAACCGGTGGCCGCCACTGCGGCGAGGACTTTTTCGGATAGTCCGAGATTTGAAAAAGACATTGAGCCTCTGGTCGAAACCGCCGTTCGGAATCGAGGGTAAAAAGGCTGTCGCGTTCCACCCCGAAACGGCGCGCTCTCAAAGAAGCTTGGGGTGCTGACTTACGCGAACAAAGCGCCAGGCTCAGGAATCGCTCTTCGATTTGAGCCGCGTCGACCCGGAACATAGGGGGGAATCGGCCAAAGTCAATGGAGCGGGCGCGGGAAGACCCTTAAAAACCTGAGGTTTTTGCCCAAATAGCGGGCGCAGCTTGGCTTTTCCACCTCTGTTTGGCAGTTCGGCGGGAACCTCAGCCACGCCTGTCGGCGCCCTCGGAGGTCTGGGCCCGGAAATCGCCAGGGGCCATGCCATAGGCGGCATTGAAGACCCGGTAATAGGTCGCCAGGCTCTCGAAGCCGCAGGCCGCGGCGACGTCCGCAATCAGCCGTTCCGGCGCCTCGCGCATCAGCCGGCGGCTCTGCTTCAGGCGCTCGTCCGTGACGGTCTGCGAGAAGCTCTTCTCGGCCATTTCGAACAGCATGTGCAGGTGGCGCACGGAGACACCGAGCTGGTCCGCCACCATGGTCGGCGTCAGATCAGGATTCCGGAGGTCCTGTGCGATCAGGCGGCGCGCCAGTGAGAGACGGGCGGTCCGCAGCGCGGCCTGGCCACGCCGGCTGCCCGGCCCGACAATGCCGCGCTCGATCAACGCCAGATGGGCCAGCGCCTGGACGAGCGTAGTGGTCTCGGCCGAAGCATCGTCTGCGGCAGTCTCACCGAGATCGGCAAAGCAGGAGTTCAGCAGGGGCGCCAGGGTGGAGTCGGTGAAGGTCTTCGGCGCCAGCCCGCGCATGCGCTTGTCCTGCCCTGGAATACCGCCGACGGGCACTTTCAGGATCCGCAGGTGAAATCCGGCAGTCCCGAGCGGCACCGTGCGGTAGGGCAGATCGGTATGGCTGGTGGCGAAGCTGCCATTGGGAATGGCGAAATCGCCGCCGCGCAGGCCGCCGAACCAGCCGCCGTCGCCAAGCTGCTGGTAGACGCAGATACTGTCACCGGGGGCATAGCCGATGTCGGCCTTGCTGCGCTCGACGGTGTATGGCGAGGCCTTCAACTCCACAAAGCCGGCTCCGCCGAGCTTGCGCAGCGAGAACTCGCCGACGAAGTCGGCGCGCCGTTCCCGCTCGAGCTCCGCCGTGACGCCGAACAGCCCCTTGGCGCGGACCTCGCGCCAATAGTCGAAGCGGTCGTGCGGTTCGACCTCGTCGGTGCACCAGCGATACACGGCAGTCCCCGGTCTCAAACGGAATTACAGAAGAAAAAGCAGATTCCGGCGGAATCTGCCATAGGTCAGAAGTCGCGCCGGTCGGTTCCGCCTGTTGAACCGTCACCACCGCTCGGCCGACTATGAAATCAGCAGCGGCAGGGGCAAAGGCCGGTGAAGGAACCCGGTCAGACAGCCCTCCGCAACGGGGATTTTCGATGGCGCGTCGGCTTTTCAGAATTTTGGCAGCGCTTGGCCTGGCGGCAGGCCTGAGCGGCTTTGCGGGTAGCGCCCACGCCGAGAAGCGCGTCGCGCTTGTCGTTGGCAATAACGACTACAAGAACGTTCCCAAGCTGCTCAAGGCCGTCAACGACGCCCGCACGATGGGCGATACGCTGAAGCAGCTCGGCTTTTCGGTGATGGTGGCGGAGAACCAGAACCGGCAGCAATTTTCCGAGACGCTGCTCGCCTTCGACAGGGCGATCGAGCCCGGCGACACTGCGTTCTTCTTCTACGCCGGCCACGGTTTCGAGATCGCCGGCCAGAACTATCTGCTGCCGACCGACGTGCCGGCGGCGACTGAAGGCCAGGAAGAGCTGGTGCGCGACGCTTCGATCCTTGCCGATCGCATCGTCGAGCGTCTCCAGAACAAGAAGGCGCGGACCTCGATCCTGGTGTTCGACGCCTGCCGCAACAACCCGTTCGAGCGTGCCGGCACGCGCGCGGTTGCCGGCGGCGGCGGGCTTGCGCCGATGACGCAACTGCCTGAAGGCGTCTTCTCGGTGTTCTCGGCCGGCCCGCGCCAGACCGCGCTCGATCGCCTGTCGAATGACGACGCCAACCCCAATTCGGTGTTCACGCGCACCTTCGCCAAGGAGCTGTTGCAGCCCGGCGAAAACCTGGTGCAGGTGGCGCAGCGCACCCGCCGTCTCGTCAGCGAGATGGCCGATACCGTCAAGCACAAGCAGGTGCCGGTCTATTTCGACCAGATGGTCGACGACGTCTTCCTCAGCGGCCTCGCGAAGGATGCGGCGGCCGCGGCCGCGCGGCCGGCAGATCCGCCGCCGCAGAAGGTCGCGGCGCTGCCGCCGGTGTCGGTGCCGCGCGTACCGAAGGAGGAATCCACCAACGCCCCGATCGCGAGCTTTTCGCGCCACAATGGCGGGTGGAGCGTCTCGTTCTCCTTCGCCGACCCGACGCTCGGCATTTCCTGGCGCATGGCCGGCGGCGGCGACTTCCGCGAGACCGGCTTCCTCGATACGCTCGACCAGCGCACGCGCAAGCGGGTGCCGAACCCGTCGATCGAGCTGCCGCCGGACGCGCAGGCCGGCACGATCGAGGTGCGCTACATCGACGCCTCCGGCGACATGCAGGGCCCGTTCCCGATCAAGTTCGATCCCGAGGCCGCGCTGATCCGCGACCAGCGCAAGATCCTCGACATGACCGCCACGAGCTGGCTCTCGTTCCGCGAATTCAACGGGCTGCTCGTCTACTACACCCATCTCGTGTCGTATCGCTGCGCCATCCGCGAGGTCCGCATCGGCATTGACACCGCCGTGCCCAACCAAGTGCTGAAGATGCCGGCCTGCGACATGCGCGATCCCAGCGCGATCACCGCAGGCATGCCGCTCTACATGAAGCTCGCTCCGGGCACGCAGTTCATCTCGGTCGAGCTGACCTATCGCGACGGCAGCGTCTCGGAGATCAAGAGCTTCCGCTCGGCGAACCGCAGCAATTATTGAGCCAGTCGCCGCCGGCCGGAGCCGGCGCAATCCGTTGAGAAGGCCCTCTTCGGGCACGTCGCTATTGGCGATGTTTGCCGAAGAAGCGCTTGATGGAGTCGATCGCCTCGATCAAAGGCGGCGTCAGCGAGAAGAACGCGCCCAGGGCGATCGAGATGATCACGTGCCGGAACAGGACCTTGTCCTGCTCCTCCACCGGGTGGCCCTTCTGGTCGATCCGCGCCGGGGCAAGCGTTCCCGTTTCGCCCGGGCCCGGCTTTCGCGGCTTGCGCGACGGGATCATGACCACGACGAAAAGTACGTTGATCAGAATCCAGATGCCGACCAATATAAGTACGGTACGCAACGCAAATTCCTGAAATCAATAGAAACTTCAACAAAGTTACTGATCATTCGCGCAAGCAGCAAACCAAATTGCGACTTGCTGCGGTGCAATAAAACTAGTGCGTAAATGGGAGCCGATCATGGACCCAGGCACATCGCCACAGCCGCCCGAACGGCGCTCCCTCAAGGTCCGCTGCTGCATCGTCGGCGGTGGTCCCGCCGGCATGATGCTCGGTTATCTCCTGGGGCGTGCCGGCATCGACGTCGTGGTGCTGGAGAAGCATGCGGACTTCTTCCGCGATTTTCGCGGCGACACGGTGCATCCTTCGACGCTCCAGGTGATGGACGAGCTCGGTCTGATCGACGGCTTCCTGAAGCTGCCGCATCAACGCCTGCAGACGATGGACGGCCTGTTCGGCGGCACGCATGTGCGGATCGCCGATCTCAGCCGGCTCCGCACCAAATACCCGTTCATTGCCTTCATGCCGCAATGGGACTTTCTGAATTTCCTGCGCGAGGCCGGCAAGCGCTTCGCCTCGCTCAAGGTGATGATGAGCACGGAGGCCGTCGACCTGATCCGGCGCGGCGAGCCCATCGCCGGCGTGCGTGCCATGACGCCAGAGGGGCCGCTCGATATCGAGGCTGATCTCACCATCGCCTGCGACGGCCGGCATTCGATCGTGCGCGAACGTGCGGGCCTCAGCGTCGACGAGATCGGCGCGCCGATGGATGTGCTGTGGTTCCGCGTCGGCCGCAAGCCGGACGAGACCGAGAACCTGTTCGCGCGCATCGAGCCCGGCAAGATGATGGTCACCTTCGACCGCGGCGACTACTGGCAATGCGCCTATGTCATCGCCAAGGGACAGTATGCGGCGGTGAAGGCGAGGGGATTGCAGGCGCTGCTCGACGACGTCGCGCGTATGGCGCCAGTGCTTCGATCCGGAATTGGCGATGTGAAGAGCTTTGACGACGTCAAGCTGCTCACTGTCGCGATCAATCGTCTGAAACACTGGACGCGGCCAGGGCTGCTCTGCATCGGCGATGCCGCGCATGCGATGTCGCCGGTGGGCGGCGTCGGCGTCAATCTCGCCGTGCAGGATGCGGTCGCGACGGCCAATCTGCTTGCCGACAAGATCAGCCGGGGTTGTCCGTCAGAGCACGAGCTCGACGCGGTGCGCGCGCGGCGCGAGTTTCCGGTGAAGATGACGCAGGCGATGCAGGTGGTCGTGCAGAACAACATCATCAGCGGTGCCTTGAAGCCCGGCAATCAGCCGCTGAAGGTGCCGCTGATCATCCGACTGCTCACGGCGGTGCCGTGGCTCCAGGGCATTCCGGCGCGCCTGCTCGCGCTCGGCATACGGCCCGAGCATGTCGCGTCGAAGGCCGCGCAAATGCCCTGATCGCTGGCTCTCGCGCGCAAGAATTCGGTAGGGATAACAGCGTATTAAATCCGTTGCCGCGCGTTGCGCCGCTGCAACAGCGCAACCGGATTCGGAACGTCAAAATACGAATCCCGACACGCCCGATCGGTTGATTCCAATTTTAGTAAGAACTGTCTGTGAGCGTGCGCCCCATCGAGGACAAGGGGTGTACCATGCGTTCCAATTTGATTGCTGCTTTTGCCTGCACGACCGCGCTCGTTTCGACCGGCGCTGCTTCCGCCGCGGATCTGGCCGCGCGGCCCTACACCAAGGCGCCGGCTTATATCGAGCCGATTTTCAACTGGACCGGCTTCTATGTCGGCGGCCACATCGGCGGTGCCTGGACCAACGAGCAGTTCATCAACAATGGCAACGGTGGTGGCTTCGGCGATCTGACGCCGGGGCAGGGCTATCGTCAGCGCGGCTCGGGCGTCATGGGCGGCGCGCAGATCGGCTACAACTGGCAGGCCAACAACTACGTGTTCGGCATGGAAGGAACGATCTCCGGGCTCAACAACAAGGGCACCGTCGTGAACACGGTGTTCGGTCCGAGGAACGACGTGTTCACCTGGCGCGCGAACGTGCTCGCGACGGTCGTCGGGCGCGCCGGCTTCGCCGTGCAGAACAATCTGTTCTACATCAAGGGTGGCTATGCCGGCGTGAACAACCGTCTCAACGTCGCCGACGCGGCCGGACTGGGCTCTGGCGGTCAGACCCACTGGGCCAACGGCTGGACCATCGGCGCCGGCTGGGAATACGGCATCACCCGCAACTGGATCATCGGCCTCGAGTACAACTATGCGGCCTTCGGCGGCCAGACCTACCAGCTCGGCGGCACCACGGCCAACTACACTTTCGATGCCAAGCCGCGCGACATTCAGTGGGCGGTCGTGCGCGGAAGCTACAAATTCGACGCGCCGGTCATCGCGCGCTACTGAGCCCTGCGCAACGCGTCTGACAAACGAAAGCCCCGGGCGATGCCCGGGGCTTTCTTGCTGCGTTAGTTAGGCAAGGCGCGCTTCAGGCCATCACGGAGAAGCCGCCGTCGACGGGGATCGCCGTGCCCGTGACGAAGTCCGACGCGGGCGAGGCGAGAAACACGGCGATGCCGGCGAAGTCGTTGATGTCGCCCCAGCGTCCTGCCGGCGTGCGCGCCAGCACACGCTCGTGCAGCCCCGAGACCTGCTGGCGCGCGCCGCGCGTGAGGTCGGTGTCGATCCAGCCGGGCAGGATGGCGTTGACCTGGATGTTGTCCGGCGCCCAGGCATTGGCGCAAGCGCGCGTGAACTGCACGATGCCGCCCTTGCTCGCCGCATAAGCGGGCGCAAAGCTCGCGCCGAAGATCGACATCATCGAGCCGATATTGATCACCTTGCCGCCGCCCGACGCCTTTAGCGCGGGGTAGGCCGCCTTCGAGCACACGAAGGCGCTGGTGAGATTGGTGTCGATCACCTTGCTCCACTCGTCGAGCTCGAGCTCGTGCGGCGGTTTGCGGATGCTCATTCCGGCATTGTTGATCAGAATGTCGATGCGGCCGAGCTCCTTCACGACGCGCGCGACCATGGCTTCGATCGCGGCCTTGTCGGTCACGTCGGTGGCAACGGCGATGGCCCTGACGCCGCGCTGCTTGAGATCTTCGACCGCCGCTTTCGACTTCGCCTCGTTGCGCCCGACGACAGCGATGTCGGCCCCGGCGTCGGCGAGCCCGCGGGCCATTCCGAGCCCGATGCCGCCATTGCCTCCCGTGACGACCGCGACCTTGCCGCGGAGATCGAACCGACTGGATGTCATGTTTTTATTCCTTCGTTTCTTCTATTGGTTGCTCTGCCAGATCAGGACCAGTCCGAAGCCGGCCATGGCTGCGCCATAGCCGGCCCATTGCAGCTGGTTGACCATGAAGCTCGATCGGGGCCAGGGAACAGTACCCGTGCCTTGTCCGATCCAGAGCAGGCCGACGGCGAGAGCAAACAGGCCTGCGATCAGCAGAAATCTGCGCATCGTTTCCTCTCCATCGCACTGCTTCTGTCGCGCTGCGGCATGAACGATTGCCCCAAGTCGCGAAAACTTGGGCGCAGACTAGCCGTAGCTTCGGTTCGGATACAACGGGCGGCCGGGCCGAAGAAGATTCGGACGACGCCGATATCTTGCGGTTCGGCATCGCGCCAGCCGAGGCGATGGCCTATCGCGACACGCGCGGCGCGACCGGCCGATGCCGAACGGAGCGAAATCGAGGCGCAACTCCGGGGCGCCTGCCAGTTGCTGAAAGCACGCGTGGGGAATTGAGTGCCGCAACGAAAAAGCCCCGGGCGATGCCGGGGCTTTGACGTCTGGCGATTTAGGCCGGATCAGTACTTCGCGACAACCGGACCGGTCCAGTTGAAGCGGTAGACCAGCGAGGTCGAGATCGTCTGGTTCCAGCTGTTGGCGCGGATGTCGCGACCCGGGGTCGGCAGGTTGGTGATGTTGCTGAGCTCGGTCTCGGTCTTGGTGTTGTAGAAGGCCGAACGATACTCGGTCTTCATGAACCAGCCGGGCGAGGTGATGCCGAAGATGTTCAGGCTGTTCTCGACGCCGCCGCCGATGAACCAGCCGTTGCGGTTGAAGCCGTTGACGTGGATGCCTGCGTCCGCGCCGGTCAGCGTCGTGAAGTTGGCGCTGCCGAAGTGGGCGCCGGAGTAACCGCCGTTCACGTAGGACAGAACGTTCGGAGCGACCAGCCAGCCGAGGCGAACACCAGCGGCCCAGGAGTCTTCCAGCTTCTGGTTGGCGGTGATCTGTGCGAACGGATCCTGCACGGTGGCGCGGATGCTGCCAAACTGACCGTCAGCGAACACGCCGGCGACCCAGGTGCCGCTGAACTGCCAGTCGTAGCCGAGACCGACGGTGCCGAACCAGCCCGAACCACCCTGACGCTGGGTGATGGTGAGCGGAACCGCGCCAGTCGTGGTCTGGATGAACTGGTCGGAGTTCGAGAGGCCGCCACCGCCGCCGCCGAAGACGTAGAAGCCGGTCCAGTTGTAAACCGGAGCGGGCATCGGGGCCTTCACATACGGACGGGCCGCGAGGTCGGCCGCCGAGGCCGAACCCGTCATCGCCGCAACCGCGGTCAGAGCGAGCAAAATCTTCTTCATGTTAAAATCCCCAACCTTTGGTCTGCTTGGCAGGCGCGAGCGCACTGAAGTCCGAGTGATCTGATGCCCGGACTATAGACGGTTCCGACCAAAATGCTGTTGCCGGGCAGGCACAGTCGCCGGAAAACGCCCGTCGGCGGCCATTTGCGGCGTCCTTGCTAGATTCAGAAAAGTATTGCAATTTCAGTGTATTGGAAGGGTTTGTGGATTCGGTGTCCAGTAACCTCCCGTTAGCAAACTCGGCTTCGTCCGGAATGGAGGCAATCCTGCCTCGGCCTCGGCACCTGTGAGTCGCTGGCCGAGTCGCGGCGCGCGTCCGGCGTGTCGGGATTAACCGAGGCCTGGCTGACCGCATGGATCTTTGGAACGAAGCAAGTGCCGTCACCGCGAGCAAAAAAGCCCCGGGCCGAGCCGGGGCTTTTGAGGGGAAGTCGCCGCTTCAGACGTCCAGCAGCTCCTCGCTGGCGAATTCGGCCTTGTCCGAGATGAAGGCGAAGCGGGCCTCGGCCTTGGTACCCATCAGGCGCTCCACCGAATCCGCTGTCGTGTCGCGGTCATCGGCCAGCAGGACCACTTTCAGCAAGGTCCGCTTGGCCGGGTCCATGGTGGTTTCCTTAAGCTGCGCCGGCATCATCTCGCCAAGGCCTTTGAAGCGGTTCACCTCGACCTTGGCGTTGGCGTTGAACTCGCTCTTGATCAGCGCCTCCTTGTGCGCGTCGTCACGGGCGTAGATCGACTTCGTGCCATGGGTGAGCTTGTAGAGCGGCGGTACCGCGAGGAAGAGGTGGCCTTCATCGATCAGCCGCGGCATCTGCCGGTAGAAGAAGGTGATCAGCAGCGAAGCGATGTGAGCGCCGTCGACGTCGGCGTCGGTCATGATGATGATGCGCTGATAGCGCAGATCCTCTTCGCGATACTGTGCAAGCTGGCCGCAGCCGATCGCCTGCACGAGATCGGAGAGCTGCGCGTTCGCCGTCAACTTGTCCTTGCCGGCGGAGGCGACGTTGAGGATCTTGCCGCGCAGCGGCAGCACGGCCTGGGTCTTGCGGTCGCGCGCCTGCTTGGCGCTGCCGCCGGCCGAGTCGCCCTCGACGATGAAGAGCTCGGAGCCCTCCGTGCCTGCGTCGGTGCAGTCGGCGAGCTTGCCGGGGAGGCGCAGCTTCTTGCCGGCGGTTTTCCGCGCGGTCTCCTTTTCCTGGCGGCGGCGCAGGCGCTCCTCGGCGCGATCGATCACGAAGTCGAGCAGCCTGTTGGCCATGTTCGGATTGCCCGAGAGCCAGTGGTCGAACGGATCCTTCATCGCCTGTTCGACGATGCGCTGCGCTTCGGCGGTCGCCAGACGATCCTTGGTCTGGCCCTGGAATTCAGGCTCGCGCACGAACACGGAGAGCATCACGGCCGCACCGACCATCACGTCTTCGGAGGTGACGGAGGCTGCGCGCTTGCCCTGGCCGACGCGCTCGGCGTGATCCTTCAGGCCGCGCAACAGCGCGCTGCGCAGGCCGGATTCGTGCGTACCGCCGTCGGGCGTCGGCACGGTGTTGGTGTAGGACGAGAGAAAACCATCGGCGTCCGCAGTCCAGGCCACGGCCCATTCGCAGGCGCCGTGCGCGCCGTTGCGGCCGGACTTGCCGGAGAAGATGTCGGGATGCACCAGCGTGTCGGCGTGGATCGCAGCGGCGAGATAATCCTTCAGGCCGCCGGGGAAGTGGAACGTCGCCTCCGCCGGCACGTCCTCGATGCCTTTGAGCAGCTCGGGCGCACAATTCCAGCGGATCTCGACGCCGCCGAACAGATAGGCCTTCGAACGCGTCATCTTGAACAGACGCTGCGGCTTGAACGCGGCCTTGGCGCCGAAGATGTCGGTGTCCGGCTTGAATCTCACGCGCGTGCCGCGACGGTTGTTGACCTTGCCGAGATCCTCGATCTTACCCTTCGGGTGGCCGCGCTCGAACGTCATGCGATAGAGTTTTTGGCTACGCGCGACTTCCACCTCGAGAAGGGAGGAGAGGGCGTTCACCACGGAGATGCCGACGCCGTGCAGACCGCCGGAGGTCTCGTAGACCTTGGAGTCGAACTTGCCGCCGGAGTGCAGCGTGCACATGATGACTTCGAGCGCCGACTTCTTCGGGAATTTCGGATGCGGATCGACCGGGATGCCGCGGCCGTTGTCGGTGACGGTCAGGAAACCGTCAGCGCTCAAGTCCACCTCGATGAAGGTCGCATGTCCCGCCAGCGCCTCGTCCATCGAGTTGTCGATGACTTCGGCGAAGAGGTGGTGCAGGGCCTTCTCGTCGGTGCCGCCGATATACATGCCGGGCCGGCGCCGGACCGGCTCCAGGCCTTCCAGCACCTCGATGTCGGCGGCCGTGTACTCGGCCTCGCCGCCGCTTGCCCGCGAGGCGGTTTTCGCCGGCGCGGGCTTTTTTGCCTCGCCGCCACCGAACAGGTCGTCTTTTGCTTTCGTTTTCAACTGCTTGGACATATATCTTGATGCGTTTTGAGGGCCGCATGGGCGGCGAATCGGTTGGCCTGACTATGGCACGGCTGGCCCGAAAAGGTGACCACAGGGCGAACCGGGCGGTGTGGTTGCGAGCCAATCCCGGCGATTTTACGCCGCAGGCCCACCAAATCCCGGCAATTTGACACCCCCGTCCGCTTCTAACCGGGCTTTGTGACTTGATGTCACGCAAGCCCTTGGCTTACCAGTCTTTTCCATCTGACCTTGATGGGGCGGGAAGGCTATCTGGAATGGAGCAGTATGCGCACGCACTGACCGACTTCGTGCGCGTGCACCAGGCCTGGGCCGCTCCGATCGTCTTCCTGCTGGCCTTCGGGGAATCGCTGGCCTTCATCTCGCTCCTGATCCCGGCCTGGGGCGCTCTGGTCGCGATCGGCGCGCTGATCGGGGTCAGCGGCATCAGCTTCTATCCGGTCTGGATTGCCGGTGGCCTCGGGGCCGCCCTCGGCGATTGGGTCTCCTACTGGTTCGGCTATCGCTACAAGGAACAGGTCGCCCAGATGTGGCCCTTGTCGCGCTATCCGGAACTGCTTCCCAAGGGCGAGGCCTTCGTGCGCCGCTGGGGCGTGCCCAGCATCTTCATCGGACGTTTCTTCGGCCCCTTACGCGCCTCCGTGCCGCTCGCCGCCGGCATCTTCGAGATGCCCTATTGGAGTTTCCAGATCGCCAACTTCGTCTCGGCGCTGGTCTGGGCGGCAGTGCTGCTGATGTTCGGCGATGTGATCGCGAAGATCATGGAATGGATCTGGCGGTTCTTCTGATGGCTTGAACCTTGACGGGAACCGCGCCTGGGCTTATAGCCGCGCGCCATGATCAACGCCGCGACCATCCTGTTCGCCCGTCGCCGCCGCCGCAGCCTAGCGGTTTGGGCGGTCGATCGCGTTTGAGATCATCGTCTTTGCCGCTGGACCCGATCCGCGGCATTCTCTCTCCTGTCAGCGCGATCTGATCCGGCGGCTCCCCCGAGGAGGCCCAGCAGGAGACCACGATGTACACGCCACCCTTTTTCAAGCAGGACCGCGCCGCGAGCCTCAAATTCGCGGACGAGCGCGGCTTCGGCACGATGTGCGCCTTTGACGGCCACAAGCCGGTCGCGTCTGCGCTGCCGTTCTACCTGACCTACGCCGACGACGGCACGCCGCACGCGGCCTTTCACGTTGCTCGTCACAATCCGCTGGTAAAGCTGGCGGACGGAGTGTCGTCCTGGCTGCTCGCGGTGAGCGGCCCGGATGCCTATGTATCGCCGGACTGGTACGTCTCGCCGGACCAGGTGCCGACCTGGCTCTACCAGTCGGTTCATCTGAGCGGCCCGGTGCGGTTGTTGTCGGATGATGAGCTGTCGGTGCAGATCGATGTGCTCAGCGACAAGTTCGAGAGCTGGCTGTTGCCGAAGCCGCCGTGGACGTCGGCCAAGATGACGGCCGGACGGCGCGAGACGATGAAGAAAGCGATCGTTGGTCTGGTCATGACGGTTGAAGAGGTCGAGGGCAGCTTCAAGCTCAACCAGCACAAATCGGACGCCGATTTCGCGGCGGTCGCAAACGCGCTTGGCGAGGGCGATGCCGACGCGAGAGAGATTTCACACTTGATGCGGCAGAGCCGGCCGCCAATCTTCACTGATCAGGTTTTTGCAGACGACACGAACATGCTCGAAAGGAGCGCGCCATGAGCCTCGCCGACACCAAGCAAGCACCGACCACCGGTGCGGCAATGAGGCCCGCCACCGTCTTCGTCGACGGCGGCTCCGGCACGACCGGGCTCGGCATCAACGAGCGCCTCAAGCTCCAGAGCGACGTCACGGTGAAGACCATCGCCGACGACAAGCGCAAGGATCCCGCGGCGAAGAAGGCGCTGATGGAGGAGGTCGATCTCGTTATCCTCTGCCTGCCCGATGACGCCGCCAAGGAGACGGTCGCCCTCGTCGACAGCATGGGCGCCTCGGCGCCGAAGGTGCTTGACGCCTCGACCGCGTACCGGGTCGCGCCCGACTGGGCTTACGGCTTTCCCGAGCTGACGCCGGACCAGACCGGCAAGATCAAGGCCGCGAAAAAGGTCTCCAATCCCGGCTGTTATCCGACCGGCGCGATCGCGCTGCTGCGGCCGATCGTCGATGCCGGCCTCTTGCCGCAGGATTATCCCGTCACCGTCAATGCGGTGAGCGGCTATTCCGGCGGCGGCAAGTCGATGATCGCGAGCTTCGAGGACGGCAGCGCGCCGTCCTTCGAGCTCTACGGCCTGGGCTTCGAGCACAAGCATCTGCCGGAGATGCAGCTCTATTCGAACCTGACGCGGCGGCCGATCTTCATTCCCTCGGTCGGCAACTACCGGCAGGGCATGCTGGTCTCGGTGCCGCTGCAGCTCGACACGCTGCCGGGCAAGCCGAGCGGCGCCGATCTTCAGGCCGCGATGGCAAAGCGCTACGCCGGCTCAAAGTACGTTTCGGTGATGCCGCTTCAGAACGAGGCGACCAAGGGCGGCCGGCTCGAGCCGGAGGCGCTGAATGAGACCAACATGCTCGAGCTCTACGTCTTCGCCAGCGACAAATATCACCAGGCGGTGCTGGTCGCGCGGCTCGACAATCTCGGCAAGGGCGCCTCGGGTGCGGCCGTGCAGAACATGCGGCTGATGCTGGGCCTGCCGGAGGAGTAGGCTCCTCTCGTGCCCCGGACGCAGCGCAGCGCGCGCTTCCCTGGCGATGCGAAGCATCGTCCAGTGCGGTGCGCTGCAGAGCCGGGACACGAGACGACACCTGCGTGACCTACGTCTCTCAGTACTTTGAGCCGACGGAGCCCGGCGTCGAGGCGGGGCCATCGCATATGAACGATCACGAGAGGTCGTCATGCCCGGGCTTGTCCCGGGCATCCACGTTCTTAGTGTGCCGCGGGGCAAGGCGTGGATGGCCGGGACAAGCCCGGCCATGACGCTGTGGAGGCTTCAGCGCCCAAAGCTCTCGCGTCACATGCGATTACCCTGGGCGTCGAGGGAACTATGCGACGACCCATTCGAGCAGGGCGTTCTGCGCATGCAGGAGATACGCCTTCGCGGGCGGGCTCTGGCACGCCGGATGCGACATCGCGTCAGTGCTGACCTCCTGACCTCTGGTGACGGGCGGGCAGGGCAGAAAAATCACGTCGGGACGGCACCGGTCCAGGATCGAGGCCGAAATCCGGTAGTCCTCGACTTGATCTTCGCGCACCCCATCGGGCCAGCAGTCGGTGATGATGACGTCCGCATCGAACAAGGCGTCCAGCCGGGTCGTTGCGGTGAAGTTCGGACTTGCCATGTCCCTGATATGCCAGTCCGCCGGATAGGCCTGGGTCACGCTGATCGGAAGCGCGATGGACGCCTCGACCCAGGAGCGGAGGATGTTGTCATCGGGCGCTACGCCGACGACCTTGAGGCCGTCGAGATGTGCTCTCTTGTGCCTGACGTAGGCGAGATCGCCGAGCGTTTCGCAGGGGTGGTTTGATCGCGTTCTCGCGTTGACGACCGGCGCGTCGGCGCGCGATGCGAGCTCTTGCAGGACCGCTAGCTCCCAAGTGCGCACCACCAGGACGTCGAACCAATTGTCGAGATATCTGGCGAGGTCCGCCGTTGCTTCACGGACATTGAATTTGATCGGCGGCTGCACGCAGATGCCGCCCATCGCCTGGATGCCAAGATCGAACGCCGCCGTATTCCGCCATCCACCGTCGTCGACGATCAGCGCCACGCGTTTGCCAGCGAGGTTTTGCGGCATGGCGCGGTCATTCCATGCCGCTGCGAGGACTTGCGCGCGTTCGATGATGGACAGGACAGTGTCCGGCCGCAGGTCATGGAATTGGAGGAAGTCCCGGTTGGACTCTGTATGCATCCAGACCTCGGTGCTTGCCGGCATGCATGCTCCGAACGCGCCGCTACGCTACGCCCCGGATGCGCGCTCAAAGTACCTTGAAGATCGCCAGCGCCAGCACGGCCTGCGCGAGGAAGCCGACGGTGAAGGCGAGGGTGCGGAACACCGGCAGGCCGAGCGAATAGACGATCAGATGGGCGACGCGGGCCCAGAAATAGACGGCGCAGGCGAGCACGGTCCATTTCGTGGAATAGTCGATCGCGTTCAGGATCAGCACCAGCGGCGCGAAGATCACGAGGTTCTCGACCGCATTGTCATGCGCGAACATCAGCCGGTTCGCCCATTCCGCATGCGGCTTGTCACCGCGCGAGGGATTGGCCATGGCGCCGCCGAGGCCGCGAACCTGGCAGCGGTTGATGATGTAGGGGATCCAGAGAATGCCGGTCAGGATCACCGTCAGTGTCAGCCAGAACAATTCGCGCGTCATAACCAGTCCCTCTGCTCGCTGTCCGAGAAGAAAGCTTATACAAAAGCGCGAGAGATTCCGCTATGCGCGAACGCGGACATAACTGCCGGGCGCATCCTCGATCGGGGCGAGGCCGTTGCCGCCGACCGCACGCGCCGGGACTTCCTCCGGATCGAGCCCGCCCAGCCATTCGCGCCAGTCCGGCCACCAGGAGCCCTTGTGCTCCTCCGCATCCTTCATCCACTGGGCAACGTTGACGTCCTTGATGTTCTCGTTGGTCCAGTACTGGTACTTGTTCGAGGCCGGCGGGTTCACGACGCCGGCAATGTGACCCGAGCCGGACAGCACATATTTCACCGGGCCACCAAAGAACTGCGAGCCGTAGAGCACCGACTCGGCCGGCGCGATGTGGTCCTCGCGGGTGGCAAGGTTGTAGACGGGCACCTTGACCTTGGAGAGATCGAGCAGGGTGTTGTCGAGCACCATCGTGCCGGTCGACAGCCGGTTCTCCAGATAGCAGTTGCGCAAATAGTAGGAATGGTTCGCCTGGGTCATCCGCGTGGCATCGGAATTCCAGTGCAGGAGGTCGAACGCGCTCGGCTGCTGGCCCTTCAGGTAGTTGCTGACGACATAGGACCAGATCAGGTCGTTGGAGCGCAGCATGTTGAAGGCCATGGCCATCTTGGAGCCTTCGAGCACGCCGGCCGCCCGCATGTCGTGCTCGAGCGCCGCGATCTGCTCCTCGTCGACGAAGACGAGGAGATCGCCGGCATGGGTGAAGTCGACCTGCGCGGCGAAGAACGTCGCCGAGCTCACGCGCTGGCGACGCTTCTCGGCGAGCCAGGCGAGCGTGGTGGCGAGCATCGTGCCGCCGACGCAATAGCCCGCGGTATGCACCTTCATCTCGCCGGTGGCCTTCTCGATCACGTCCATCGCCGTGAGCGGGCCTTCCTTCATGTAGTCTTCCCAGCTCTTGTTGCCGAGCCGCTTGTCGGGATTGACCCATGAGATCACGAACACGGTGATGCCCTGATCGACGCACCACTTGATGTAGGATTTTTCCGGCTTGAGATCGAGAATGTAGAACTTGTTGATCCAGGGCGGCACGATCAGGAGCGGGGTGCGCAGCACCTTCTCCGTCGTCGGCGAATACTGGATCAGCTGCATCATCTCGTTCTGGTAGATCACCTTGCCCGGCGTCGTCGCCATGTTGACGCCGACAACGAGATTGTCCGGATTGGACTGGCGGATCTTGAGCATGCCCTTGCCGGCTGCGATGTCCTCGGCCAGCATCTTCAGGCCGCGCGCAAGATTTTCGCCGTTGCTTGCGACCGTCTCGCGCAGCACCTCCGGATTGGTCAGCACGAAGTTCGACGGCGACAGCGCGTTGGTGACCTGCTGCACGTAGAACTCGGCCTTGCGGCGGGTGTGCGGATCGAGCCCGTCGGCATCGTGCACCAGTTCCTGCGCCCATCTGGTCGTGAGCAGATAGAGCTGCATCACGAAGTCGAAAAACTGGTTCGACTTCCATTCCGGATCGGCAAAGCGCTTGTCGCGCGGTGAGGGCGCGATTGCGGGCGAGGCCTCCTGGCCGGCCATGCGCCGCACCGCGGAGCCCCAGAGGTCGAGGTAGTCCTTGGCGAGCTTGGTCTGCAGATCGGACGAGCGCGAGCTGTCCGCCAGCCAATATTCGGCGACCGACGTGAAGGTCTTGACGACTTCGGTGAGTTCGGTCGGCGGTCGGTCCTGCACCTCGCCGCTCTCGCGCGGCTTGATGTAAGCGGCAAGCGCCTTGCCGCTGCTCTCCAGCGCCCGCGCGACGTTCATCGCGAAGGCTTCCGCATCGAACTTCTTTTCAGACGTAGGCGTGTCGGGCGTAAGGGTACTCATGCGCAAGACAGTAACGATTCATTCCGTATTCGTCACCGCGAAGCTCGCATGTTTGGCGTTAAACACTCTCGAAGATGTGTTGCACTGCGACAAAATTTCTTGGTTCCGTCACAATCAAACCGCACCTGGCGGGTTGGTGGCTCTCGGATGTTTTCGCGCTCGCACCATTTGGGGCAGCAATGGTTTGAGCTTGGGCAGGTTGTCGGGTAAAGCTCCGACAGCCTGGCGTTGGGACGAATAGGGGATTTCCCAAGTGTTGGCGTTGAGGGACCTGCAAAAGACGCGGCTTGCGTGCGGGGCGCTGCTGATCGCGGCGCTGGCGCTTGCCGGCTGCTCCAGCCAGATCGCGGATCTGACGCCCGCGGATGCGCAGGCGCATCCCAAGGAGCCCGGCGCTTATCTGCCGGTGCACGACCTGCCGCCGGACCGCGATCAGGCGACCATTCCGCCCGACAAGCGCGCCAAGATCGAGGCGGAGCTCGCCGCCGCGCGCGATCGCCAGGCCGTTGCCGCCAAGGATGCCAAGTAGGGAACGCGGAGTCAGGCGCTGCAACGTAATCGCTGGCGCGCCCGCCGGTCCGTGCTAAAAGATGTCAATTCAGCCGAAAGTTGGGGTGAAGGAGTTCAGCCCCTGATGCTGGAAATTGCTCTAAGTGTTTGATTTGGAGTGATTTTCGCGCAGGAACTGGATCCCTCTTCGATGGTCCTTGGAAGGCCGTTCGATTCTATCCTGACCGGTTGCCCGGAGCCCAGAGAGCCATGGAAGAATTTTACCGCATTCGACGTCTGCCGCCTTACGTGTTCGAACAGGTCAACCGGGCCAAGGCGGCCGCACGGAATGCCGGCGCCGACATCATCGACCTTGGCATGGGCAACCCGGACCTGCCGGCCCCGCCGCATGTGCTGGAGAAGCTCAAGGAGACTCTGGGCAAGCCGCGTACCGACCGCTATTCCGCCTCGCGCGGCATCCCTGGGCTGCGCAGGGCCCAGGCCGCCTATTATGCCCGCCGCTTTGGCGTGAAGCTCAATCCCGACACCCAGGTGGTGGCGACGCTCGGCTCGAAAGAGGGCTTTGCCAACGTCGCCCAGGCGATCACCGCGCCGGGCGACGTCATCCTCTGTCCCAACCCGAGCTACCCGATTCATGCCTTCGGCTTTTTGATGGCGGGCGGTGTGATCCGCTCGGTGCCGTCGGAGCCGACGCCGCAGTTCTTCGAAGCGGTGGAGCGGGCGATCGTGCATTCGATCCCGAAGCCGCTGGCGCTCGTCGTCTGCTACCCCTCGAACCCGACCGCCTATGTCGCGAGCCTCGACTTCTACAAGGACCTCGTCGCATTCGCGAAGAAGCACGAGATCCTGATCCTGTCCGATCTCGCCTACGCCGAGGTCTATTTCGACGAGCAGAACCCGCCGCCCTCGGTGCTGCAGGTGCCGGGCGCGATGGACGTCACGGTCGAGTTCACCTCGATGTCGAAGACCTATTCGATGGCCGGCTGGCGCATGGGCTTTGCCGTCGGCAACGAGCGCGTGATCGCCGCGCTCGCGCGCGTCAAATCCTACCTCGACTACGGCGCGTTCACGCCGGTCCAGGTCGCGGCGACCGCGGCGCTCAACGGTCCCGACGATTGCATCAAGGAGATGCGCGACACCTATCGCAAGCGCCGCGATGCGCTGGTGGAGTCGTTCGGCCGCGCCGGCTGGGACATTCCGCCGCCGGAAGCCTCGATGTTCGCCTGGGTGCCGCTGCCGGAAGCGTTTCGCAGCGTCGGCAGCATGGAGTTCGCAACCCTGATGGTGGAGAAATCCGGCGTCGCGGTCTCCCCCGGCGTCGGCTTCGGCGAGCATGGCGAAGGATATGTCCGCATCGCCATGGTGGAAAACGAGCAACGGATCAGGCAGGCCGCGCGCGGCGTGCGCCGCTTCCTTGAAAGCGGCATCGAAACGTTGCACAACGTCGTTCCGCTCGCCAATCGTCGTTAGTTCTCTCCGGCAGGTTTTTTCGCGTCATGGTCGCACCCCTGAAAGTGGGTATTGCGGGGCTCGGCACTGTGGGCGCCGAAGTTGTCCGCCTGATTGAAACCCAGTCTCGCGTGCTCGCGGGCCGCAGCGGCCGCGGCATTCGCGTCGTCGCCGTCACCGCGCGTTCGAAGGCGAAGAAGCGCGGCATCGATTTGCGCGGCGTCGAATGGGCCAAGGATCCGATCGCGCTCGCGACCCATCCCGAGGTCGATTGCTTCGTCGAGCTGATGGGCGGGGCGGGCGATCCCGCGCTTTCGGCGGTCGATGCGGCGCTGGGCGCCGGCAAGTCCGTCGTCACCGCCAACAAGGCGCTGCTCGCCAAGCACGGCATCAAGCTCGCCAAATCAGCCGAAAAGCACGGCGGCGCGCTGAATTTCGAGGCTGCGGTCGGCGCTGCGATCCCTGTCATCAAAACGCTGCGCGAAGGGCTTGCCGGAACAGGCATCAACCGCGTCTACGGTATCCTCAACGGCACCTGCAACTACATCCTGACGCGGATGGAGCAGGAAGGCCTGTCCTTCGCCGAATGCCTGAAGGACGCGCAGCGGCTCGGCTACGCCGAGGCCAATCCGTCCTTTGACGTCGATGGTCATGACACGGCGCAGAAGCTCGCCATTCTCGCGAGCCTCGCCTTCGGCACGAAAGTTGCTCAAAGCGCGGTGTATGTCGAAGGTATCTCGTCCATCGCGCCGGAGGATTTGCGCGCGGCTGCCGATCTTGGCTACCGCGTCAAGCTGCTCGGCGTTGCGGTTCGCACCGCCAAGGGCATCGAGCAGCGCGTGCATCCGACTATGGTACCGAAATCCTCCTCGATCGCGCAGGTGATGGGCGTTACCAATGCGGTCACCATCGACGGCGAGGGGATTCCGCCGATTACGTTGGTCGGCCCCGGCGCCGGTGGAGCAGCGACCGCATCGGCGGTTGTCGCCGACATCGCCGATGTCGCGCGCGGCATCCGCGCCAATCCGTTCGGCCGGCCCGTTTCGCATCTGCACGACACCAAGAAGGCGCCGATGGAGCGGCACGAGGGCGGCTACTACATTCGCCTCCTGGCGCGCGATTTTCCGGGCACTGCGGCTGCCATTGCGACCCGGCTCGCCGAGCAGAAGATTTCGATCGAGTCGATCGTGCAGCGCCATCCGAATGGCGGCGTTGCGCCGACGAGCGGCAAGGCTGTGCCCGTGCCCGTCATCTTGATCACCTATGCGACCCATGAGGACGCTGTACGCCGCGCGCTCGCCGCCGTTCAGCGCGACAAGGTGATCAGCGGACGGCCGCAGGTCATCCGGATCGAGAAGAACTAGGGCATGATCCGGCAAAGTGTGAAGCGGTTTGCCGGAAAGATCATGCTCAAAGAATGAGGTCGGTTCGAACGAACCGTGGGCGTTGCGAGTTGATACGGACAGAGACTTCTGTCCCGAACTGTTTGAAGGAGTGAGCCGATGTCGACCCATATTTCAGTCCCGCCGCACGCGTTGCTCGAGCGCATTCTCACGCTGGAGATCGTGCGCGTGACGGAGCGGGCGGCGGTGTCGGCCGCGCGGCTACGCGGTCACGGGCAGGAGAAGGCAGCCGACCAGGCCGCCGTCGACGCCATGCGGCGCGAGCTCAACAAGCTGCCGATCGAGGGCACCATCGTGATCGGCGAGGGCGAGCGCGACGAGGCGCCGATGCTCTTCATCGGCGAGCAGGTCGGCATCAAGGCTGGCCCCCAGGTCGATATCGCCGTCGACCCGCTCGAAGGCACCACGCTCTGCGCCAAGAACATGCCGGGCGCGATCGCGACCATGGCGATGGCCGACGGCGGCACGCTGCTGCACGCGCCAGACGTCTACATGCAGAAGCTCGCGATCGGTCCAGGCTATGCCAAGGGCGTGGTCGAGCTCGATGCCTCGCCCGCCGACAACGTCCGCAGCCTCGCCAAGGCCAAGGGCGTCGCGCCGGAAGCCATCACCGTCCTCGTGCTCGACCGTCCGCGCCACGCCGACATCATCACCAGCGTGCGCTCGACCGGCGCCGCCGTGCGCCTCATCACCGACGGCGACGTCGCCGGCGTGATCCACTGCGCCGATCCCGACAACACCGGCGTCGACATGTATCTCGGCACCGGCGGAGCGCCGGAAGGCGTGCTTGCCGCCGTGGCGCTGCGCTGCATCGGCGGCCAGATGCAGTGCCGCCTGATCCTGGATTCTGAGGAGAAGCGCGAGCGCGCCGCCAAGATGGGCGTCAACGATCCCAAGATGATCTACGGCATCGAGGACATGGCCAAGGGCGACTGCCTGTTCGCCGCGACCGGCGTCACCACGGGCTCGCTGCTGTCAGGCGTCAAGTTCCGCAAGGACGGCGTGATCGAGACCGAGACGGTGGTGATGCGCTCGGTGACCGGCACCGTGCGCTACATCAAGGCCGAGCATCGCGAGCTGGCGAAGTTCCACCTGGACTGATGCTCTGACGTCATTCCGGGGCTCGCGAAGCGGGAGCCCGGAATCTCGCGCCACAACTTCTGGATTCCGGGTTCGATGCTGCGCATCGCCCCGGAATGACAAAAAGAACAGGGGAAGCGCATATGTCCGATCTGTCCGCCGTCAAGGCCCTGGTGTTCGACGTGTTCGGCACCGTCGTCGACTGGCGCACCAGCCTGATCGCCGACTTCATGTGGTGGGGCAGGCAGCGCGGCATCTCCGCCGACTGGACCGCTTTGGTCGACGACTGGCGCGGCATGTACATGGCGTCGATGGACGACGTGCGAAAACATCCCGAGCGCGGCTATGTCATCCTCGACGACCTGCATCGCCGCTCCTTGGAAAAGCTGGTCGACAAGTTCGCGATCAAGGGCCTCACCGAGGCCGATCTCGATTACCTCACCAAGGGCTGGCACCGCCTGCATCCGTGGCCCGATAGCGTCGCCGGCCTGACGCGGCTGAAAACAAAATTCGTGATCTCGCCGCTGTCGAACGGCAACGTCGCGCTGCTCACCAACATGGCGAAGTTCGCCGGCCTGCCGTGGGACCTCGTGATGTCGGCCGAGCTGTTCGAGCACTACAAGCCCGATGCCGAGACCTATCTCGGTGCCGCGCGCCTGCTCGGCCTCAAGCAGGGGGAGGTGATGATGGTCGCCGCCCACAACGGCGATCTCGCCGCCGCGCAGAAGAACGGCCTCAAGACCGCGTTCGTCGCACGCCCGACCGAATACGGCCCGCTGCAAAAGGTCGACTTCGAGGCCACCAGTAACTGGGACATCGTTGCCAGGGATTTTGGCGGCGTTGCCGACAGGCTGGGATGCTAGGCTTGCGGCAATCGCGGCGTTGTGGCCACGAACGCAGATCTCTTGGAGAACTCTGACCACCAATCCTTGAGCCTTGGGTGCTTCTGAAGAAGCGCTCTTCCCTCGTCGGCCAAGACAAAGTAGCCGATCATCGGCGCCAGATGGATGTCAGCCAGCGACAGCTGACTGCCGCAGAGATAGTGCCCATCGGCAGCGGCTGTCTCCAGTGCCGCGAGCACTCTTGGCGCCGCTTCGAGGCCTCGTTGAAACTCACCCTCATCCGCCGGTCGTCTCATGAGCGGCCTGAAAACCCGGTGCGAGAACACTTGCCTCACCAGAGGCCAGTATGCGTAGCTGTCCACGATCGAGATGATCTGATTGCAACGCGCTCGCTCTTTCGGCTCCATGGGCTGAAGCTTGGGACCTTTGAAAGCTTCATCCACGTAGCGTGTGATGGCGCCCGTTTCGTAAAGCACAAACCCTGCGTGAGAAAATGCGGGCACGCGCTTGAAGGGATGCGTTGTGAGATAGCTTGCGGGGCAATCCTCTGCGAAGGGATTTACCTCGACCCAATTATACCCCACGCCCTTTTCATGGAGCGCTAGCCGGGCGATCCAGGAATAGACGCTGTATTGGTAGCCGTGCAGCTCGATCGCCATGTAGCGCGGTCCTGTCCTGCCACGATCAGGATTGCCCGATCTGTGCAGGTTTACAAGCCGTCATGACTTCCGGTGAGGGGGGCGCAGGCTGCGGTAGTCGGAGAGACCGTGGCCAATGCTGTGGGCACTCGTACGTCACGCAATCCGCAGCGTGGGCTCGCTTCCTTCCGTTTCGGCAAAGCCCGCCTGCAAGACCTCTTCGCGCTTGTGGCGGAGATGTGCGCGCAGGATGTGGGATAGGCCGACGCCGTCGCGGCGCTGGAGCGCGTTCAGGATCGCCTCGTGCTCCTGGACGGCGCGTGCCCAGCGCTGTGGCGTCATCGGCGTGACGTAGCGGGCGCGGCGAATGCGCGCGGTCACGGAGGCGTAGAGCCCCGTGAGCACGGGATTTCCGGCCGCGGAGACGATGGCCTCGTGAATGGCGCGGTTGCCGCGGTAATACTGGATCAGGTCACCCTCGCGATAATGCTGCACCATCTCCGCATGGGCGGCGGCGATCTCGTCGATCTCGGCGTCAGTGATCCGCTCGCAGGCGAGCTCGCCGGCGAGGGCTTCGAGACCCTGGCAGACCTCGAACAGGTCGCGCATGTCCTTGTCGGTCAGCTTCGCCGCGCGCGAGCCGCGATGCGGCAGCAATTGCACGAGGCCTTCGGCGGCGAGCACCTTGAGCGCTTCGCGCAGCGGTGTGCGCGAGATCTGCAGCCGGTCGCACAGCTCGCGCTCGGGAATCCGCGCGCCCGGCGGGATTTCGCCCTCGAGCAGGATGGCGCGGATGCGGCCGACGACCTCCTCGTGAAGCATGGATCAGGCTCCAATTTGCATTCAAAAATGAATTTATAGGTCGAATAACGGAAGTTCCAGCTTGAAAATCCAAACCTTTGCATTCAAAAATGCAAAAAACAAAAGGGAACGTGAGGAAATGGACCTGCAGGTGGAGGCGGAAGACCTCGTTTTTGAACGCCAGGACGGCATCGGGCGGATCACCTTCAACCGCCCTCAGGCCCGCAATGCCTTCACCTTCGCCATGTACGAGCGGCTCGCCGCGATTTGCGAAGAGGCCAACAGCGATCATGCGATCAAGGTGCTGGTGCTGCGCGGTGCAGGCGACAAGGCCTTTGCCTCGGGCACAGACATCAACCAGTTCCGCGAGTTCAAGACGCCGCAGGACGCCATCGACTACGAGAACCGGATCGATCGCGTGCTTACCACCCTCGAGCAGTGCCGCGTGCCGACGATCGCGGCGATCAACGGGTTCTGCACCGGCGGCGGGGCGGGCATCGCCGCAGCCTGCGACCTGCGCATCGGTACCAAGAGCACGCGCATCGGTTTTCCCATCGCCCGGACGCTCGGCAATTGCCTGTCGATGTCCAATGTCAGCCGTCTCACCGCGCTGATTGGCGCCGCGCGCGTCAAGGATCTGATCTTCACCGCGCGTCTCCTCGACGCCATGGATGCCGCAAGCGTCGGGCTGCTCGGCGAGGTCGTCGACGATCTTCCGGCGCTCGACAGACGGGCCAATGAGGTCGCCCGCCTGCTCGCCGGTCACGCGCCGCTGACGCTGAACGCGACCAAGCAGGCGGTGGCCCGCCTGCAGAAGCGCCTTTCGCGGGACGAGGGCGAAGACCTCATCCTGATGTGCTACACGAGCCAGGATTTTCGCGAAGGGCTCGATGCTTTCCTCAACAAGCGCGCGCCGCAGTGGCGCGGTCAATAGGGCTGGCCGATGCAAAGCGACCGATCGCAATCCACCTCCCGCCGTTCGGGGCCGCTTGCCGGCCTCAAGGTCGTCGATCTCACCCATGTCATGGCGGGGCCGACCTGCACCTTGATGCTCGCTGACATGGGCGCCGACGTCATCAAGATCGAGAAATGGCCGAACGGCGACGACACCCGCCATTCGGTGCCGCCGAAGATCGGCGATGAGGCGGCGTCCTTTCTGATGATGAACCGCAACAAACGCGGCATCGTGCTGGATCTGAAGACCGAAGGCGGCAAAGAGGTGCTGCGGCGGCTGATCGCGGGCGCCGACGTGCTGGTCGAGAATTTTGCGCCGGGCGCGATGGAGCGTCTCGGCTTCGGCTACGAGGCGGTGCACAGGGAATTCCCGGCGCTGATCTACTGCTCGCTGTCGGGCTTTGGCCGCACCGGGCCCTACAAGCACCGCCGCGGATTCGACCTGGTCGCGCAGGCCATGAGCGGCATCATGAGTTTTACCGGTGAACGTCCCGATGGTCCGCCCGTGAAGTGCGGGCCGCCGCTGTCCGACATCACCGCCGGCCTGCTCGCGAGCATGGGCATCCTGGCCGCCTATACGCATCGCCTCAAGACCGGCGAAGGGCAGTGGGTCGAGACCTCGCTCTATGAGGCGGCCCTGGTGCAGACCTATTGGCAGTCGACGATCGCGCTTGCCGCGGGCACCGCGCCGCGCGCGATGGGCTCGGCCCATCCGCTCAACGCGCCTTATCAGGCGTTTGAAGCCTCGGACGGCTGGCTCGTGGTCGGCGGCGCCAACAAGAAGCATTGGCTGTTGATGTTGGAAGCACTCGGCGCAACCGAGCTCGCCTCCGATCCGCGCTTCGTCACGGGCGGCGACCGCATGGCGAATCTGAAAGAGCTCGAAGCCGTCCTGAGCGAACGCTTCCGCACGAAATCTCGCTCGCATTGGCTCGCGGCGCTGGAAGAGAAGGGCGTGCCGTGCGGACCCGTGCACGACATGCTGGAAGCCCTGAGCGATCCGCAGACCCTGGCGCGCGAGATGGTCGTCGAGGTCGACCACTCCACGCTCGGCCCGGTGAAGACGATCGGCCTTCCCGTGAAGTTTTCGAAGACGCCGGGCAAAGTCCTTTCCGGCGCGCCGGTCTATGGTGAGCATACCCGCGAGGTGCTCGCCGAGCACGGGTTGGACCAAACGCAAATCGAAGCGCTCGAAAAAGAAGGCGCAATCGTTTCGGCTTCGGGGAGGCGCGAGGAACGCGTCTGACCAGACGTCGATACGACCACAAGAACAACAGACCAGAAATCGTGTGGAGGAAATCATGGGTCGGACGTCAACACTTCTGCTCTCGGCTGCGACCGTGCTCGCCGGCACGATGCCGGCGCTCAGCGCCTGGCAACCGCAAAAGCCGATCGAGTTCGTGGCTACGGCCGGGCCGGGCGGCGGGACCGACAATCTCGCCCGCGCGGTGCAGAACATCATCACCAAGTACAAGCTGACGGAGCAGCCCATCGTCGTCGTCAACAAGGGCGGCGGCAGCGGCGCGGAAGGCTATGTCTACGGCAAGGCGTCCGCGGGCGACCCTTACAAGGTGATCTTCGGCACCTCGAACGCCTGGCAGCAGCCGCTTGTGTCCAAGGTTGCCTTCAACTACACCGATCTCACCCCGATCGCGGCCATGGCGCAGGACGAGTTCCTGCTCTGGGTCAAGCAGGACGCGCCTTACAAGACCGCAGGCGATTACCTCAAGGCCGCCGCATCCGGCGAATTCAAGATGGGTGGTGCGCAGTCAAAAGACACCGATGAAGTGCTGACCCGCATGATCGAGAAGGCCGGCCACGTCAAGCTGACCTACATCCCCTTCAAGAGCGGCGCCGAGACCGCGGTACAACTCGCCGGCGGACACCTCGACTCCCACGTCAACAATCCCAGCGAAAGCCTCGGGCAATGGCGGGGTGGAACGCAGCGTCCGCTTTGCGTTTTCAGCCCGAAGCGGCTGCCGCAGGGCGCCAAGGTCACGGCGACCGAAGGCTGGGGCGACGTTCCGACCTGCGTCGAGCAGGGCCTCGACATCAAGCAATATGAGCAGCCGCGGACAGTGTGGCTGCCCGGCAAGGTCACGCCGGACCAGGCCGGGTTCTATGTCGACCTCATGAAGAAGGTGCAGGCGACGCCGGAATGGAAGGACTACATCGAGAAGACATCCCAGGTCGACACGTTCCTGACCGGTGCCGAGTTCGACAAGTTCATCAAGGAGGACCTCGAGCACGTCAAGCAGGTCGCGGGCGAGCAGGGCTGGCTCGTCAAGTGAGGCGGAAAGCCCCTTCAATGGCAGGGCGAGGGCATATGACGAAAAACGTCGCGGGCTGGTCGCCTGCAGCCATCGTTCGAGACGTCCGCCTGCGGCGGGCCCTCAGGATGAGGTCGCGCTTCGTGGCGAGATATCAGACCCTCATGGTGAGGAGCCCGCCAAAGCGGGCGTCTCGAACCATGCAGGCCGAGCACGTTCGGCCGGCTCCCCGCTCTCACATGCGATAGCCCAGCCTTCAAGGGGACCACGCCATGATATCGCGCCGTGCTCTTGAACTTGCGACCGCCGTCCTCACCGGCAGCTTCGGTGCGGCCGTGGTCGTCTCCAGCCTCGACAACGGCATCGGCTGGTCGAGCGCGGGCGTAGACGCCGGCACGTTTCCGTTCCTGACCGGTGTCATCATCGTGCTCGGGAGCCTCTACAATCTGGTGCGGGGTCTCCTGCCGGCCACAACGCTCGCGAGCGTTCCCATCGCCATCACGCCGATCGAGCTGCGTCGGCTTGCCGGCCTGTTCGTGCCGGCTGCGATTTTCGTTGCCGCGATCCCGCTGGCCGGGATGTACCTCGCCTCGGCGCTGTATGTCTTCGCGGTGCTTGCGATCCCGAGACACCAAACCGTGCCGCGTGCGCTCGCGATGGCGGCGGCGACGGCGCTCGCGCTCTACGTGGTGTTCGAGCGCATGTTCCAGGTGAGCTTGCCGCACGGCGCGCTCGCTGCCGCGTTCGGGTTCTGACGGAGAGGTTGATGGACAATCTCGCCGAACTCCTGCACGGCTTCACCATCGCGGTCACCGTGCCGCATCTGGTCCTGATGGCGGTCGGCGTGCTGCTCGGCATTCTCGTCGGCGTGCTGCCGGGGCTCGGTGCGCCGAACGGCGTGTCGCTGCTGCTGCCGCTGACCTTCGGCATGCAGCCGGTCTCCGCAATCATTCTGCTCTCCAGCATGTATTGGGGAGCGCTGTTCGGCGGCTCCGTGACCTCGATCCTGTTCAACATTCCCGGCGAGCCGTCGTCGGTCGCCACCACCTTCGACGGCTATCCGATGGCACGCGACGGGCGGCCGACCACGGCGCTCGCCACCGCCTTCGGTTCGGCCGCGTTCGGCGCCCTGATCGGCGTCATCCTGATCACCTTCCTCGCGTCCTGGGTGGCGCAGGTCGCGCTCGCCTTCGGGCCGCCGGAATATTTCGCGGTCTATTTCCTCGCCTTTGCCAGCTTCGTCGGCATGGGGGGCGCGGCACCGATCAAGACCGTCGTGGCGCTGGCGATCGGCTTTGCGATCGCGGCCATCGGCATCGACACCGTCTCCGGCAGCGTTCGCCTCACCATGGGTATCGACGAGCTGGTCAAGGGCGTGAGCTTTGTCGTGGCCGTGATGGGCCTGTTCGGCATCGGCGAGCTGCTGGTTGCGGTCGAGGAGGAGATTCATGCCCGTGCGGTCTCGTCAAAGATTGATTGGGGCGAGGTGTTCCGCGCGGTCGGCCGCCTGCCGCAGCATAGCGTTGCGCTGCTGCGGAGCGCCGCGATCGGCTGCTGGATGGGGATCACGCCGGGTGGCCCGACGGCGGCATCCTTCATGAGCTATGGCATCGCCCGGCGCTTCTCGCGCCGCGGCCGATACTTTGGCACCGGCGAGGTCGAGGGCATCATCTCGCCGGAGACGGCCGATCATGCCGCCGGCACCAGCGCGCTCTTGCCAATGCTCTCGCTCGGCATTCCCGGCTCGGCTACCGCGGCAGTCATGATGGGCGGACTGATGATCTGGGGACTCAATCCCGGGCCGATGCTGTTCGTCGACCAGAAGGACTTCGTCTGGGGCCTGATCGCCTCGATGTATGTCGGCAACATCGTCGCCGTCGCGCTGGTGTTGCTCACGGTTCCGGTCTTTGCCGCCTTGATGCGAATTCCGTTCGTGATCATCGCGCCCCTGATCGTGATCATCTGCGTCGTCGGAGCCTATTCGGTATCGAACTCCTATCTCGACGTGGTGATGATGCTCGGCTTCGGGATCGTCGGCTATCTCTTCAAGAAGCTGTTCTATCCGCTGGCGCCGCTCGTGCTGGCGATCGTCATCGGCGACAAGGCCGAGGATGCGTTCCGGCAGTCGATGCTGATGTCCAAGGGATCGCTCGGGATATTCTTTGCAAACAAGCTGGTGACGTGCCTGATCGTCGCGGGCATCGCGCTGTTGCTGCTCCCGCTCGCGTTGCAGCTCGCGCGCCCCTGGCGCAAGCCGGCATCCCGCGCCAAAGAGACGACAGCGAAGGAGAAGGTGATCCTATGACTGCAAAGCCGCTGATTGCATTGGCAATGGGAGATCCCGCCGGCATCAGTCCGGAGCTGACGGCGAAGCTCGTGGCGCAGGACGAGATCCGCGCCCGCAGCCGGCTCGTCGTGATCGGTGACCGCCGCATCTTCGATGAGGGCGCGCGTGTCGCGGGCGTCACGCCTGCGCTAAAGACGGTGGAGCAGGGGGGCGACTTTCGCGCAGCGGACGGCGCGGCGCTGTTCGTCGATCTCGGCCACCTTGATTCCGCCGAAGTCGAGCGGGGAACGGCAAGCCTTGCCGGCGGCAAGTTCGCGCTGGCCAACTACCGGCACGCGCTCGAACTCGGCCGCGACGGGCGCGTCGATGCCGTCTGCTTCACGCCGTTCAACAAGCAGGCGATGCGCCTTGCCCGTGCCGACTACGACGACGAGATCGCGTTCTCCGCAGAGGTCGCCGGGCTCAAGACTGCGGCGAGCGAGTTCAACGTGCTGGGCCATCTCTGGAACGCGCGGGTCACCTCGCATATCCCGCTCAAGGACGTCGCGTCGCGGCTGTCCAGCGAGCGCATCCACCGCGCGCTCAAGCTGACCGATGCTTGCATGCGCGGCGCCGGCTTCGCGCGGCCGCGCATTGCGGTCGCCGGGCTCAATCCGCACGCGGGTGATGGTGGCAATTTCGGCCGCGAGGAGATCGACATCATCGCGCCTGCGGTCGCGGCAGGCCAGCGCGAGGGCATCGCCGCCGAGGGGCCGTTTCCCGCCGACACCGTGTTTCTGCGCGCGAAGAACAGCGCCTTCGATGCGGTGCTGACGATGTATCACGACCAGGGGCAGATCGCGATGAAGCTGATGGGCTTCGACCGCGGCGTGACCCTGCTCGGCGGCTTTCCGTTCCCGATCTGCACGCCGGCGCACGGCACCGCCTACGACATCGCAGGACAGGGGACCGCATCGATCGGCGCGAGCCGCGCCGCGCTGCTGCTCGCAGCGGAGATGGCCGCTCGTCGCGACGCCTGAGGGATGCAAGAAGGGGCGCGTGACGTCTGCGCCGGCCCGCCTCCCAGCTTTCGAGCTTTTCGGAAAAAACTGGAAACTTCCGCCGCCGAGACGAGTTGCCCTCCCGCGGAAGGAGGCGGCGATGTCGCTCACGAAAGCGGGGCAGGTCTGTTTCTTTCTGGTCTTCGCCCTGACAGCCGCGCCGGCGTCCGCTGCCGAGATGAATGCGGACGCCATCAACTCCGCCCAACCATCGAAGAAGACTCTGTCGAACGAGAAGCCGACGCCGGCAGGCGTTCGGCTGCAGGTGCTCCTGGACAGGGCGCACTTCTCGGCAGGTGAGATCGACGGCAAGTTCGGGGAGAACGCCAGGAAGGCGCTGCGCGCCTATGCGGAAGCCCAGCAGCGTCCGAGCTCGGACGTTCTGACCGAGGACGTCTGGAGGGCGTTGAGCGGGGACGACCGGCCGCTGACGGCGACATACACCATCACCGAGCAGGACGTCGCGGGTCCGTTCCTGAAAAAGCTTCCGTCGAAGATGGAGGACATGAAGGACATCCCGAAGCTCGCCTTCACCAGTCCGCGCGAAGGCTTGGCCGAGAGATTTCACATGAGCGAGCAGCTGTTGGCGACGCTCAACCCCGGGCGCCGCTTCGATCGCGCCGGCGACACCATCCTCGTCGTGGACATCGGCAGCGGGGAAGGCGGTGCGACGGCCAAGGCCGACAGGGTCGAGATCGACAAGAGCCGGCAGACGGTGAAGCTGTTCGACAAGTCGAATGCTCTGATCGGCTTCTATCCGGCGACCGTCGGAAGCGAAGAAAAGCCGTCGCCTTCGGGCACGCTGAAGGTGACGGAGATCAGCAAAAATCCGACCTACCGCTACAATCCCGCCTATCACTTCAAGGACGTGCGTTCCCGCAAGCCCTTCAAGATCAGGCCCGGTCCGAACAATCCGGTTGGCACGGTCTGGATCAACCTGTCGGCCGAAGGCTACGGCATTCACGGTACGCCTTCGCCGGGGAAGATCTCCAAGGCGCAATCGCACGGCTGCGTGCGTCTCACCAATTGGGACGCCGAACGTGTCGCCGGTAGAGTCTCGAAGGGGACGCCGGTCGCGTTCGTTGAAGGCCCGGGATCATAGCAGCGAGCGTCGGGCCGCCGCACGCGGATCCGGCGCTACTTTGCGATCGGCGTCGTCAGCTCCTTGTCGTCCGTATCCACCACGAAGACGGCAAGCAGCTTCGCGGGCTCGGTATCGCTGGCATTGGCGCTGACGGCATGGCGGTCGCCGGGCTTTTCGGAGAAGTTCTCTCCCTTGTGAAAGACCTTGGCGGGCTCGTCATTGACCTGACTGCGGATGGCCCCTTCCAGCACGGTCGCGTAGATGAACGCAGAGCGCGCATGAATGTGGGCCGGTGAGAAGCCTCCGGGACCATACTCGACCAGTATGCCCTTCATGCTCTTGCCCGGGACATTTGGCAGTGCCTGGTCGAACACGACGGTCACTTTGGCCGCTTTCGCTGCCGGCTGCGTCTCGGCTGCATGAGCCGTCAGGAAAGTTGCGGCGTAAATCGCCGCCGCGATCAGCAATCTGCGCATGGGGATCCCTTCATTTCCCTTGGGTGAATACAGGATGGCGGTTCCTCAGAGTCTCGCGAGCCATGTTGCGAGCGGCGTCTTTCCGAGCCGCGCCTCGCCGAGCGGGTTCAGCGAGGTGTCGCTGATGGGAGCGCCGTAATACTGTGCGCTTGGATCTCCGACCACTGGACGGCTGTCGCCGGACGCTTTCAGACGGCGCGCAACGAACTCATTGAAGGGCGCCTTCTCGGGTCCCGCGATATCGATCGTGCCGTTGAGCGGCCGCGCCGTTGCGACCTCCGCGAGGCAATCGACCACGTCGTCCGCAGCGATCGGCTGAAACTGCGCGGAGGGAACGACGATATTGCTTCCGACGGCCCCCATTTCGGCAATGGCGCCGAGGAATTCAAAGAACTGGGTGGCCCGGACGATCGAGTAGGGGACGGAAGATGCCTTGACGATGGTCTCCTGGGCGAGCTTGGCACGAAAATAGGCAATGTCGGGCGACCGCTCGGTTCCCACGATCGACAGCGCGACGTGATGCTTGACGCCCGCGGCGGCCTCCGTCGCGCCGAGATTTTTGCTCGAGCGCTCGAAGAATTCGAGCACGGCGGCAGGCTCCCAGGACGGCGCGTTGGCGACGTCGATGACGACATCCGCGCCCGCCAGCGCCGCGGCGAGGCCTTCCCCGGTCACGGCGTTCACGCCCGATTTTGGCGAGGCTGCTGCCGCCTCGTGACCCTGCTGCTTGAGCTTCGCCACGAGCTTGGATCCGATCAATCCGGTTCCGCCGATCACGACAATCTTCATGGTGCGTCTCCTCAGCATTTCGCAAGCGTGAGGTGATGAAGGCCGTCCTCACGCTCTCCTGATGCGAGCCACGTTTTACAGGAGCAATGGGGCAAGCTCTTGCCTGGAACCGGCGTTCCTTGCCGGAAAATGCTCCAGACAGTCCGAGCGATGCCACAACAATCGGTAAGGGATCATTCCCCTGTGTCTTGAACGCGCGCCTGCTCGCCGCAAGAAGGGCCTACCTTCGATGCCTCGCCAAGCAGCCAGTCTCGGAAGGCCACCAGCCTCGGCAGCGCGGCGCACTCAGGACGATAGACGACGTAATATGCGAGCGCCGATGCCAGCGCGATCTTGGGAAAAAGCCGCACCAGCCGGCCTGCCGCCACATCGTCGCGCGCCATGATGCTGCGCGCCAACGCTACGCCATGTCCGTCGATCGCCGCCTGCAGCACTGCCGCCGAATTGTTGATCCGCAAGCCCCGTTTCGTTGCGACATCCGGCGCATCCGCCTGTTTGAGCCAAGTGCTCCATGTCGCGAACCCGGCGCGAGAATCCACTGACACATCATGGATGAGCATTTGACCGGCCAGATCGGCTGGTGTGCGCAATCGCCTCCGACGCAGGAGCATTGGTGAGCAGACCGGATATATCTCCTCGTCCATCAGCTTTTGCGCCGTCAGCCCGGGCCAAACCCCGGCGCCATAGCGCACCCCGATGTCGATGCCTTGGGCGGCGTAATCCAGCAGCTTGAGATTGGTATCGAGCCGGACGTCGGTATCCGGCCACGAGGCCTGGAAGCGGTCGATGCGCGGCAACAGCCACTTGGCCGCGAAGGCCGGGCTGACCGTCACGGTCAGAACGCCGCTCGCCGATCCCTCCTTGAGCCGCTCGAGGCCCAGGCTCAACCGGTCGAACCCGGCGCGTATGTCCGGCAGCGCGCGCTGAGCGATCTCGGTTGCGACGAGCCGCGCCCGCCCGCTGGTGCTCCGATGAAACAAGGGAGTGCCGAGCCACTCCTCGAGACTGCGCACGAGTTGTCCGACGGCCGCGGGCGTCACGTTGAGCTCCGAGGCGGCGGCCGAAAAGCCCTCGTGCCTGGCACTCGCCTCGAAGGCGCGCATCGCATTCAGATAGACGGGCGATCTCATGGCGAGAAGATTTTCTTTTTTAGACCAGACTAGCTTACATTTGGGATGAGCTAGGCGTCTGTCAATGATAATCCGGAATACGGGCACATACGGCTACCGCTCTGTTGGTGGTGGTGCTGATCCACGCTAAAGATTTTCTTTTCTGCCCGCCAAGATCTTCCCGTTTGCGGAGGCGTCGCCTTTCGAACACCTTCGGTCGGCGTTTCAATTTTTCGGGTGCTCAGCGTGTCGTCGTCGGATCGCGCCGTTCTGATCGTCGGAGGAGGCCTCGCCGGTCTGACCGTGGCCCATCTGATCCACCGTGCGGGTCTCGATTTTCGTCTGCTCGAAGCGCGATTGCGGCTCGGGGGACGCATCCTTTCGGTGGACGAGAAGGGCCTGCCTGCGGGCGACGGTTTCGATCTCGGTCCGTCCTGGTTCTGGCCCGACATGCAGCCGTCGTTGGGCCGGTTGGTCGAAAGTCTCGGTCTCGCAAGCTTCGCTCAGCAGAGTGATGGTGACGTCCTCTTCCATCGCTTCTCGCGCGAAGCTCCCCAACGCTTCGGAGGAATAGGCCAGCCGCCTGTGTCCATGCGGGTCGTCGGCGGCACGGCATCGATCGTAACGGCGCTCGCCGCCGGTCTTCCGGAGGGGAGCATCGAGCTCGGCGCCCGAGCCACAGCCGCGAGGCTGGATGGCGATGAGGTCGAGCTGAGCTTCGTCGACGCGAACGGCGCCGAACGGACGGATCGGTCGTCGCAGATCGTCTTCGCGCTGCCGCCGCGGCTGCTCGAGGCGACCGTCTCTTTTACGCCTGGCATCGACGAAGCGTCGGCGCGGCGCTGGCGCAATACGCCGACGTGGATGGCTCCGCATGCGAAGTTCTTCGCGGTGTACGACCGACCGTTCTGGCGCGAGAAGGGTCTGTCGGGCACGGCGCAGAGCATGGCGGGCCCGCTCGTCGAAATCCACGATGCCACGACCGCCTCGGGAAAGGCTGCTCTGTTCGGCTTTCTCGGCTTGTCCGGCGAAGACCGCGCATCGCAGGGTAAGGATGCGATCGTGGCGTCGTGCGTCCTGCAATTGGCTCTTCTGTTCGGCCCGGAGGCCGCCGAGCCGCGGGCGACGCTCATCAAGGATTGGGCGACCGATCCCCTTACGGCGACGAACCGGGACCGAACCGCGGCGGGGCATCCCGTTGCGGATCGGCGCCCATGGGTCGGGGAACGCTGGCGTGATCAGATCGTTCTGGCCGGAAGCGAGACAAGCGTTCGCGAGCCTGGCTATCTTGCCGGCGCCGTGAACGCGGCGGAAGGCGCCGCCGCGTCCTTGATCGCGCGCTTGCGCGCACCGCGCCCTCAGGTCGGGCCTCGTCCGGCGCAATCATCTGAAGACGACCATCGGAGGTAAGGATATGAAGCGATCCTATCGCGTCGTTCAGGTCGCGAAGGCCGGCAGGCTCGAAATCGCGGAACGCGAGATGCCTTCGCCCGGCCCGGGCGAAGTGCTGATCGCGGTCGAGGCCTGCGGCGTCTGCGGCGCGGATGCTGCCGACATCGACCGCGCCGATCCGGCTCTGCACCCGCCGCGCGTTCCCGGTCATGAAGTGGTGGGGCGCATCGTGGCACTGGGCCCAGCAACGCCGTCGATCTGGAGAATGGGTCAAAGGGTTGGTGTCGGAAGGCTCGGAGGCCATTGCAACGAATGCGTCCAGTGCCGCCGGGGCGAATTCCAGCTCTGTTCCAAGCAGCCCTTCGTCGGATCATCCTGCGACGGAGGCTACGCGGAGATGATGATTGCGCGCGCGACCGGGCTGGTCTCGATTCCGGACGAACTGAGCTCCGAAGAGGCCGCACCGCTGCTCTGCGCGGGCATTGCGACGTTCAACGCGCTCAAGAAGTCGGGTGCGGAAGCCGGCGACACCGTGGTCGTGCAGGGGATCGGCGGGCTGGGACATCTCGCACTTCAGTACGCCAGGAAGATGGGTTTCAGGGTCGTGGCTGTCGGACGCGGCGCGGATATCGCGAATGATGCCCTCGGCCTGGGAGCCATGTCTACATCGACTCGAAAGAGGACGATGCGCTCGCCCGTCTGCAGAGCTTGGGCGGCGCGAAAGCGATCGTCACCACCATAAGCGATGTTCAGGCGGTCGCAGCGCTCATGGGCGCTCTCGCTCCGCAGGGACGATTGGTGCTGCTGGGGGCGGGACGGGATCCGCTGCCGGTATCTACGGGACATCTGGTGGTGGGCGAGCGTAGTATATTGGGATCGATCACTGGCACGCCCTTCGAGAACGAAAAGACGCTGGATTTCAGTGTGCTCGCGGGCGTCCGTCCGCGCATCGAGATCGTGTCCTTGGAGAGAGCCGCGGAGGCGGTCGCGCGGATGAGGTCCGGCCAGGCAAATTTCAGAATGGTGTTGACCATGACGGAGCAACGCAATGCGCATCAATGATGATCTGACGGTTCCGGTTATCGTTCACGCCGCACAGCTGCCGTGGAAGCCAAGCCCGTCCCCCGGCGTCGAGCGGCGCATGCTGTTCCGCATCGGCGACGAGGTGGCGCGTGCCACCTCTATCGTGCGATATGCGCCGGATAGCGCATTCCCTCGCCACACCCACGGCGGCGGCGAGGAGGTCGTCGTTCTCGATGGCGTCTTCCAGGACGAACACGGCGACTACCCGGCGGGCAGCTACTACCGCAATCCGCCCGGGACCTCGCACGTTCCCGCATCGAAGGACGGCTGCACGATCTTCGTTCGTCTCTGGCAATTCCGGGACGGCGATCGCGACCAGATCGTGCGACGGCCTGCGGAAGGTCGTCCTCTGGCCCCGAGATCGGGCGCGACGAGCGCGATCGAACTGTTCGACGACGGCTTCGAAAACGTGCGCATCGAGAGCTGGGTGCCGGGCAGGACGATCACGATCGAGAACCCGCGTGGGCTCGAAGCGCTCGTCCTCGCGGGGAGCTTGTCGATCGGCGATCAGGCGCTGACGTCCCAAGCCTGGATCCGCTTGCCGGCTGGCGAAGCGCTGCGTGCGGTCTCCGGGTCTGAGGGGGCCAAGGTCTGGGTGAAGGACGCGCCCCTTCTGCATCCGGACGTGTGCCGAATGTCGTGATGGCACCCGATGAGGGCAGGTGGAAAACCATGAACGAGCTGATCCCCGAACGGTATCAACATCTCCGAACGTTCGCCTTCGGCGACAGTCCCGCGCTCGCAGATGAACTACTTGAACTTGTCATGAAGGGAATCAAGACCGCGACTTGCAGCACAGAGGACGAGCCGAACACCTCTACGCCCGGTGAGCGCTGGGTCGTGCTCGATGGACACGGAGAACCGCGCTGTGTCATCGAAACCACCGAGGTCACATATCGGCGCTTCAATGACGTTGAGGCCGATTTTGCGTTTGATGAGGGAGAGGGCGACCGGAGCCTGGCCTATTGGCGCAGCGCCCATCGGGCCTTTTTCGGCCGGCTCGAACGATTCAGCGAGGACATGATGCTGATGTGCGAGCGTTTTCGCCTGGTCGAGGTCTTCGGGGATCTCCCGCCCAGGTGAGCTTGTCACTGGGATTCTCGCTATTTCCCGCGATATCGAAGAGCTTCGACCAACATCGAGAAGGCCGGCGAGAGTTGGCGGCGGCTGGGATAGTAGAGGTGATATCCCGAGAACGGCGGACACCAGTCCGAGAGGACTCGCGCCAGGCGTCCTTGCGAGATGTGAGGTTGCACATGGCCCTCGGTCAGGTAGGCGAGGCCGAGGCCCTTGAGCGCACCTTCCAGGAGCAAGCCTGCGCTGTTGAACACAAGCTGGCCTTCGACGCGCACATTGAGCTCGCGCCCGTTCTTTTCGAACTCCCATGCGTAGAGGCTGCCGCCGTGTGTCGGCAGGCGAAGGTTGAGGCAGTTGTGGCTGGTCAGATCCTGCGGCGCCTTGGGCCGCTTGCGCTCGGCGAAGTAGGAAGGCGAGCCCACGACCGCCATCCGTAGGTCGGGGCTGACCCTAACGGCGATCATATCCTTGGCAACGAGTTCGCCGGGACGAATACCCGCGTCGACCTGTTGAGCAACGATGTTGGTGAGCCCGTAATCGATGATCACCTCGACGTGGATGTCGGGGTATTTCGGCAAGATCTTCCCAAGCGCGGGCAGCAATATCTCTGCCGCGGCATACTCCGTCGCCGTGAGGCGAACGGTCCCGGCCGGTTTTTCGCGGAGTTCGCTGAGCGCAGCAAGTTCCAGGTCCATCTCGTTGAACTTGGGTCCGATGCTCACGAACAGGCGTTCTCCAGCCTGAGTGGGCGTGACGCTGCGTGTCGTCCGATTCAGGAGCCTGACGCCAAGTCGCTCTTCGAGATTCCGGATGATCTGGCTGAGCGCGGACTGCGTCATGCCGAGCTGCGCCGCAGCTCGCGTGAAGCTGCGTTCCCTCGCGACCGCGAGGAAGGCGAGGAGATCGCTCGCGTCGTCTCGATGCATTGATAAGCTACTCTAATGACTACATGCGGAATTTATCACCTAATCGAGTGACGGCGGAAGCCCTAGGTTTGGATCAGCCATCAGGCGGCCATGCCGTCTCATTGACGGGCCAAGACCGATGACCGAAAGCAACGAGATGGGAGCAAGCCGCGGGTTCTGCAAAGCCGCCGGACGAAACCCGGCAGGAGCTTTGAATTCGCCATGTCGGTAATGGGCATGCAGGAGCCCGCCGCGGCCCCTCGCTTCGCAGCGACGTTGCTGCCGATCATGGGGGTCGTCTTCGTCGCCTTTCTCGTCATCGGCGTTGCGATGCCGGTCCTTCCGCTCCACGTCCACAATGGATTGGGGCTGGGCACCTTCGTGGTCGGTCTCGTTGCGGGCAGTCAGTTCGCGGCGTCGCTCGTCACCCGACCTTGGGCGGGCCACTTCTCGGATAGTCGGGGAGCCAAACGCGGCGTGGTCATCGGTCTGCTGGCGGCCACGGTCGCCGGGCTCCTGTATCTGCTCTCGCTCGGCTTCACCACGGCTCCGCTGACCTCGGTCGCAATTCTCCTGCTGGGGCGCGGTGTGCTCGGCGGAGCGGAGAGCTTCATCATCACGGCCGCGGTGAGTTGGGGATTGGCGCTCGCCGAGGCCAGCAGCACGGGCAAGGTCATCGCCTGGGTGGGTTCGGCAATGTTCGCCGCCTTTGCGATCGGTGCGCCGACCGGCGCGGCGCTCTACGCCGCTTATGGCTTTGCGGCGATTGCGATCGCTACCGCATCGGCTCCGCTGCTGACGCTGCTGCTCGTCGCGCAAATTCCCGCGGTCGGTCAGGTGCAGCACGCGCGCTTCTCATTCGCCAAGGTGCTTGGTGCCGTATGGGTGCCGGGCCTTGGCTCGGCCCTTGGCAGCGTGGGCTTCGGCGCGGTGACCACGTTCGTCGCGCTGCTGTTCGCATATCGAGGCTGGGCCAACGGATGGCTCGCCTACACGGCCTATGCAGTCGCTTTCATCCTTGCGCGCTTGTTCTTCAGCCATGTGGCCGATGTGATCGGCGGGGCGAGGGTCGCGCTGGTCTGTACGTTGATCGAGGTCATCGGTCAGGCGCTGATCTGGCTGGCCGTTCGGCCCGAGATGGCCTTGGCGGGAGCCGCGCTCACCGGCTTCGGTTTCTCGCTGGTCTATCCCGGCTTCGGCGTCGAAGCGGTGCGCCGCGTGCCGGTACAGAGCCGTGGTCTGGCCATGGGCGCCTACACCGCTTTTCTCGACCTCGCCCAGGGACTCGCGAGTCCCGCGCTTGGCCTGATTGCGACCGGAGCGAAGCTGAACCTCGTGTTTCTCGCCAGCGCCTTGACTGTGCTCTGCGCCGCGCTCGTCGCTTGGTGGCTGATGTCGTACCCCGCAAATGTGGAAGGACCACTGCAATGAGACTGCTCGCAGCGAGCTTGATCACGCTCAACTATGGGGAAGAGTCTGTCTCGGTCGGCATCGAAGACGTCGAGCCGAGGGACTGGACCGAGCGGGTCTGCAAGCCAGACATCGTCGGCAAGCCCGACACCATCTACAAGAAACCCGGATACGACCCGCGATGAACGGGGAGTGAAATGATCACACGCAGGGGCGTGCTCATCTGCGTCGGCGCGGCCGCAACGATCGGAGTTTGTCGGACGCATGCGCTCACGCCTGACGCGCAGAAGGAGTTTTACATGGACATCGACCTCAAGAGAAACGGCTCTCGGCCGTCCCAGAAAGGACCGGACGACTGGTTCACTGGCACGGTTCGCATCGACCCGCTGTTCCAGGCCCCGGATCCTGCCCGCGTGGGCGCCGGCCAGGTCACGTTCGAGCCCGGCGCCCGCACTGCGTGGCATACGCATCCGCTTGGGCAGACGCTGATCATCACGGCGGGCCTTGGCTGGGTGCAGCGCGAGGGCGGCCCCGTCGAGGAGGTCCGACCGGGCGACGTCGTCTGGATTCCGCCGGGACTGAAGCATTGGCATGGCGCTGCGCCGACCACAGCGATGACGCACATCGCCATCCAGGAAACGCTCGGCGGCAAGAACGTCGACTGGATGGAGAAGGTCAGCGACGAGCAATATCGGAAGTGATGGATGAGAGCAGCTTCGCTGCCTTCCGTATCGGGTGCGTATGGCCTCAAGGCCCGCAGACGATGACCCCGTACCAGCCCAAGCCCCGATAGGTCTCGTAGCCCGGCGTGGCATGGAAGGCGACCAAGGCCCCCGAGCGGTCGTGATAGAAACCGGAGCGCTGTCCGTTGAGTGAGAGCGAGATGCGCTCGCTCAAGATGCCCTGGCCGTCGGAGGAGGCGATCACGCGAAGATTCGAGTCGACCAGCAGGACGCGCGCCTTGTCGCTGTCGCCGATGCGCACGCCCTGCACGATGGCGCGGGCCTGCGCCTCCCAGTCGAAATGGATGGCGAGCACGCCGATCGGCGCGCCATTGGCCTGGCCACCGGCGCGCACGCTGGCGCAATAGGTCGCGACCTGCGCATTGCCGAGCAGCGGCTGGTTCTCGACGTCGCCGGCGACATAGTCGTCGCCGGAGCGCAAGGACCGCGCCTCGCGAAACCACTTCGTGCCGGCGACGTTCTGGCCGATCACGCGAAAGCGATCGGCGCGGCCGTTGGCGATGACGTTACCTTCGAGGTCGCAGAGCCAGAGATCGAGATAGACGGTGTAGGCGCCGAGGATCACGCCCAGGCGCTGCGAGGCATGGCTGACTGCGGCCGCGCTCGGCGACGCCGCGCAATCGACGACGGCGGAGTCGGTCGCCCACCAGCGCACATCGCAGGTGCGTTCATAGAGGTTGCGGTCGATCAGCTCGACGGCGTTGAGCGACAGATCGACCATGCGCTCGCCGCGCGAGCGCTGGCTCATCCGCTCGATCGAGGCGACGAGGTCGCCGGTGCGTTTTGTCAGTTGAGTCTCGAGCTCGCGTGCGATGGTCTCGACCTGCTGGCCGACGCCGCGCACCTCCTGTGCCACCACGGCGAAGCCCGCGCCTTGCGCGCCGGCACGCGAGCTCTCGATCAGCGCGTTCAGCGCCAGCATCTTCATCTGGTTGGTGATCTGCTGGATCGCCTTGGTCTTGTCGACCGCGATCTGGTTGACCTCCGCGGTGAGGCGGTTGATCAGCGCGGAGATGTCGGAATCATCGTCGGCGGGTTCAGTGGTTCCGGTTGTAATCGGCCTGGCCTTCAGACCCAGCGCAGCAGACATAGGGGATTTCCCTTGGCAATGAGGTCTGACCTGCAACGAACGCGGAACAACAAATTACAGATCGAATACGAGCCTTTTTCGAAGATTCCGCCTAACGCCCACTTAATTTGCTGTCCGCGTGACTGCTCAAATGGTAGTCAGATCGCTCAGCAATTCGGCAATCCACCGCTTTCTGGGGCGTGGAGATTGCAAATTGCCGGGGATTGCCGACGAATCCCCTGATCCAAGTCCTCTGATCCAAGTCCTCTGATCCAAGGCGGCCGCCCGCGCCGCTGTTCTTACCCGACCGCTCGAACACGCTCGAATCATGACGCCGCCCGCCACAGCCTTGCCCGTCGAAATGCCTCAGGCGTTTCTTGGCGTGGCGCGCTCGCTTACTGACAAGCTCTGGCGCGACCGCCTGGACGCACGCGGGGCGGCGAGAGCGCTCGCCATCGTGCAGCGCCACCAGCTGCCGGAGCTGCTTGCGCGGGTGCTGGCCGGGCGCGGCGTCGACATCGACGCGGTCGCCGACTTCCTCGATCCGACCATCCGCAAGCTGCTGCCCGATCCGTTCACCGTGACGGAGATGGAGGCCGCCGCCAAGCGCATCGCCGATGCCGCAGCGAAAGGCGAGAAGGTCGCGATCTTCGGCGACTACGACGTCGACGGCGCGACCTCGGCGGCGCTGCTGGCGTGGCACCTGCGCCATTGCGGGCTCGACCCGCTGATCCACATTCCCGACCGCATTTTCGAGGGCTATGGCCCCAACGTCGAAGCTGTTCGTGCGTTGGCCGCGAAGGGCGCGACGCTGCTCGTCACCGTCGATTGCGGCACCACCAGCATCGAGCCGCTGGCCGAGGCCAGGCGGCTCGGCATGTCCGTGGTCGTGATCGATCACCATCAATGCGGGTTCGACCTTCCGGAGGTCGATGCGCTGGTCAATCCGAACCGGCCCGATGATCTCTCCGGCCTCGGCCATCTCGCAGCCGTTGGCCTCGTGCTGGTCACGCTGGTCGCCGTCAATCGCGAGCTGCGCCAGCGCGGCTTCTGGACTAGTGAAATGCCCGAGCCCGACCTGCTCGGCATGCTGCATCACGTCGCGCTCGGCACGGTCGCCGACGTGGCGCCGCTGATCGGGCTGAACCGTGCCTTCGTCGCCAAGGGGCTGATCGCGATGCGGCGGCGCGACCATGTCGGCCACACCGCGCTGATGGACGTGGCGCGCCTCAACGGCCCGCCGGAGGCCTGGCATCTCGGCTTCATGCTCGGACCGCGCGTCAATGCCGGCGGCCGTATCGGCCGCGCCGATCTCGGCGTACGGCTGCTGCTGGAAGGCGACAGCGTCGAAGCCGCGCGGATCGCCGCCGAGCTCGACCGCCTCAACAACGAGCGCCGCGTCATCGAGCAGGCGGCGGAAGCTCAGGCTGAAGCCGAGGCGCTGGCCTCGATCGGGTTCGAGGACAAGCTCGGCGTCATCGTCACGGCCTCCGAGGGCTGGCATCCCGGCGTGGTCGGCCTCGTCGCCTCGCGGCTGAAGGAGAAGTTTTCGCGGCCGGCCTTTGCCATTGCGCTGGAGCCCGGCGGGATCGGCACCGGCTCGGGCCGCTCGATCGCCGGCGTCGATCTCGGCAAGGCTGTGCGGCAGGCGGTTGCCGACGGCATTCTGCTCAAGGGCGGCGGGCACGCGATGGCCGCGGGCGTGACGCTGCGAAAAGAAAAGCTGGCCGAATTCCGTGCCTATCTCGAAAATGCGCTGGCGCAGGACGTTGCAGAAGCGCGCCACGTCAACGAGCTCTATATCGACGGAGCGGTGTCCGCGCGCGCGGTGACGCCGGAGCTTGCGACCACGCTCAATCGCGCCGGACCCTTTGGCAGCGGCAATCCGGAAGCCGTGCTGGCGCTACCGGCGCATCAGCTCGTCTATGCCGACGAGGTCGGGCAGGCGCATCTGCGCCTGCGCTTCAAGTCCGGCGACGGCGCGATCGTCAACGGCATCGCATTCCGGTCCGTCGGCCAGAAGCTCGGCAATGCGCTGGTGGCCAACCGCGGCCAGCAGCTGCATGTTGCTGGTGCGCTGTCGGTCGACCGCTACCAGGGGGCCGAGCGCGTGCAGTTTCGCGTCATCGACGTCGCGCTACCGGATCAGGGCCCCTCCGTGATTAGATAACGCATGATCCGGAAAAGTGCGAAGCGGTTTTCCGACAAGATCATGCCTAAAAAATAGATCGCTCAAACAACAAAAAAGGGAGTGAACATGGCAGGGCAGGTTGAGGGCAAGGTCGCGCTGGTGACGGGCGGCGCCTCCGGCATCGGCGAAGCGATCGTGGAGCTGTTCGCGCGTGAGGGGGCGGCCGTCGTCATCACCGACATCGACGAGCTCAGGGGGCCGGAGCTCGCGAGCCGCATCACCAAGGCGGGCGGCAAGGCGATTTTCCTGGAGCAGGACGTCACCAGCGAGGAGCGTTGGGTCGAGATCGTTGCCGAGGTCGCAAAGCGCTACGGCCGGCTCGATATCCTGGTCTCCAATGCCGGCATCGGCATTGCCGTGCCCTCGATCGTCGACATGACGCTCGGTGACTGGCGCAGGCAGAACGCGATCAATCTCGATGGCGTGTTCCTGTCGGTCAAGCACTGCCTGCCCTTGATGCGCAAGACCGGCGGCGGCTCGATCATCATGATGTCCTCGCTTGCGGGCCTGCGCGGTGCGCCGGGGCTGTCGGCCTATTCGGCGACCAAGGGCGGCGTGCGGCTGTTCGCAAAATCCATCGCGATGGAGTGTGCGGGGGCGGGCGACGGCATCCGCGTCAACTCCGTGCATCCCGGCATCATCGATACGCCGATCTGGGGCAAGATTCCGACCGGCGCCACCGGCGCGAGCCAGAACGCGCCGATTGATCCCGAGGAGCGGGCCAGGGGCGCAACGCCGCTCGGTCGCGCCGGCCAGGCCGCGGATATCGCGAGCGGCGTGCTGTATCTGGCCTCTGACGCCTCTCGCTACGTCACCGGCAGCGAGCTCGTCATCGACGGCGGCATGAACGCAGGGAGCGCGCCGCGGCGGACGTGAACCGCGCAGGGCAGGGCGGCGGTCGGGAGGGGCTGACGCGCGGGCGTCGGCCCTGTAGAACGCTGGCGTCTCCGATCGAAAGAGGTTTCCCTCGCCATGGCGCACAGCCTTCACGCCTCCTCACCCGCGCCCCATCGCTCGAACCGGCCGGACCTCGCCACCGACGCGATCCGCACCGCGCGCGAGGATCTTGCCGCCTGCTTCCGGATGGCGGCGCGCAACGGCTTTGAGGAGGGCATCTGCAACCACTTCTCCGCGGTGGTGCCGGGCCATGACGATCTCTTCCTCGTCAACCCCTATGGCTACGCCTTCCGCGAGCTCACGGCCTCAAAGCTCCTGATCTGCGACTTCCATGGCAACGTGCTCGACGGCGAGGGCGTGCCCGAGGCGACCGCGTTCTACATCCATGCCGAGATGCACAAGCGCCTGCCGCGCGCCAAGGTCGCTTTCCACACCCACATGCCCTACGCCACCGCGCTGTCGATGACCGAGGGTGACCCCTTGATCTGGGCCGGCCAGACCGCGCTGAAATTCTACGGCCGCACGGCTGTCGACCGCGACTACAACGGCCTCGCGCTCGACAATCGCGAGGGCGCGCGCATCGCCTCCGCCGTCGGCGATGCCGACATCGTCTTCATGAAGCATCACGGCGTGATGGTGTTGGCGCCGACCATCGCAGAGGCCTGGGACGATCTCTATTATCTCGAGCGCGCCGCCGAGGTGCAGGTGCTGGCGATGTCGACGGGACGGAAAGTGCTGCCCATCGATCCCGCAATTGCGGCCGAGACCTACAAGCAGATGCGCGAGGGCGATTCCGAATCTGCGCGTCTGCATCTCGCCGCGATCCGCCGCCAGCTCGATGCGGAAGAGCCGCAGTACCGGCACTAGGGCGAAGTGCTACACTCTCCACATCGTCATTCCGGGGCGAGGCGAAGCCTCGAACCCGGAAGCCATCGTGCAGCAAGCGAGGTGGAAAAATGGATTCCGGGCTCGCGCCGATTGGCGCGCCCCGGAATGACGGGCAATAGAGCGCGCCCTACGATCCCTGCCGCAGTTTCGCCAGCACCTTCAGCCCGCCATAACCATCGGCCGGTGTGATTCCGGCGCGCTGTTGAAAATCCTTGATCGCCTTCATCGTGTCATTGCCGACGCGGCCGTCGGTGCCGCCGGTATCGAAGCCCGCCTTGGTCAGCCGCGTCTGCATCTCCTGCACCTCCGCGAGCGTCAGCGCGCGCTCGGAGCCCGGGAAGGGCTGGATGAAGGGCGGTGCGCCGAGGCAGCGGTCGCCGAGATGGCAGATCGCCAGCGCATAGTTCATCGAGGGATTGTAGCTCTTCACCGAATAGAAATTCGGTCCGAGCAGGAACGTTGGTCCACCCGCGACCGGCGTCCACACTTGCGCGGATGCGTTCGGCTGCGGAAACGGCTGGCCGTCGGCACGGGTGACGCCGGCCGATGCCCAGGCCGCATAGGTGCGGCTGCCGCTCATGTTGCCGGAGGCGCGCACCTCGTAGCCCCAATGCTCGCCGCGATGCCACTTGCCGCGATTAACCAGGTATTTGGCCGTCGATCCCAGCGCATCGTCGGGCTTGCCGAATGGCGACACCTTGCCGTCGCCGTCATAGTCGATGCCGACATTGAGCCAGACCTCCGGCATCCATTGCGAGTGGCCCATGGCGCCGGCCCAGGAGCCGTTCATCTCCTCCGGCGTGCTCCAGCCTTTGTCGACGATGCGCAGAGCGTTGATCAGTTCGGTCTCCCAATAGGCTTTGCGCCGCGGCTCGTTCCAGGCGAGCGCCGCAAGCGAGGGGAATACCGGCGTCATATGGTTCTGCTGCACCAAGGGATCGCCATAGGCCGACTCCACGCCCCACAGCGCCAGCAGCGTGCCACGCTCGACACCGAAATCGCGCTCGATGCGCGCGAACAGCGCTTCGTTGTTCTTCAGCGCGATCTTGCCGTTGATGATGCGCCAGTCGGAAACGCGACGGTTGATGTATTGCCAGACCTGCTCGTTGAATTCCGGCTGGTTGCGGATCTGCTTGAACACGCTCATGTCGGGCTCGACCCGTGCCATCGCGCGTTGCCATGTCGCGGCCGAAATGCCTTTCGCCATCGCACGCGCGCGAAAGCTTTCGCGCCACTCGTCGAAGCCGGGCGGGGCGGCAAGGGTGAGCGCGGGCGAGGCGAGCAAGGCGGTCGCGCCAAGTGCGGATTGCAGCAGGGCGCGGCGGGTGGGATTGGCCGAGGAATCAGCTTGTTTCATGCGCGCATTCTAGCGGGAAACAGGGCCGCCGTGAGTCGGTTCCTGAGGCCGTGCGGTTGAGTTCCCGCGTAGGCTCGCGCGCGGCTCGGAATGGGCAAGACCCAACTCACTGTTCCCGCGGAACAAAGTGTCGCACTGCCGCATTCCCTCGACATCACGATGCTGGAGCCGCTTGCAGCCCGGATCAATACGATTTGGAGGATGATGAAGATACGCACGCACTCAGAGAGCCATGTCGTTGAACTCGATGACGGATCGAGGTGGCAGATCTTCCCCGGTGATCTCGATCTGACATTGAGCTGGAAACCCGACACGGAGCTGCACGTCGAACCGCACGGCGATCGGGTCAGCTCGCATGTGCTGATCAATCCCGAAGACCAAAGCTGTGTGCGGGTGATTGCATCGGGTGAGACCTGGCCCGCCGGCGAGGTCAAGAATGCATTGAGAGACGGGTAGGACCGTTTCGCGCCAATCCAAAATCCCAATCTTTGAGCCTGCTGCGGACCGTGCGGCAGGCGCCGCAACCATCGCCTAATCGTCGTCCTGCAATTCGGTTGCAACGTTGGAGAGCCAGCGCCGGATCGTGGTTTCCGCCTCGGAATCCAGGCCCGCTGCGAGGCGCTTCTCCAGCGCGATGACGCGTTCCCGGCACGCCCTGAGCAGCGTCGCGCCGCGCGCGGTCAGCGTCCATTGCTGGATGCGGCCGTGGACGGGATGCGGCGTCATGAGAATCGCGCCGTCGCGCTCGAGGTTGCGAATGATCACGCCGACGGTCTGCGGCGTCAGAAAGGTGAGGCGGGCGACGTCGGCACCGGACAGGCCCGGATAGGCGTTGAGCATGGTCAGCACGGCGAATTGGGGCGACGTCACGCCGAGATCGGCGAGGGTTCGCTCCATTCTCAGCCGGACCGCGGCATGGGCCTGACGCAGAAGATAGCCGAGATAGCCTCGCTCCCCGCGCTTGCCTTCGCCGGGCGCGGGCACGCGCACTGGACTATCGGCGGCCCGTCCGGCCGCTTCTCGCCGGGGGCGCGCTTTTCGACCTGGTTGCGATCTCGTGATGTCAGCCGGCTTGCGGTCCATATAAGAACTCTTATACAATGTAAGAGTTCTTATAATATCACGAGGTGAACGAAATGCCAGATGCCCGCAGCGAGTACGAAGATTTCAAGCGGCTCGCGCCCGATGCCTATGATCTGGTGCTCGCGCTCGGTCAGCTCGCAGCCAAGGCCGGCCTCGACAAGCAGCTCCTCGAGCTGGTCAAGCTGCGTGCTTCGCAGATCAACGGCTGTGCCTTCTGCGTGCAGCATCACGTTCTCCTCTCGGAGCGCATCGGCGTGTCCGCGGACAAGCTCCACCTGGTCGCGGTCTGGCGGGAGGCGCCGATCTTCTCTGCACGCGAGCGCGCGGCGCTGGCCTGGGCTGAAGCGCTGACTTTGCTGCCGAATGGGGTCAGCGAGGAAATCTATGCGGAGGCCGCCCGCGAATTCTCTGAAACGGAGCTGACATATCTGACCTCGGCGGTCGCCTCGATCAACGTCTGGAACCGGTTTGGCGCGGCCTTTCGCTGGACGCCGGCGAAGCGGCCGGCCGCGGCGAATGTAGCGGCGTCCTGATCGCGAGGAATGGAGGTTGCCATGACAACAATGATGATGACCGCTGCGCCGCGGCCAATGCCGTCGCGGTCGATGTTGCTTGCCGTCGTTGCCGGGCTCGGCTTCGCGCTCGCGATCGGCAAGGCGTTGCCGGTGACGATGGACACGGTATCAGGTGTACTCGCGCCGCTGTGTGCGACGGCTGCCGAGAGCTCGCCGCTCGATAAGGTCGAGCCCATCGCGTCCTACGCGCTGCCGAACGTGCCGGGCAAGCGCGTCACCATCGTGCGCGTCTTCTACGGGCCCGGCGGATTCTCCCGGCCGCATCGCCACGCGGGCTCGGTGACCGCTTACATCACCAAGGGCGAGATCCGCTCCCAGCTCGGCGGCGGCCCGGTCGAGACCTTTGGCGTCGGCCAGTCCTTCTTCGAACCGCCCGGTTCGACGCATCTGGTGTCGGCCAACGCCAGCAGCACGGAGCCGGCGGAACTAATCGCGGTGTTCGTGGCCGACGAGGGCGCACAGCTCACGACGCTTTTGGAGTAATCCGTAGCTGCCTCAGCGGCGCGCGGCCTCAATTCTCCTCGCGGCCGAGGCCCTCGCGCAGGTCCGGCTTGATCACGTCCTCCGGCAGCGCATGCGCGACCGGCTGTGAAGCGCCTGCGATCTCCGGGCCGATCTCGCGGCCGCGGGCGCCGATCAGGCGCTCGTAGGACGAGATCAGCGTGACGTAGGGACTGACCCAGATCCATCCGTCGCGGGTAAACAGCTGGACGTCGAAATGCAGGTGCATCGAGGTGCCGGCAGGATGATCGAGATAGTTCGAGACCACGCCGATCTTTTCGCCCTCGGTGACCATGCGGCCGTTGAGCACGCCGTCGGCGTTCATGGTCTGCGGGTTCATGTGCATGTAGCGGAAGCGGATGTGCTCGGTGCGGCTGTTGACCTCGAGCGTCGCGGCCTGGTCCTTGATGCCGCGGACCACCACGGCATCGCGCACCGCGACCACGGCCCGCTGCTTGGGATCGCAGCGCTCGCTATTTTCGTCTGCGGGCGGGCAGGCGGCCGCGCGAATATCCTCGCCCTGATGGCCGTAGCCGCCGCCGCATTGCCAGACCTCGAAGCTGCGGGATTCGCAGAAATTGTCGCGCCAGGGATAGGCGGTCAGGCCTTCCAGCTTGTCGCGCCTGCCATAGGATTGCGAGCGAACGACAGCAGGCGCCTTTTCCAGCGGGAAGCGGATCTGCGCATAGGCCATCACATCGGGATGGCCGCCCTGCTTGCGGAAGCCGGTGTTGGGGATGATGTCGCCGCTCGGCCGATAGCTGAAATCCGCCGAGTGCTCGGCAGGACGATCGATGACGTCGGAGGTGACGTCCATCAGCGGCCGCATGCGCTGGCCGCCGGCGACGCGCAGCGCCTTCAGAAACCGTTCGGCAACTGGATAGGCCTCCTTGCAGGCGAGCCGCCGCGGCTTCGCGATGCTGTCGAGACATTGGATCGACACCACGTAGGCGACGCCGAAGCGCGTGAAGGCGTAGCGTACATAGCCTTCCCGGATGAACCTGCGCAGGTCCGGATAGAGCGTCGTGAGCGACTTGACCTGCTCGCCCTTGCCGCCGGCGGGATCGGCGACGTCGTAGATCAGCGCGGAACCGGTGATCTGCACCTCGACCGGCCTTGCGAACACCCGTATCGGCATGCCGTCGCCGGCGCCAGGATCGAGCGAAAAGCTCGCGCTGTAGCCGGCCGGGCCGGCATCGAACATCTCGACGGGACTGAAATCGGCCTGGTAGCGCGCCAGCGACTGGCTCGGTGCGGCCGCGTTACGTTGCGCCTCGCGGTAGGCGGCGGCATCGAAAGGCAGCAGTACGGGAATTGAGCTGCGCGCAATCCCGGTGAAGAATTGCCCGGAGACCGCGTTGAGCTGCACCAGCGCCGGCATGGCACGCGGATCGTATCGCGGCACCGAACGGCGCGGCACGAAGATGAAGTCGCCCGCGATTTGGGGGCGGCTGCTGATCTCGGTGCGGAGCTGGTCGAGCGCTGCGCGCCAATCGACGCGCAGGGCCGACAGTGATGGGCTGCGGAACTCCTCCGCGGCGAGCGGACTTGCGATCAGCAGCGAAAGCGACGCCAGAAGCAGCGAGACGAAGCGGAAACCCTTCCCAACCACTGTCTCGCCCCCCGGCGGCACCTGTTCCGATTGCTCGGTTGCCAGCTTAGTCCTTAGCGCGCTCGGAGTAAGAGCCGTCTTCGGTCATCACCACGATACGGGTGCCGACCGAGATGTGCGGCGGCACGGTGGTGCGCACGCCGTTGGAGAGCACCGCGGGCTTGTAGGAGGAGGAGGCGGTCTGGCCCTTGGTCACCGGCTCGGTATCGACCACTTCCAGCGTCACGCGCTGCGGCAGGGCGATCGACACCGGATTGGCGTCGTGCATGGACAGCTTGACCGTCATGCTCTCCTGAAGGTACGCGGCCGCGTCGCCGACCACGTCCTTGGAGACCTGGACCTGATCGTAGGTCTCAGGGTTCATGAAGTGGTAGCCATCGGCATCTTCATACAGGAAGGTGTAGTTGCGCTCTTCGATCGTGGCCTTTTCGACCTGGTCGGTGGTCTTGTACCGCTCGGAGATCTTTACGCCGTCCGAGATTCGGCGCATTTCGATCTGGCTGACCGGGGTGCCCTTGCCGGGATGGATGTTCTCGGCGCTCACGACGACATAGAGCTTGCCGTCTTGCTCGATCACGTTGCCCTTGCGAATAGAACTGGCGATGACTCTCAAAGCTATATTTCCTGCTTGCTTGGCCCGGCACCGGCCAGGACGTGGTCAAATCTCGGGGGGACTCGGGGTCTCAAATCGGACCGCGGCGCCCGTTTCGGGCCGCAACATACTGATTTTGCCGTTGGATGCCAGCATTTTGCTCAAGGCCGGAGCGGGCGGTTAATGGCTGGGGACAAGCCGATTTCACCGTTCTGGTCGCCCGGTCGGCACATCGACCGTCGCCCGTTCCTCCAAGCCAGGGGGGCCATTACCGGGGCTGTACGGGGCTTTTTCGCCGAACAGGGCTTCGTCGAGGTCGAAACCTCAGTCCTCCAGGTCTCTCCGGGCAACGAGACCCATCTGCACGCCCCGCGGACCGAGATCATCCGGCCTGACGGCAGCCGCGCCACCCGCTATCTGCGGACGTCCCCCGAATTCGCCTGCAAGAAGCTGCTGGCGGCCGGCGAGCCCCGGATTTTCGAATTCGCACGGGTGTTCCGCGACCGCGAGCGCGGCGACCTGCATCTGCCCGAGTTCATCATGCTGGAATGGTACCGGGCGGGTGCGCCCTACGACGCCATCATGGCCGATTGCGTCGCCGTGATCGCCCGGGCTGCGCAGGCGACCGCGATCGGGCAATTCGCCTTCCGCGGCCGGACCGCCGACCCCTTCGCCGAGCCGGAGCTATTGACCGTCGCCGGCGCCTTCGAGAGGTTCGCTGGGATCGACCTGCTTGCGACCATTTCAGGCGGCGAGGGCGACCGTGCCGGGCTCGCCGCTGCTGCGGCCCGGAAGGTCCGCCTCAGCCTGGACGACACCTGGGCGGACATTTTCAGCAAGGTTCTGGTCGAGCATGTCGAGCCCCATCTGGGGCAGGGCCGTTTGACCATTCTGTTCGAATACCCATCTCCAGAGGCGGCGTTGGCGCGGGTGAAGGCGGACGAACCGCGCGTGGCGGAACGTTTCGAGGTCTATGCCTGCGGTGTCGAACTCGCCAACGGGTTTGGCGAATTGACCGATGCCGAGGAACAGCGCCGGCGCTTCACCGAGTCGATGGCGGAGAAGCAGCGCCGCTACGGCGAGACCTATCCGCTCGACGAGGATTTTTTGGCCGCCGTCGCCGAAATGCCGGAGGCGAGCGGCGTTGCGCTCGGCTTCGACCGGCTGGTGATGCTGGCTAGCGGCGCAGCGCGGATTGATCAGGTGGTGTGGACGCCGCCTGCGGGTGAGACATGACGAAGACCAATCTTGCACGGACCTTGCGCGAGCCGGCCGAGCTCGTCGCCGAAGGGCTTGCCCCGACCGCGGCGCTGCCGGCGCTCGAGCGTGTCGCCGCGCGCTATGCGGTGGCGATCACGCCGGCGCTGGCCGAGTTGATCGACACGTCGGATCCCGAGGATCCCATCGCGCGGCAATTCGTTCCGACCGCCGCGGAACTGGAGATGCAGCCGGGCGAGAGCGCCGATCCGATCGGCGATCATCCGCATTCGCCGGTGCCCGGCATCGTGCATCGCTATCCCGACCGCGTCCTGTTCAAGCTCGTTCATGTCTGCGCGGTCTATTGCCGCTTCTGCTTCCGCCGCGAGATGGTCGGCCCCGGCAAGGAGAACGCGCTCTCGGACGATGCCTACCGCGCGGCGATCGATTACGTCCGTGCGCACAGCGAGATCTGGGAGGTGATTCTCACCGGCGGCGATCCGTTGATGCTGTCGCCGCGGCGGATGAGCGAGATCATGGCCGATCTTGCCGGCATCGATCACGTCAAGATCATCCGCCTTCACACCCGCGTTCCCGTGGCGGATCCCGCGCGCGTCAGCGACGAGATGGTCGCGGCACTGAAGGTCGAGGGCGCAACCACCTGGGTTGCGCTGCACGCCAACCATGCGCGCGAGCTGACGCAAGCGGCCCGGGCCGCCTGCGCACGGCTCGTCGACGCCGGCATTCCCATGGTGAGTCAGTCCGTTCTTTTGCGCGGCGTCAATGACAACGTCGCCGCTCTGTCGGATTTGATGCGAGCTTTCGTCGAATGCCGGATCAAGCCCTATTACCTGCATCACGGCGATCTCGCGCCGGGGACCGCGCATCTGCGCACAACGCTGGCGCACGGACAGGAGCTGATGCGGCAGTTGCGCGGGCGGGTGTCGGGATTGTGTCAGCCGGACTATGTCATCGACATTCCCGGCGGCGCGGGCAAGTCTCCGGTCGGGCCGAATTATGTGTTGGCGGAGCAAAATACCGCACCGGATGGGCGTGAAGCGGCGTCGGAAACGCGTTATCGTATCGTGGACTATTGCGGCGACGTTCATCTCTATCCGCCCGGGACCTGAGCAGGTGGGATGCGGGGCGGCGCCGGTTTGAGGATTGGAGGAGCAAATGAGAAAGATCGTCGTGGCAATGTCGCTCCTGGTGGCGTTCGGCAGCGCGGGCTTTGCGCAAACCGGCAGCAAGGGCACGGGGACATCGGGGACGTCGGGAACATCGGCGGGCTCATCAGCCGTGCTGCCCGCGCCGGTCGGTCACCGTCAACCGCGCGCCTCGGACGTTCCGAACGAGAAGAATCTGAGCGATCCGAACAGTCCGGTGAACAAGGAAGACGCCTTGCTCGACAAGAAGATCAAGAGCATCTGCCGCGGCTGCTGACGCAGACAGGTTTGCGGGCAGGGCGCGACAGCATCGCCCCGCCCGCGTGACATCCGATCAGGCCGTGCGCTCGTGCAACCCGGCGCGCTGGTTGTTGCGCCGGATCTCGACCGCGTCGGCAAGCTGCTCGAGCACGGTTGCCGTGGTCGCCCAGTCGATGCAGCCGTCCGTGATGCTCTGGCCGTAGGTGAGCGGCTTGCCCGCGACGACATCCTGGCGGCCGGCGACGAGATTGCTCTCGATCATCACGCCCATGATGCGGCTTTCTGCTGCTGAGATCTGGCCGGCGATATCGGCCATGACCAGCGGCTGGTTTTCCGGCTTCTTGCTCGAATTGGCGTGGCTCGCATCCACCATCAGCCGCGGCGCGACGCCGGATTTCGCCAGCTCGTTGCAGGCGGCTGCAACGCTTTCCGCGTCGTAGTTCGGCTTGCTGCCGCCGCGCAGGATGATGTGGCAGTCCTCATTGCCCGCGGTCGAGGCGATCGCCGAGCGCCCGCGCTTGGTCACCGCCATGAAATGGTGCGGGTGCGAGGCCGACTTCACCGCATCCGCCGCGATGCGGACATTGCCGTCGGTGCCGTTCTTGAACCCGACCGGGCAGGACAGCCCCGAGGCCAGTTCGCGATGGATCTGGCTTTCGGTCGTGCGCGCGCCGATTGCGGCCCATGACACGAGGTCGGCGATATATTGCGGCGTCGTCATGTCGAGGAATTCGGTGCCCGCCGGCAGCCCGAGATTGTTCACCGCCGACAGCACGTTGCGTGCGAGCCTGAGGCCCTTGTTGATGTCGAAGCTGCCGTCGAGATCGGGATCGTTGATCAGGCCCTTCCAGCCGACGGTGGTGCGCGGCTTCTCGAAATAGACCCGCATCACGATTTCGAGCTGGTCGGCGAGGTCTTCGCGCAGTTTCGCGAGGCGATCCGCATAGTCGATTGCGGCCTTGGGATCGTGCACGGAGCAGGGGCCGACGACGACCAGAAGGCGGTCGTCCTGACCATTCAGGATGGCATGGATTGCGTTGCGCGCCGCCATGACCACGCGGGTCGCAGTGAGGGTCCGCGGGATCTCCCGCATCACCTCGTCAGGCGTACTCAGCTCTTTCAGTTCGCGGATACGAAGGTCGTCGGTCGTGCTCAACACGGCGGGGCTCCTGTCTTTGAAGAACCTGCCGGCCAATAAAAAAGCCGCCAGGTCTGGCGGCTGTTCGGATGTCTTGCTGCAATGTGTCAGATTGAGCGCGATCCTCCCGCCGCCAGCGAGCTGTCGTAGCTAAAGTACCAAAAATAGCTGGTGGCGAGGGTGATCATGGCCGGGGTCTATAGCGCAGGCGCTTTGGCTTGTCACCCCCCAAATCGACAGGGGACCTCAGGTGTTGCTGTTGCGTGCCGCCAGCGCCACACCGATCAGGGTCGCGCCCCCGAACAACAGGTTGATGCCGACCAGGACGCCGATCGCCCATTCCGCCGAGCTCGGCAGCCCCGCGATCACCATGAACGCGATCGCGATGTCGATCAGGCCCGAGATCAGCAGCCACGACCAGCGGCTGTTCAACTCGCGGCGATGCTCCAGCGCGTACATGATGGTGGCGACGCCCTCGGCGAGGAAATAGGCGCCGAGCACGATGGTCAGCGTCAGCACGGCCTGCATTGGCCGCGCCAGCAGGATCATGCCGGCGAGCACCGCGAGCGCAGCGGAGATCAGCGACCACCAGAAGCCCGGCATGTTGCGCGCCCAATAGGTCACGATCAGCCCGCCGATGCCGCTGATCAGGAACATCCACCCCAGGAAGATCGTGATCGCAAGGCTCGCGAGCGGCGGCAGGATCAGCGCGGCAATGCCGAGAGCGGCAAGCAGGATGCCCTCGAACAAGAAGGCCTTCCAATGCGCCTTCACCGCCTCGCTCATGGCGGACTGCATTCGTGTGAAATCGTCAGGTGATGTCATGGCGGCCTCCAGGTCGCAGCGCCGGGTGCGGCTCAATCTAGTATGGCCGCACCGGCGTTACCATTCCGGAGAGCTCACCCGCCGCCCGGCGCCGACGAAAAGCCTTCCGCGCTGGTGCGGATGCGGTTGCGGCCGAGAATGTAGATCGCGCTTGTGACAATCAGAAGCGCGATGCCGAGCAGGATCGAGGTGAGGCCGATCGGAATCAGGGCCAGCGTGAGGTTGCGCTCGGGGTTGATCAGCCAGTGATGGATCGAGGTCAGCACGAAGGCGAGGCCGAGAAAGCCGACGCCGCCGCCGGCCAGCAGCAAAGCCCACATGCGCCGCAACTGGCTGAGCCGCTCGCGCGCGATATCGGTGCGTGGGGCATGATGGCGCGCGACGCGCCGCACCAGGCGGATGGCGAAGGCGATCGAGCTGAAGCCGATCAGAAGGCTCGCCGCGCCGAGCCACATCCGCAAGGACGGATCGAGATCGGGCATCCGCTGCAGCGTCAGCAGCGGAAAGTCGAAGGCCGAGTGCAGGGCGAGCGGACCCGCCAGCATCAGGAGGCGGCTGGAGAGACGGGCCCAGTCGCGATGATGGCGGTTGGCGCCGAGTGCCGTGCCTGCGCGTGCAATAGTCAGATAAGCGCCGGCGATGATGCCGAGGGCGCCGTGGAAGGGCACCGTCAGCACGCTGCGCAGGGCCGCCAGCGAGCGCCACATCTCGGCATGCTGCACGAGGTAGGCGAGGTTCTCATAAGCCGCGAAGCCGAGGCCGACCGCCGCGCCGTAGACCACGGTGTCCATCGGATTCGCGAAGGTCCGCCGCTTGGTCGAGGAGACCACCACGATGGCGATCACCTTCACGGCTTCCTCGGGCAGCGCGACACCGAAAACCGAGTGCATCGCCAGCGCCGCCCAGGGGTTGTCGGGAGCGGCGACCATCTTGGCGAAGGGCGCGCGGGCAAGGCCCAGCAGCGAAATGCTGGCCGCTCCGAGCAGGAACGCTGTCCACACCTGGGCCGGCGGGCCGGGGCGCTCTTCGGCGGCAATGACAAGCCACAGCATCAGCAGCGCCGGCGCGATGGCGGCAGTTCCGATGACGGTGGGTAATGCTTCAATCAGGTACATCGGCGTCGAAAATAGGTTCCCTCGGCCCTCTTATCCACTTTCACCGATGCGACCATGTGTCATGCGCCTGCTGTCGCCGGCATTAACGACCGGGACAGATTCCGTTCATCCGCCCGGCTTCAGCGCGTTGTCCGCACTTCCGTAGCAGGCAAGCCTCGCTTTGGGCGCAGCGATCGTTCCGCATTCCGTGGTTTGGGCGGATGCGGCTCGGCTCACTGCCATGAGCAGAAGTGTAAGCGCAATCAATCGCATGACAGGACCTGTTCGGTGTCGATGGCAGCAAAGGCGCACGCCCCGTCAGGTTGCGATTGGTAAGCTAGATCAAGGGAATAAGAAGGTTTCTTCGATTCACGATGCACGTGTCCCCGCAGCAAGTCCAGAGCCGGCTTCGCCAATGCCTGGACAACGCGCAAGCAGGCAGACCGGCCCAGTCACTATCCGTTGTGCACCGGCGAGGCGGAGGCCTGCCGGCCCGTCAATGCGTGGTGAACGTCGGCTTGGCGTCGGGCGCAATATCGAAGGCGCCGAGGTGGAATTCGTCGCCGGTCGTCTCGTCCAGCAGCGGATCTGCGAGCAGTGTGAACGCCGCGTCCGGATATTGCTGCCAGACCGCAATATCGCCGGCCGTGATCGTGAGCCAGCCGAAGGTGTACATGTAGCGTCCGGGCTCGGTAACCCGGCCGACCTTGTCCCAGGTGACTTTGTTGACAGCCATTCGGTCCCCCTATCGCAAGTTCTGCAAATGAAGGCCGGCGCGAGGCGCGGACCTGTCGAGGCTGATCCGACATTGGGGCCGCGGCATGGCAGCCGGGGGCGGCCCGGCATCGTGATCTCCGGCGCCGCCGGCTCCGCCAAAGGCCGGCGGCGGATTTCGTCCGCCCGGACGGCCTCAGGCCGACTGCAGCGCGGCCGAGGAGCGTACGATCAGGCGGACGAGGTCGTCGCGTTGCTGCTTCTCGGCGAACTTCACCGCAAAGCCGTTGTGGAATTTGCGGATCACGCGTCCCACGCAGGCGCCGACCGCAAGCGCCGTTCCGACCGGCGGGTCGTATTCGGCCGACACCGCGACGCCGGCGGTGGAAACGTCGATGATGAAGCATGGGTGGGTGCTGCCGTCGGCGAGCGTCAGGAACGTGTGCGAGATCTGTGGGACGAAGCGCGCGTCCCGACGGTGCTCGGCGATGCTCGCGTCCTTCTGCTTCTTCTCGAGCCAGGTCAGCTTTTCAGACATCCAGGCGCGGCGCGCCCGGGTCATCTCGAGCTCCATCAGGAAACCCGATTTCAGCGTCCCGCTGATCGTGCATTCGAACTCGCCGAAGTCCTCGAAGTAGGACGTCACGCGTTCGCCGACCTTGCCGACGACCGGGACGTCCACGATCATGCGGAACGGCGAGACGCGCTTGGTGCGGCAGGCGAACGTTCGCAGCTTGCCTTCGCAATCATACCAGCGGTGCAGCGAATAGCTGCCGCCCACGGCGACTTCCACTGCGCGCTGCCTGAGGAATTCTGCGACGGACATTGAGGGCCAACGATGTCTTGGATTGATTCCGTATTTCCACGGTAGCCGGCAAATTCTAAGCAAATGATACCGCCGCTCATGAGCAGGGGTAAATTTCGGGTAAACGCGCGCGAGATCGTGAAGGGCTAACTGTCGCAGCGACCGGCGAGGACGCCGTCGACGCGGCGGATGTCGTCCAGCGCCCAGTTGCCGAGCAAGGTGATGATCGCGGGAAGCGGTTCACAAGCGTGCGAGCAAGTTGGTGATTATCGACGTGGCGTTGTCGAAGGAAATCAGCGTAGCCAGCAGGCCGGCGCCGGCGAGGAATTTGATCGCTGTCCAGCCCAGGCTGTCCGGCCTGATCTCCAGTCCAAGCCACGGCAACGCGCGCCGCATCATCGCCGTCGAGATTGCCTCGACGATGGCGAACACAAAGGCCGCGCCGCCAATGAAGGGCCATGACGCGGACGGGGGCATCCATGGCGCGAGCCACGCAGGCGCCGAGTCCTTCCAGGAGGCGAGCAACCAAATCCATCCCAACCAGGACACGAAGCACTTGAGGAGATCTGGGCCGATCGTCTCGGGCTCGAACCGGATGCCGATTTTTCGGAATGCCCATTCGACGCGCTCCTCGTCGGTGAAGAAGGAGTACAGACCAAGGTAGAGGGGGAAGCGCGACTGGAACAGGAGTCCGATGATGCCGAACATGACCATGTTGCCAAGGAAGTCGGCGAAGAGGTCGTGGCCGCTCTTGTGTGGCGGTTCCGGCGCGGTCGGGGACATTGCAGCCTGGCGCTGAGATTGCGACCTCGCCCGCGCCATGTGCTCCAGCATGGTGGCGCGCCGGCCCAGTGCAAGCTGCGTCTTGGGGGCGCGCAGCCAAAGCGGCAGCGCCGCCGCCGTCGAGGGAGCGCCAGTTGGACCGTCCGAGGCAGATTTACCCTGCTCCATGGTTCCTTCTACCTTGCATTCGCCGTTGCGGCCGCAAGCAGACCTTTGTCGAGCCCGAGGGGGTGGGAGGTTCACTGGATACCTGCGGATCGCACTGGCGAGGCGGTCGTGAGTGCTCCGGGATCGCAAAAGATCGTCGCAACAACCACGGCCGATGGAATAGCGGGCCCGGACCGATGAAGATGAGCACTATTGCTCGGCCGTAGGCCTATGATGAACCGTCCGGATTTGCGAAAAGCCATCCCGATCGTCGTGGCCGCGAGGTCGCGGCCTGCTGCTCATGTAAGTGCCTTCGAGGAACCGATGTTTGCGAGCCGTATCCGCTGCGGCGCCGGCGCTCTTGCCATCTCCGGGATTCTGTTCTTGATCTACCCGGCACTTCGCCCGTTCTCCGACGAGAGGTCGTTGCTGGGCGCTGCGGCCTTTGGCTCCGGGGCATGGCTGGCTTCGCACATGCTTGCCATTGTTGCGTTCACCCTGTTGCCGCTGGGCTTGCTCGGGCTGCAACGTTCTCTACTCGGGACGTCAGCCGAACGCCTGCTCTTTGTCGCCGTCGTCCTGAGCATGGTCGGCATTGGCTTTACGCTGCCGTTCTACGGCGGAGAAACCTATGGCCTTCATGCGCTCGGGCAGGAAGCGCTGCGGTTGCACTCTGACGCTCCGCTCGGCTTAGCGGAGGTTATCCGTTCCGGCCCGGGCCTTGTGATGTTCCTTGCCGGCCTGCTGCTGCTTGCCGCCTCCGCAATTGTGACCGCAACGGCGCTTTGGCGCTCCTGTCGCTATCCGAAGGCAAGCGGCATTCCCTTCGCCGTCGGGATCTCCCTGTACATTCCGCAATTCTTCGGCGCGCAGCCCCTTCGCGTTGCCCATGGACTGCTGTTGGCAGCCGGCTGCGTGTGGATGGCCGCATGTCTTTGGCGGCAAGGGCAGGTGGAGAGTGTGGAGGACAACTTGGCGGAGCAGGTGACGATCTTCTTCTACGGATTGTTCATGGACCCTGAGGCCCTTGAAGCGAAGGGGCTGCGGCCATCCCGGCCCAGGCAGGCCTTTGTCGAGCGCTTTGCGCTAATACTCGCTGCGCGGGCGACGTTGCGCCCGGGCGGAGAGGGGCGAGTCTACGGCACGATCATGCGGCTCACCCATGCCGAGGTCGACCAGCTGTATTCGGAGCCCAGCGTCGCGGCGTATCGACCTGAGCCGGTGCTGGCGCGGCTGACCGACGGCACCGCCGAGCTCGCGCTTTGTTTCAATCTGCCTGCTGCGCCGCAGGGTCCGATCGGCAACCCGGAATATGCGGCGGCGCTGCAAGCCGTGGCGCGAAAGATAGGACTGCCGGACGAATATATCGCAGAGATCCCGCGCTGAGTTCTCCACGACCGGTCTCTTCGCATCAGACGTTCGTTTCCGCGAATAAGCAGCGCCGTCTCCGTCCAGGGGGCGCCGGCTTGATCGTCCGAGGTGGATTTGCGCTGCTCCATGGTCCGCATGCCCTTGTATCCGCCGTAGCGGCCGGAAGCGGACCTTTGTCGAGACCACGGGGGTGAGAGGTTCACGGGCTGCCAACGGCTTTACGCCAGCCGACGGCAGCGAAAATTCCGGGAATGTGCAAGAGATCGTCGCAACCGCCGCAGTCGATGGAATGGCGGGACACTCGGAATAAATTGGCCAACTGCCGGCGTTAGATGGCCGCCTCGGTCTGCGCGTCAAAAACGTGAAGCCTGGTGGGCCGCATGGCAACGCGCAGCTTGTCGCCCACCCTCACGCTCGCGGTCGGCTCGACGCTCGCCACCATGATGCTCTCGCCGACCTTCATATCGAGCAGGATTTCCGAGCCGAGTTGCTCGACCACCTCAATCACAGCATCGAAGCATGGGTGGCCGAGATCAACGCTACCCGCCACGGTGAGGTCCTCTGGACGCACGCCGAGCATGACCTTGCGTCCGATATGGCCGCGCAGCCGCTGGGCGGCCTCGTCCGGCAGCTTGATGCGCAGGCCGGAGTTCTCGGCGATCAGCGATCCGTTCGCCTCGGTCACAGTAACGGCGGCGAAATTCATGGCCGGGGAGCCGATGAAGCCGGCGACGAACTTGTTGGCGGGCCGATTGTACAGCTCGAGCGGCTCCCCCACCTGCTGCACCACGCCGTCCTTCATGACGACGACCCGGTCACCTAGCGTCATGGCTTCGACCTGATCGTGGGTAACGTAAATGGCTGTAGTGCCGAGACGCAGATGCAGCTTCTTGAGCTCAACGCGCATCTGCACCCGCAGTTTGGCATCGAGGTTCGACAGCGGCTCGTCGAACAGGAACACGCGGGGGTGGCGCACGATAGCGCGGCCTAACGCAACGCGCTGGCGCTGGCCGCCTGAAAGCTGGCGTGGCCTGCGCTTTAGCAGTTCGCCGATGCCGAGGATGTCAGCCGCCTCCAGCACGCGCTTGTCAATCTCGGGCTTTTCGAATTTGCGCATCTTCAGGCCGAACGCCATGTTGTCGTACACGCTCATGTGCGGGTACAGGGCGTAGTTCTGGAACACCATGGCAATGTCCCGGTCCATGGGTGCCAATCCATTGACCACGTTGCCGTCGATCGAAATGTCGCCGGAACTGATCGCTTCAAGCCCGGCGATCATCCTGAGCGTCGTCGTCTTGCCACAGCCGGAGGGGCCGACGAACACCATGAACTCTTTGTCGCGGATCTGCAGATTGACGTCTTTGACAGCGTGCACGCTGTCAAAGAACTTGTTGATCCCCTTGAGGACGACCTGGCCCATTCGCTTCCACCTGCATCCCAACGGTCCATGCGCAGTCTGCGTAAGCGCTTTCGAATCCCCATAATCCTGAGTGCTCTCAGCCCTTCACTGATCCGGTCAATCCTGCGACGTAATGCTCGACGAAGAACGAATAGGCGATAGCAACCGGTATCGATCCAAGCAGGGCCCCAGCCATCAGCGGTCCCCAGTAAAATACATCTCCGCGGATCAGCTCCGATGTGACGCCGACCGGCACAGTCTTCTGCTCGGGCGAGGACAGGAAGACGAGCGCATAGATGAACTCGTTCCAAGACAGCGTGAAAGCGAAGATGCCGGCCGAGAGGATGCCCGGGACCGCCACCGGGATGACGATGTAGAGCATGGCCTGCCAGCGCGAGGCGCCGTCAATGCGCGCGCATTCCTCTAGCTCCTTGGGTACCGCCTTGAAGTAGCCCATCATGAGCCAGGTGCAGAACGGAGTAAGAAAGGTCGGATAGGTCAGAATCAGTGACCAAGGCGTGTCACCCAGCCGATAGTTGCGTATGATCTCTGCCAGCGGAATGAACAGCAGCGTCTGAGGTACCAGGTAAGTAATGAAGATGCCGGTGCCCAGGCTGCCGGCAAATGGAAAGTTCAGCCGCGACAGAGCATAGCCGGCGAACACGCCGCACACGAGCGAGATAGCGGTTGACGCGAGCGCGATGAACGTCGTGTTCCACAGCCACGATGCGAACAGCGTCTCCTCGAACAAGTACCTGACATGGTCCCAGGTCGGTTTCCAAGTCCAGAACGGATTGTAGTTGCTCGAATTCCAGGGCCGGTAAAGCTCGCCGTCCGGCCGCACCGAGGTGATCACCATCCAGTAGAACGGGAACAGCAGGAAAAGCAGGAACAGCGCCAGGGGGACGTAGAAGAACACCCACTTTCGCCACCTTGCACCTTCGATCATGGCTCAGCGGACCTCCACGCGGCGGATGTAGAGAAGCTGGATGATGACGACCAGAAGCAGGACCGGAAACATTGCGAGCGAGATGGCGGCGCCCTCGCTCAAGAGGCCGGTGCCGATGCCGATCTGATAAGCGTAGGTGGCGAACAGGTGCGTTGCATTGGCTGGTCCGCCGCCCGTCATCACATAGACGATCTGAAAGTCAGCGAACGTCTGAATCACTGAGAACAGCATCACGACCATGGTCACGGGCAGCAGCAGCGGCCAGGTGATGTGCCAGAACCGCTGCCACGGCTTGGCGCCGTCAATCGCGGCGGCCTCGTTGAGCTCGGGACTGATTGTCTGCAAGCCGGCAAGCAGACTGATGGCGAAGAACGGCACCCCGCGCCAGATGTTGACGATGATAATCGAGATCATGGCGAGGTCCGGATCGCCCAGCCAATTGATCCGACCGGTGATCAAACCGAGATGGTAGAGGAGCCAATTGAGAACGCTGAACGTCGGGTCGAACATCCACTTCCAGGCGAAAGTCGAGAGCACGGTCGGAATAATGAACGGCAGCAGGATGAAAGCACGGATAAAAGCCTTGCCGCGGAAATTGCGGTTGAGCAGCATGGCCAGCCACAGCCCGAGCCCCAGCTTGAAGACGGTGGTCACGCCCGTATAGAGGAAGGTGTTGTAAACGGCGGTACGAAAGATCCCGTCATTGAAGATCTTGTAGAAGTTGGCGAGGCCGACGAAGTCGCCGGGCATACCGACGCGCGAGCTGGTGACCGACAGCAATATCCCTCGAATGAAGGGATAGGCAATGAACATGCCGAGCAGCACGATGGTCGGCGCCAGCAACACGAACGCCAGCCAGCGCTCGTCCTCGAGCAAACGCTGTCGCCTGGGAGGGGGCGCCTCGCGGAGCGTGGTGGTGGAAACCGCGCTTATCGACATGTTCGATCCTCGTCGGCCGGAAGATTCCCTTGCCAGACGAAAATGGGGAGAGGGACGGCTTAATCTCGGACGTAGACCCTCTTGAGCTCAGCCTCTGCCCACTTCACGGCATCCTCGGCGGGCATGCCTTGGACGGCTTTTGCGTACATATCAACGATGATGTACTTGGTTACGACCTCGGCTGCTTTGCGCGTAGAGGGCCCTTCGTAGCCAGCGAAGCGCCCTGTGCGCGCCGCTTGCTTGTAGGGCAGCATGACCGGGTCGTCGCCCCACAGCTTGTGTTTTTCCCAATCCGTGGTCGGACCGACCGAGTAGCCCTTCTGGGAGGCGAACCACTTGTCGTAGACGTCCTTGGAGTGAATCCAGCCAAGGAATTTCTTCGCCGCATCCTGGTTCTTCGAATAACCCATTAGGAGGTTCGAGAACGGGACGTGATAGCTGAACTGCCCGCCGGGGCCCTTGGGCAGTGCGGCATGAAGGATGTCGTCCTTCAGTTGCCCGCCTGCCTCCGTCTTGTAGGTATCCGGCTTGCGCAGAGCCTCAATGTAGATCGAGGCTCCATTGAGCGTGGCGCTGCACGTCCCGGACAGAAATGCGCGGTTGTTGTTGGAATCGTCCCAGGCGAGCCCGCCTTCATCATGGGCGTCCTTCCAGAAGCCCACCATGAACTTCACCGACTCGACCGTTGCTGGGGTATTCAGCACAACCGTCTTGCCGTCCGCTTCGACCTCCTTGCCGCCCCAGGACCACAGGTAGGGGTAAGCGAAGGCGGGCGCATCGCCGAAGGTGTGACCCAGCGTTTGGCCTATGGGCCGTCCCTTCGCCTTCAGCTTCTTGCCGGCTTCGCGATACTCCTCCCACGTCTGGGGAAATTTTCCATCCGTGTAGCCGATCTCGGCAAACCAAGACTTTCGGTATGCGATCTGCAGGCCGACGATGCACCACGGCACCGCGATCCATCTCTTGCCGTCATTGGCGACAGCGCGAGAAGTTTCGTAGAAGCCGCCCTGATCCTTGCCGAGTGCCTCAGCGATGTCGCTGACCTCTATGACGCTCTCGCCGTAAAGTTGACCCCAATTGTTGAGGACGCAGACGATGTCGGGGCCTGACCCCGACTGGATCGCCGAGGTGATGCGGGCCTGGATATCGTTGGCGTTGATGGTCTCTATATTGAGCTTGATGCCGAGCGCCTTCTCGCCCTCCTTGGCGATTTCGTTGCGCAGAAGCTGATCAGAAGCCGGAACGAAGTCGGTCCAGCGCAGCCAGTGCACCGTGGCGGCTTGCGCATAGGCGGGCGCCCTGCCGGTCGCCAGGATGCCGGCCATGCCGCCCACAAGCGCGGTACCACCCTTGAGGACATTGCGCCGCGTTACCGTCGTCATGCATCCCTCCCTCGGTGTGTCTGAGCTAATGCTTCGGCCAGTCTTACGCCGGCTTGGAGTACCTTTCAGTCTAGCGCGCCTCCGTGGTTCAACGCCTGCGCTCGTTTTCGCCGACCCGATACGTTTCCACTCGCAGCGCCGTGGCGGCTAGTGCGCTGCGATAGAGTGTGAATTCTGCGTAGAGCAGCGGCGCGATTACATCGCTCGCAATCGCAACGGAGATACGACCGGCGGCGTGTCGGCGCCGGAGCCAGCGCTTGAACCCTACCGTCATAACGGTACCTCCCGCGCAGCGACGGTATTGCCTTGGCCAAGCAGGTTTTCCCCGTCTTATGTGGAGTTCAGTACCGGAAGCTAGCGCGACGTCATTGTCGCCCGTCGCAGCAGGAAATCAAGTGCTAGCTTTGACGCGGCGGCCATGGCCTCAATTCGTCGACTGGCCGGCCTCCAAAGTATCGAAGCTGTTGAGTAAGACGCTTGATCTAAGGCGGCTACAGAAACGCTCTCGGGGACCGCCGCAAGATTGCGGTCCAGATATCTATTGCCTCCAGGTGGAACCTAATCGCTAGATCAGACGTTCGTTTCCGCGAATGAGCAGCGCCGTCGCCCCGGCGCAGCAAGCGCCGAGGCCGAGGCGCTGTGCTTGCACGGGGAGGAACGCTCATGAGACTCACCATTTCTGTCATTAAGGCTGACGTTGGCTCTATTGGCGGGCACACAAAACCGTCTTCGCGGATGATGGCAGCCGTCGAAGGTGGGGTCGCGAAGGCGATCTGCAATGGTCTATTGATCGACGGCTTTGTCTGTCACACCGGCGACGACATTGCGATCATCATGACTCACACGCGGGGTGAGGGGCATCCCGAGATCCATCAATTCGCCTGGCAGACGTTTCTCGCGGCGACGTCGGTTGCGAAGACGTCCGGTCTCTACGGCGCTGGCCAGGATCTCCTCGCAGACGCACCTTCCGGGAACATTCGCGGCGCCGGTCCGGGCGTCGCCGAACTCAGCTTCGACCATAACCTCTTGGCCCCGAGACCGGCGGAATCCTTCATGGTGTTTGCCGCCGACAAGTGCGGCCCCGGCGCCTACAACCTGCCGCTCTACCTCGCCTTCGCCGATCCCATGTATTGCGCGGGGCTGATGCTGCCTCCGATGATCAAGGGATTCCGTTTCCATGTCATCGACATGGATCACACCGCGGGCGACAGCGTCATCGAGCTCGATGCGCCCGCGGACAACTACCAGATTGCCGCGCTGCTCCGCGACAACGAGCGCTTTGGCGTCGATCGCATCGTTTCTCAAACATATGGCGAGGTTGCCGCCGCCGTGTCGGCGCAGCGTCTTCACGCGATCGCAGGCAAGTACACCGGCAAGGATGACCCGGTCGCGATCATCAGGAACCAGGGAATTTTCCCGGCGCCCGAGGAAATCGTCTCTCCCTTCGCCAAGGCGCACTTCGTGGGTGGCGATGCGCGCGGCTCGCACGTGATGCCGCTGATGCCGGTGCCGCTCAATACACCGGTGACTGGCATGTACTGCCTGCCGATCGTTTCCTGCGCAGGCTTTTCGATCGACAGGGAAGGCCGCTTCTCCGAGTCCTATACTGATTTCTTCGACAATCCGGCGTGGGACGAGGTGCGCCGGCGCGCGCAAAGCAAGGCAATCGAGATGCGCAGCCAAGGCTGGTCGGGCGCTGCGATGCTGCCCTATTCCGAATTGGAGTATGGCGGCTTCCGCGACACCGTATCCGCACTCCTGAAGCGTTTTCGTCTGCGCGAGGAGCGCAAGCCGGAAGCGGCCGAGTAAGGAACGTGTGAAGCAGGCGCTATTGCGAAACGCCAATACTGGGAGATGGGCGTGACGAGAAAACGCATCGGCATTCTCACCGGCGGCGGCGACGTCCCCGGCCTCAACGCCATCATCAAGACCGTGACCTATCGCGGCAGCGAGGACGACATCGAGGTCGTCGGCCTCCGCCGCGGTTGGGAGGCCCTCACGCATCTGAACCTTGACGACCCCGCCAGCAAATCCCACTACCTCATACCGCTCAACCGCGAAAACACCCGCGTCATCGACCGACGCGGCGGTACCGTGCTGCACTCGAGCCGCACCAATCCCTCCAAGATGAAAAAGCCGCCCGATCATCTGGCTGGCCAAGACCTTCCGGTCTCGGAGAGCACCAAGGGCGGAATCGCCACGAAGACCTGGGACCTCACCGGCCAGGTCCTGGCGAACCTGTCGGGGCTCGGGATCGAACACCTGATCGCCATCGGCGGCGACGACACGCTCAGCTATGCGGACAAGCTCAACGGACTCGGCGTCAAGATCATTGCCATCCCGAAGACGATGGACAACGACGTCCGCAACACCGAGTATTGCATCGGCTTCTCGACCGCGATCACCCGCGCCAGCGATGCGATCCAGCGGCAGCGCACCACCGTCGGCTCGCACGAGCGCATCGGCATTTTCCGCATCTTTGGCCGCGATGCCGGATTTACGGCACTCTACACCGCATACGCGACCTCGATCCGGTGCGTGATACCGGAGTACAAAGTCAATCTCGACAAGATGATCCGACTGCTGCTCGAGGAGAAGCGCGCCAACCCAAGCAACTACGCGCTGATCGTGCTGAGCGAAGGCGCCGAGTGGGAGGGCTACAAGATGCAGGAATACGGCGAGCCTGACGCCTACGGTCACCGCAAGAGGACAAGCGTGGCCGAAGTGCTCGCCGACGAAATCAAGCGCCGCGCCGGCCAGGAGACCATCGTCTCCGATCTCACCTACGACCTGCGATCGGGCGATCCTGACTTCATCGACAAGCTCGTCGCCCTGACTTTCGGCAACATGGCCTATGACGCCATCCTGGAAGGCAAGACCGGTCTGATGTCAGCGCTGGTCGAGGGCCGCTACGACCTCGTGCCCATCCCCGACGCCAGGCTCGGGCCGCGCAAGCTGGACGTCGCCAGCACGTACAACACCGAGCGCTACCGTCCGCTCTATTCCAACAAGCGGGGGCTGCCGATCTTCCTCAATCGCGCGTCCTGAGCGGCGAGAGGATGCCCTGGAATAAAAGAGTCTTGGAAATTTGGCGCTCCCTAGCGGAATCGAACCGCTCTCTCCACCGTGAAAGGGACGCATTAGCGTTCGCCAAAGTCCGTGGACATCCAAAAAATCAGCAATGACATCATATAGATAGTGTATTATCGTCTCTGACCGTTCGGGGGCGTGCATCCCCATATACTGGACTTTTGCTGGACACGGGGCTGCTCTCCAACGCGGCAAGGGGGCTAAATGGCGCGCAGAGTGCTGGACACGACATTGGACACGAGAACGGCCCGCAGCCGGCTCAAGGCGCGCGGCAAGCCGTACTGGCGGCAGCTGGAGCCCGGACTGGCGATTGGCTATCGCAAGCCGTCCAGCGGCCCCGGGAAGTGGGTTGTACGCCATTATCTAGGGGACGGAGATCGGTACGAGACCGACACGTTCGGCACGGCTGATGACCTCTCGGATCCCGATGGGCTCGCGGTGCTGAGCTTCTGGCAGGCCCAGGGGAAGGCGCGCGAGCAAATGGTCCAGCGAGCGCACAACGGGCGTGTCGCCGACGCGCCGCGCACCGTGAAGGACTCGATCGACAGCTACATCGAATTCCTGGAGAGCCACCGGAAGTCGGGGAAAGAGGCCCGGTACGCGGCCGACGCATTCATTCTGCCTAGTCTCGGAAAAACCAAGCTCGAGGATCTGACCGGCGATCAGGTGCGGAAGTGGCACGTCGGCCTGGCCAGAGCGCGGGCTCGTGTTCGGACCAAGAGGGGCAGCGAACAAAAGTTCCGTCTCAGCGAGGATGATCCGGAGCGTGAGCGCCGGCGCAAGTCGACGGCAAACCGCATTCTCACAATTCTGAAGGCCGCGCTCAATCGATCCTGGCGGGATAAGCACGTCACCAGCGATCGCGCGTGGCGCAGCGTCGAGCCGTTCAGGAACGTAGAGAGCGCGCGCATTCGTTACCTGTCCCTCGAAGAGGCGACCCGTTTCATCAACGCGGCGGACGAGGACTTCCGCAAGTTGGTCAGGGGTGCCTTGGAGAGCGGAGCTAGGTACGGCGAGCTCTGCGACTTCCTCGTGGCCGATTTCAACTCCGACGCCGGAACACTCTCGGTGCCCGATCCTAAAACGGGCAAGCCGCGGCACATCGTGCTGAGCGCGGATGGTATCGACTTCTTCGAGGAGATTACCGCCGGTCGGGGAGGGTCAGAGCCGATCTTCCTGAAGGGGGACGGCTCAAAATGGCTCGACGATCACCAGGCCGATCCGATCCGCGAAACGAATAAGCGGGCCAAGATCACACCTCCGATCAACTTCCACGGACTGCGCCATACTTGGGCCAGTCACGCTGTGATGAACGGCATGCCGCTGATCGTGGTGGCGAAGAACCTCGGCCACTCAACCACACGGATGGTCGAGAAGCACTACGGCCACCTCGCTCCATCGTACGTAGCGCAGGCGGTGCGCGATCACGCCCCTCGCTTCAATCCAGGCTCACTCGGAAACATTAGGAAGTTGCGCCGCTCTCCCAAAGCGCTAGCGAGAGGTCGTTAGCCCATGGCGAGGCGCAAACCTGACCCGAAGGGGCTGCGAGATTTGAGAAACCTCCCATCCAACCGATGGGTGTTTGACAATGCTGGGAATGGCCGGCGCGAGGACATGTTGGATCACCACGCTCCAATCGGTCACTACGAGCTTGATGACGTAATCCTCACAATGACTGAGAACGGCGGAATTGCCATTCAACGCTCCGCGGCTGAAAATGTTGCGCATGCTCGCGGCCTGGCCGACGTTGCTGGCGCGATGTCCATCGCTCGGGCTCGCGATGAGTTGACCGCGCCTTCCCGGTGGCGCGACGCGATGACCCTTCACAACAATCTGTTGGAAATTAGAGAAGCCGCGCGTCGAGTTCAGTTGAGCAAACCAGGCGAGATCGCGCCGCTCATCGCGCGCATAGATGATGCCGCCAGCAACGGTGACGAAGTCAGGACGCTGAAGGACAGCGTACAGCACGCCGAGGGGGTGCTGGACGAGTTGCTCGGTGAAATGCGAGGTGCCGCTGAGAAGGTTGATCGCTACCTCAAGCGATATCGGATCAATTATACTCCGTCTTCATCGGAGCCGTTGACCAACTGGTTCATGATTTGCTGTGCCGGATCTTGGTATCCATTTAGTGGACAATGGCTCAACAAGGGTGACCGCGCCGACTTCCGACGTTTTCTCGTCGCGGCGTGGAGGGATCTTCAATTTCCGGATCCCACAGACCCGACGGGAGCCATCAAGCCCGTGGAGGATCACATCCGCGAGCGTCTGGCCGCTTCGGACATATTCGACCACTTCGGCGGCTAGCCGATGAAATTGCCCACCTAAGAAAAGGTATCCATTTCACTTCACGTCTAATCCCGCTTCGCTACGGTCCGTGCGCACACGTCAATAAACGATGACGCACGGAGATTGCAGAATGGAAGTGAAACCCGCTTACGGGATCGAGGAACTCGCGAAAGCGGGCCCTCTGGGACGCAGCTCGCTCTTTAAGGCGATCAAGGAAGGGAAGCTGATCGCGCAGAAGGCCGGGCGCCGCACGATCATTACCCACGAGAACTACCAAGCGTATCTCAAGAGCTTGCCGGCCGTCGGAAACGCCGGCCAAGCTGACAACGCCGCTTGAGCTTGCTGCCGGCGGCGGTGGCAGTCTCCCGCCGCCTTGGCGCAGGGCGCGCGACCCGGATGCACGGTCGCGGCCAGTGCCGCCCCAGGGTCTTCATGGCCTGGGGCGGCACGCCCTTCCGAAACCTTCAGCAACAAGGAGCCCCGCACATGTTGAAGGCGGATACCGCCTATGGACGAGCAAGCCGCCTGATCGGTCTCGCTTCCGATCTCGCCAGCTTTTGCCGCCGAAATGATCTGCACGGCGTCGCCATAGGGATGCGTCCGGCTGAGATCACCGAGATCGAGCGCAATCGCACTGAGGTGGTCGGTTGGGTGCGGTTCCTCGCGGCCGCTCGCGCCGATGGCCAGCCATCAGCCGGTGCTCCAGCGTCCGCGCAACGCGCTTGCGAGCCGCAAGTAAGCGCCGAGTTCAACGCTCTCTGCTTCTCGGAGGTGAATGATGGGTGACGTGATCCTCTTTCGGCTCGTGTTGCGCTCCCCAGACGAGCCGGCGGCGGCGAGCGCGACAGAGCTTGTGCCGTTTCCTTTCAGCAGGCGTCGCAAACTGGTGGAAGATCACGCGCGAGCGATGCGCGGGCTCGATCCGGAGAGAGCCGAGGCCTACCTGACGAGCGTCCTCGAGCGAATGTGTGACGAGCTGAACAAGATCGGCATCGACTGCGAGGACTGCCAGAACGAAGCAATCTTCGAACTCGCTGACGCAATCGGCAAGCAACTCCATGGGCCACATTTTCAGCTTGAGGAAGCGGCGCAATGACAACACGGGCTCAGATCAAGCGCGTCGTCCGTAGAGTGGTCGATGATGGCGTTCCACCAACTGACGGTTCACCGGTGCAATCCCCCCAGCATGCCGCGCCTCGAGGCCGGGCAGATGCGCCTGAAATCGACGAGGTCGAGCAGAAAATCGCTGAGTTGCCGATCTCGGCCGATGCGACCGAATTCGACGAGGATGATGACCTGGACGACATTCCATTCGAATACCGTGAGACGGTTGGCCCTTGGTGGCAGGAACCGACTGCCATTCCTGCGCGCGAAAGTCTGGATCGAGACGGGCATCTTTTTCGCGGAACGGTGAGCATTGATGTTGCCGGTGGCGGGAAAGCCAAGACAACCAATTCCCTTTTTGAGGCTGTTCAGCTTTCGGCAGGCTTCGACCTTGCAACTAAGCAGCCACTTCCCGCCGGCCGTCTCCGGGTGTGGGTTGTCAATGGAGAAGAAGATCAAGTTGAGCTCGACCGACGCGTTGCGGCGATCTGCACGCACTACGGATTAAAGCAATCCGATCTCGGAGGAGGGCTTTTCGTTCAGTCGGTGCGGAGCACCCCCCTTCGACTGGCGTCGATCGTCAATAGCAAGCCGACGGTGAACGTGATGGTCCAGCGCTTCTTCGTCGACTTCATGCAGGCCAACGCCATAGACGTCCTGATTGTCGATCCTCTGGTCTCATTCCACAGTCTGGAGGAGAGTAACAACGGGCAGATGGACCTTTTGGTCAAGGAGGGCTTTGGGGCGATCGCAATCGGAGCGAACGCCGCCTGCGAGCTGCTTCACCACTCCGGTAAGCCAAGACCTGGACTAGCCGATGCAACCGTCGATGACGGTCGCGGCGCCTCGGCGATAATCTGGGCATGTCGTTCGGCCAGGGTCCTAAACTTCATGACCCCGGAAGAGGCAAAAAGGCTCGGCATCGCGGAAAGCGAGCGCCGTCGACACATCAAGATCACCAACGGGAAGGCGAACAACGGACCGATCGGGGGCGCGAAATGGATCAAGCTGGAGGTCGAAAAACTCCCCAGTGGCGATGAGGTCGCCGTCGCCAGCTCGTGGATGCCTCTGGATCACTCCGCCGGCGTCACCACAGACACCATGGAACTGGCGAGAAAACTGGCGGCGACTGGTGAGTACAGAGAGGACAGCCGCTCGCCGAACTGGTTCGGCTACGCCATCGCTCCGCATTTGAACATAGACGTTTCCTTCCGCGGCGAGAATGAGCCTGCCAGCATGGCCCGCCTCAACTCGATCCTTAAAACGTGGTTCAAAATCAGGCTCTTGTCGATCGATGAGCGCAAGGACAAGAGCGGTAAGAACAGGAACTTCATCGTCGCGGGATCATTCGAGCCGGTAGATGTCGCTGCCGCGCCGGACGAAGAGGATGGTCTCGAATGAACTGGCGAATAACTGGCGACAACTGGCGGAGACAGTTGAGCTTGAAGGTCCGATTTCCCGCCAGTTCGCCAGTTAGTCAGTCCCCTTTAGGGGACGACTACTGGAGTGGCGGTGACGGACCCGGCCCATCGGACGCTGGTGAAGCCACGGTTTGGACCGCCCAGCGCCGTCAGGCGCACTCGGTCCACCACCACAGCACCGCCAAGCCGATAGAGTTTAGAGCGGGCGCGCACGAGCGCGCGCGCGGCGCTAAGTGGCTATTCGCGAGGCCGGCCCACGGAAGCGCGGACAAGTCGAACCGCCACCCGCGCCTGCCACATCAGCGGCAACGCCCGTCCTGCGGCGGGCGCTGGTGGCTCCAAATCTCGCACCGCTCTTTCCGGCACCGTACCGCCGAACTCGCGCCACTGCGCTCGGCAGCGCGTCCTATCCGCCGCAATGGAGGATGCGGAAATTAATGCCGCCTTGCCAGTCGACCTCGGGCCGCTTGTCTCTGCTCACGTGCTTGCTCGCGCTCGCCCTGGACGTGTCCGTGAAGAGATCAGCTCGGAGCGGGTCTGGTTGTGGACGCGCGCCGACAACGGCGCGCTCATCGGCGACCCGGATGCAGTCGATGATCTCGGGGACGACAGAGGGATTGTGCGGCGCATGGCGCCGCTCCCCGCGATCCGCTGTCGTAAGATGCTCTTCGAGCAAATTTCCTTCCAACCCGCTGAAGCATCGGTGCGGCCTAGCCCGTTCTGGCAGATGAGATTGATCGATGGAGAGGGGCCAGGGGTGATTTTCGATGGGACCGATCTCAGCCACCCGCGTGAGGTTCTGGTAGCGCTTGATCGCACGACCAGGGCGACCGAGTCGCGTCCGCGGCCTGTTGAGACTGAAATGCGACCTGTCTCCCCAGGAAGGCCGTGAAATTGGCGACGAGGTCTGCTTTAGCTCCTTAAGCTAGCATCGTTAGCTCGACGGACTAACGACTGAAATGGGCCAAGTGCAGCCATTCGCGCGTTAGGTCGGCGCAGCATCCCAGCAGCCGACCAAGTTCGACCGACCCGGCAATGTGGAGATAGGAATACAACTCGCGATTGACATACGTTCAGGCGCACCTAAGATGTGTTGCCGCTTTGGCAAATTATCGAAGGGACTGAAACGGGGCTCTAATCGACGATACGTGCGAAGCGCGAAATTGCCTTGATCGAACTTCCATACTTCAGCGTAGGGAGATCATAAATGATATTAGCACTCCGTATTGTTGTTTTCTCTGCCTTTCTGACGACAGCGATTTTGCCGCCGCTCGCCGGGAATGCAGCAACTTCAGACCATAATCACAAGCTCTCCCTTCGATTTCACAAGAAAGACGCCGGCGGCTCTTGCAGGGCGAGTGGAAATCCTGGCTGCGTCCAAACCTGTGCTCTTAATGTCGCCGCATGTTGCTACTTGGCTCAAGACTACAGTAGCCATTGTTACTGCAGTAGCGGCGCTTGCTGATATGCGAGGACGTTAGTTTTAGTCTAATCGCAAAAATGATCTCAGGAGCGAACTATGCGAACGCTGGTGCGCGTGCTTTTTTTGGTGTCGCTGTGTGTTTCCCTAGAGAGTGGTTTGTCCGGGGTGGCCCCAGCGACCGCCGCTAGCGATGTGCATAACTCCTTCGCGAAATTACAGAGTAAGTCCGGCCGTTACTCCTGCTGCCCCGCAGGCGGCAATCCTAGTTGCGGTATTTGCTGCTCGATTGGCAAGTCGGCTGTGTGCGGCATAGGCTCTGGCAACAGAGGTTACTGTATTTGCCAATAGTTAGAGTGCCTCGTGTGGCAAGCCGGGTTGTAGAGCGTGATCTTGTAAGAATCGCGGGCGACCGGATTTGCGGAGAAGGAAAAATCCACTGCTGGAGACTTTCTAGCTCGGAGGATTAGAGAATGCCTGTTATCAGCAGGACGATCAGAAGATTGGCTGAGGGGAGCGGCAACAACTCAACCCGCGATCTGGGCCCCGGGGGATCGAACGACCACACAGCCCGCATTTGGGACGCGAAGTCCGGAAAGCAAATCGCGATCCTGCAGCACAAGGATCAAGTGACTTCAGCGAGGTATAGTCGGAATGGCTCACGCGTTGTCACATCGTCGTTTGATAAGACCGTTTGCATTTGGGATGCCGCCACGGGCAAGCGGATCCATATTTTAACGCACAAAGGTGACGATTGGTTTTCTTCCGGCGCCTTCAGCCCCGATGGTAAGTTTGTGGTGGGAGCCGGTTATAGTGGAAACGGCGTCATTTGGGATGCGCACACCGGGCAGCTTGTGGGCGTGCTACCTGGACCGCTGGGTGCGATAGTGTCGTCCGCTTATTTCAACCGAGACGGCACGCTCATTGTAACCGGGTCCTGGGACAAAACCGCCCGCATCTGGCTCTCCGCAACGAGCGAGCAGGTCGGGCTTCTGCGGCACAATGATCTGGTTCTATGGGCCGATTTCAGTCCCGACGGCTTGCACATTGCCACGGTATGTCGGGACCACACTTTGTGGATTTGGGATGTGCCAACTGGCAAGTCCGTTGCGGTAGTCCAGCTCGCCGATAATGCATGGACTGTCGCCTTGAGCCCCGATAATTCGCGTATCGCCACAGGGGAAGGATTGAAAGGCGCGCACGTATGGGATGCTGCCACGGGCAAACTCCTGCTTACACTGGAGGCGCGCGGACTGGTATTATCTGTCGATTTCAATCACGATAGCACACTGGTCCTTGCAGCGGATGGTGTAGCGGGCATCTGGGACGTCAAGACTGGAAAGCAGCTCACGGTTTTCGGAGGAGATCCCGGGGTGAGGCTCGCGGTCTTTAACTTCAACGCCTCGCAGGTAGCCGTGTCCTATTTGTTTCGTGGAGGTGTCTGGGACGTCAGGACCGCTAAACAGATTGCAACCTTCGGCGGGGATCAAGCCAATATAGAATCGATCGAGTTCAGCCCGGATGGCTCGCGAATCCTTACGTCGTAGGTCGCGTGGCCAATGCCACTACACTCGGGCTACGGCGCGTATGCAGTCTTCGATTTCCAGTTGCACCTACCGCGACGGCTGGGACCACCTCCGACCCAGACCGATGCATGTAACGCTGCACTACGGCGATAGCGGCCCTCATTGCATAGGCGCAATGCTTGGGTGCGGTCGACCAAAGCAGCAGTCTTCCGAACGGCGCCATTAACCATTTTCTTAGTCGCTTGCCCTGATGCTTGCCGCTAAATGTAAGGTTGTGGGTCCTTCAGAACCGGCGACCGATTTTCATGAGTTATATTGAGCGAGTGAAGCCGATCGTCGACCAGACGATCTCAACGCTGGCGTCCGCCGCCTTCGACACTGATCCTATTGCCGGTGAAAAGTATTCACGCCAGACCAGCATCATCAGTTCGGCTTACAAGCGTCACGGCACGATCCTAGAGCGCGCGATGCTGGAAAGCCTCAAGGATAGCAACAGGCACGAGGTCTGGCGGGAAGATTGTTTCCGTGTATCGCAAGCAGCCGACCAGATCATCGGTCACCAAGCAGATGCCGCCCTATTGCCATACGGCGAAAGCTTCCGCACCCTGCAAATCGACATGATGGTCTTCGATAGCGCGGACCAGACGCTCCGAGCTTATGAGGTCAAAAGGGGCTTCGGGAAGTTCGATGCCGGCAAGATACGATCGATCCGGAGGGATCTTACTGTCACTCAAATGCTGCTCAAGAGTTACGGGGAGACGGCGGGGTACAAACCCGAGAAGGCCGAGGCGCGGATCATCTTCTACTACGGTCGGCGCTCCATCCCGAAGCCGTATTCCCTGACCGGGCCGGAGCTTAACGATCACTTCGGCTTTCCGGTCTACGATCTCGTGGAAGAAGCCAATGCCTATTTCAAGCAGCAACTGTATGCTCTCCTAGACCGAATCTAGTCGAGGGCGCGGGGAGAAGAGGGATGCAGAACCGATCGCACGCCGTCATGGCGCAGCGCACCGAGGCGGCGGACAGCCCTGACGACTTTCCGACGCCGCCGTGGGCCACGCGCGCGTTCATGGAGCATGTGCTGGCTGAGTTCGGTCCGTTCAAAAAGCTGAGTTGCCTCGAACCGGCGTGCGGCGCCGGCCACATGGCAAAAGTGCTGAAGGAGTACTTCGGCGAGGTGCGCTCTTCCGACGCGTACAAGTACGGCTATGGGGCGGTGAGGAACTACCTTGACGTCCCCTACGAGGCGAACGCCGTGGATTGGGTGATCACGAACCCGCCGTTTCGGTTGGCGGAGGACTTTGTCCACCGCTCGCTTATCGTGGCCAGGCGCGGGGTCGCCGTCCTGGTCCGGACCGTATTCATCGAAAGCGTCGGACGCTATCGCAACCTGTTTGAGAAGACGCCACCCGCGATCTGCGCTCAATACACGGAGCGCGTGCCGATGGTGAAAGGACGGTTGGACCGAAAGGCATCCACTGCGACCGGATATGCTTGGCTCGTCTGGAAAAAGTCTGGCGCGCGATCGACGCAACTCGCCTGGATCCCGCCCAGCCGGAAAGCGCTCGAGCGCGACCAAGACTATCTTCGATAACCCAAGTTGCGATCGCGTTCGGCCTTGACATCGCCGCGCCAAATCGGCTTTGCCAAGCGCCCTGGGCATGGGCGCAAATCGGGACGAGATCCTCACGGAACACTATCTCAAGGCGGCCGCGGTCGCCGCGGTCTGGATCGACCGCGACGGCTTGATCGGCTCGCAGGACGCCGCTCGCTTCCACCTTGAGGAGGGCCGGGTTGCCTATTGCTGCCCGCGGGGCGCCAACTTCATCCTCGCCTACCGCCTGCAGCTCTGGAAGCAAGACCACACCCACGTCGCACCCCCCGACCAGGCGGCGATCGCCGCGCGCCTCGAGGAGCTCGCGGACGAGGGCAGGGTGGGCATCACCCCGCACGCGGTCGCGATCGACCGCGCCCGCGCGGCGATCGACACGGTGAACGCGATGCTGGCGACGATGAAGAGCAAGGGAGAGCTTCGGGAGCTCAATCAATCGTTCAGAGCTGCGCGAGCGGCCGATCGCACGATCCGGTACGCGGATTTCTTCGAGGCGAAGAAGGCTGCGCTACTAGAGGCGCTGGCCAAACGAGCTTGCGTTTGAGAGCGCCGCCGGCTGCTTCCGTAGCAATTCGACTTCACTCCTCAGCAAAACGAGCACCATCCGGTGCTTTCGCTCAAAAATTGCGGGTTTTGCTGTTGGAAGAGGGCTTTTCCGTTGGATTTGCGAGGTCAGCCGCTAGTCTGCTTCTGCATGAAGATCATCAGCATTCGACAGCCCTGGGCCGCGCTGATCGTGCACGGCCTGAAAGACATCGAAAACCGCACCTGGGCGACCGGATATCGTGGTCCAGTGCTGGTGCACGCATCACAACGTCCGGACGACATCACCCCAGAGGAGATCGAAAGGCGCTTTGGAGTGCGGCTCACGAGCGAGCGGAAGCTCGGTGGCGTCGTTGGCATCACCGAGATCGTGGACTGCGTCCGGCCGCACGCGAGCCGCTGGTACGCGCCTGGCTGCTATGGTTTCGTTCTAGCCAACTCGCGCCCGCTGCCATTTGTCGCCTGGAAGGGAGCGTTGTCGCTCAGACAGGCGCCGCCCGAGCTGCTCGCTCTCTTGAACCTAGACGACTATCCGGCGATCAATCGAGATTGCACTCATCCGCAATTCGCGTGAGAGCCTTCGCGGTCCCTTTCGTCCTAAAGATGATCGTTCGGGACACGCCTTCGTCGGTCTCCAGGCGGATCGCTGTCTCCCGACCCTTGCGTATTGTACGAACCATATCGGCTTGGGTGCTGACCTGAATTAGACGTTCGTTGATCGCCTTGCCGGTCGTGGTCATGATCGGCTCTTTATCGGTCCTCAGCTTGACGATGTAGCTTGTACCCACTTTCAGGGGCTTTGGGTCCGGCGCGCTGTCGAGCACGGCGACCGAAAGCTCCTTTTCGATGCATCTGATCGCAAGGGCCGTGCCGGCAGTTTCGTCCGGGACGGCAGCAACGAAGGTCCCGCCCTTTCCAAAGCGATCGTCGTTGTTGCTCACGATCCAAGATCCCACGATTTTGCGATCATCCGCGTGAGCGCAGGCAGTCGCAGCTAGTAGCATCACCGCAAGAAGCGGAACTTCAATAATCCTCATATAGCCCCCCGGCATGTTGAGTGCGCACCATCGTCTTAAACGAAAGCATGTCAGCGGCGCTATACTACGAAATGTGTGCTCGACTACAGATCGTAGTATTCCACACCTACCAACCGTAGCAGGCTTTTTCCTTGGCATTCTGAGGCACGCCGCTACGCTTCTTCTCGCAAACAACAGCGCGACACGCGCGAGAGGAGAACGACATGCAGTCCTGTCCAGTGCTTACCCTTGCTCAGAAGTACGACGTGCTCGCAAAGCAATGGCTCGAAAGGGAAGATGACGCCACACACGATAAGCTGGGCTCTCTAGTCCTGTCAGCCGACCATCTCGCGCCTCAAAGCATCACGGGCGCGACGTTCCAAATCGCGTGCGCCCTTTCCGAGATGGACGTGATCGTCGGAGGCGGCGATGCTCCGCAGATCCGATTGGCGGCCGAACGGCGCGTGCTGAAGCTGTTGCGCCACGCGCTCTGCTTCCTCGAGGAGCGCAGCGCTGATCTGCCATCAGCTTGGAAGTTCGTGGTACCGGCCGGCGAGTGGCATCTCAAACGGAAGTACGGCGCGAACTGACGACGAAGCGCAAAAGGAGATCAAGCCAGCTTGGGCGGCGGTGCAAACCGCCGCCCAATTTGTGGCTTCGGCGTCCCGCGCCACCGGTGAGACCTTCCATCCGGCACTGCTTGCGACTACAGCTGCGAGACATTTGGCGCCAAGATCTATACGTTTGATGTCGAAGGCGGTGGATTGGTCCTGAGGAAGAGCGATGAACCAGAAGCTCGGAAGACGGAAACGCAGACTGCAAGAGCAGGTAGCGCCCTCCACCGCAAAGGCGGCAACATCGTGGCGCTATTTCCATGGCGGCAGAGCGGGCTTCATGGCCATCTTGCCGCCGTCAGTAACTGGTGCCGAGCAAAATGGCGTAGTCCCTGACAAAGTTCGACGCAAGGATCGCGTGTACATCACCACGGACGTTGCGACTGCAATCCTTTGGGCGTCGCAACATTCTTCGCCGATGCTCTATGAAGTCGAGCCGGAGGGCGCAATTGAGGCCGACCCCGACCACAATGGCGTCGACGTGTCGTTCCAATGCGAGAAGGCCAAGATCGTTGCCCTTCACACAATTCCGGAAGAGACGCTTCGGCAGGCGCGTTCGGCGCTACTCGAATAGGCGCCTCGACGCGCTCGATCCAGCTCAGTCTGAGCCGCAGGATGAGATCTTACTTGTTCGCAGCCCGGATACGTGAAACCAAATCCGTCACGTTCCTCTTTAGATCGAGAACGTCTAGTTCGACTGGCTTGCTCGTTACAATCTTGGCAACGCGCACTTTGTCCACCTCCGCAATCACTTTTGCTGCCCGGGCGCCAGACGAAGACAGCGACCGAAAATGCAGGGCATGCCCGTAGGGGTCAGTCGGCAGCGCGGAATGATACTTGGCTGGATAAATCTCCTTGACGGCAGCTTGTAGGACATCGTGCGGGAGATAGTTCTCGATCTCTCTGCCCTTTGTCACCCACACCATGCCTTGCGTATCTTCAAACTCCGTAACGATCCTCTTCTTGGTGTTGTTGATCACCGAGCGCAGGCCGGACTTATCGCTATCTATAACGACACACAAATTTTGATTGAGGGATCGTAGGCTGATGAATTCGGTGACTTCCTCATCGGTCGCCGACAAATGACTAAGTAGGCGGCCACCATAAAACATGATGGAGTATTGGATGCTTTCCTGCAATTCGGGGGCGATGCTGGCGATCCAGTGTCTCAGGTAGAGGCGATCTGAAGGTCCTTCCACCCAGATCACGTAATTCGACTGAACGATGTCCGAAGCGCGAACGCCGAGATCTGAGCAGATTGCAAATCGCTCCTTTTTCAGAATGCTCTCTTTGATCTGAGTTTGAACGCCATCGTTTGTTACGTGAAATATCGCGGCGCCGGGCGTGTCGATGAAACTCGGAGAGTGTGTTGCCACGAAGTATTGGTTGGTGGTGTTGGCTCGCAGATATGAGATGAGCTTCCGCTGCAGGAGCGGGTGCAGGTGGCTTTCTGGTTCTTCTATGCAGACTATTTCTTTTTGACTGATGGTACAGAAAGCGGCAATCAAGATGACCTCGTGAATACCTGTTCCCAAGCTGGATAGGGGCAACACCTTGTTGTCCATATGGACAAGCACGTGCCTGCGATGGTGCGGCACTTCGATCCTCGCTTGCGGTCTTCCCGTGACTGTTTGAAGGAATGAATTGATTTGCTCAAACAGACGAAAATCTTCGCGCGTGTCATGATCGGGACTTTGCAATTGAGCCAACCGATCAATAAGACCGCGCCCGCTAAAGTCGTTGAATTCTTCGGATGCTTGGCCGATTTGGCGGTGGGTTGGAATAAACCTTACGGGTGGAAGCTTTGTGTCTTGAGCGTCAAAAAAGAATGGAAGCGTTTGCGGCAGCCAATGTTGATCGATGTCGCCGCGCCCAGAGCCAGTAATCGCATTCCACAAGTCCTGCCACTGGCCGGGAGTGAGGACTGGCTTGGCACGACGTGCGTACTCGCGAAGCCTGGTCTGGTCGTCACTTCGTCTTTCTCGATCGTCGATCCAAATAAATCTGTTGTCCGCAAGACTTGCGCATACCTGTCGGATGTGTTGCTCGAATTCTTGCCTCCTTTGATCATTGAAGTGTCGGTTCTCCGCAATCGGCTTGAACTTCGAGACAATCGCATCTGCAAATTTTCTCTCGGGTATTCCAATTGCGTAATAGAAGGTGCCGGTCTCTGGTCCGGTGTAGGCATCCACGGCTTGGGGATGTTGATTAGGTTTATTTTTCGCCACGTACCGGTGGATCAAATCTAGGACAGTAGATTTGCCTGCGTTGTTAGCGCCGACGAAAAAGTTGAAATCCTTAAACGGTCCCAGTTTCTGCTTTTCGGGTCCGATCCCGCGGAAAAATTGAATTGATAAACCGTCGAGATAAACTGACATCGCTTGGCGGATCCTTTTTTTGCCGCTGCGGCCCGACCGTAACGGAAAGGCCAATTATTAGGCTGATGCCGCGAGGTGATGCAACTTTCACGCGCGCTCATACACACTACTTTGGTTGGGCGATGACGGTGCGGGACATCGATGCGGCCTTTCAAAATTTATCGACTGATCGCCCAGGCCGTTAATCCGTGGGTGGGTCTCGATGTTTAGGCAATCCGGGTACAGGAAAGTCCATCGATCGGAAGGCCGAAGCTCGATCCGCGTCTCGGTCCGCATCGAACACGCGTAGTATTTCGGTACTTACGCCGCGGCTTTATCTTCCTTGTCTACGCCACGCGCCACGATCTTGAGAGCGTCATCGGGTAGAGGTTGTTGCAGCGCCTTGGCTTCATCCCATGGCGCTCGCATCCAGACGTCGCGCTCTTCTGCCGTGGTCAGGATGACCGGCATCGCCTTGGGATGGATCGGCTTGACGACCGCATTTGCCGCGGTCGTCAGGAAACCGTAGACGAGGTGAGGGCCAGGGATAGGCTTGGACTTGGTGCCGCGGTCGCCGTTGAAGGTCGTCCAGATCCCGCCGAAGGCGAATAGCGGACGGTCGTTGCTGAGCGCGAACCACACTAGGTCCTTCTTCTTCGTTTCCGGGTTCGGTTCCGGAGCGTACTCGGCGAAGCTGTTCGCCGGCACCAGGCAGCGGTGCTCCGGCTTCAGCCAGGCGCGCCAGTGCGGGGACGACGTATTGCGGATGTTCGTCACCGGCGCGCCGCCGGCGCGCGGCGGAGGCGGCATGCCCCAACGCATCATTACGAGCTCGCGCTCACCGTTGCCGGTGTTGCGGATGACGGGGGCAGGGTAGTCCGGAAAGACGCCGGGCATCGGCGGCAAGTTGCCCTCATAGCGTTGGGTCACGCGGAAGAGGTCGGCGATCGCCGCCTGGTTCGTGGTAATGCTGTAGAGGTTGCACATCGCAGGGGTCTATCTTGCCTTCTTCTGGCGCGCGGCTTCCACAGGCGCGCTCGGTTGCGGACCATCCAATGGCCGGAGCCCGATCAGCTCCGGCCGATGCTTGCGGCCCGCCGTCCGTTGGCATGGCCCGCAATACAGTGCTCTGCGGATCGTGTGCACCGGCCTTTCGCGAGGCCACACGACCAGCGTCAAGTCGATGATCTCCGTGTGGCGGCAATGCCGGCAGCGAACCTCCAGCAGGCTGTACCGACCGTGGATGGCATCCGCGATCGTTGGGGACGGATCCTCGTCACCGCCGATGAACTGCCGGGTCGTCCAAGCGATGCAGTCGAGCGCGTGCGCCTTAGCGAGCATCCGATCGGCGGCCTCGTGAGCCTCGGCCGCTTCACGCATCTCGTGCTCGTAGGCGACCTCTGCCTTGTGCAGCTCGCGCGCATAGTGCTTGCGATCTCGGCCGGACAGGGGCGGGGTGATGATACGGGCGGCGGGCATGGCGAAATAAATACGGATCTCGTGCTCGCTGGCAAATTATCGAGATGTAGGGGGTGACGAAGCCATCGCGCTACTGCGGCTCGTGGGTGTGGAAACGAGCCGCCAACTCAGTTCGCCACCACAAACAACGGCCGATTACGAAAAGCAGAAATTACTCTTGCTCCGTCGGGCAAAACAGTGGTTCATGGGGTGCTGGTCCAACTCGGGAGCAGCCCATGTCGAATGAAGCCGAGACGTCCGATCTATCGAAGATCGCAAAGCTGAACGGGGATTTTCGAAGGAACTACGGAACGCTGCTCGGCGCCTTCCTGTATCTGCGTTCAATCAATGCCGCCCGCGGTCGTTCGTGGTTCTGGGCCGGAATGGCTTCGCTCCTCTGCTCCGCCGCGCTAGGATGGCTGAGCAAGCGCGGCCTGTCCTCGCTATGGTGACTGCCCATATCGGGGCGTCAGAGCAATCGTTGCGGAGGCATCGAATGGCCAACGCGTTGATCGTTCGCCCGCGGACCGATTTGTTATCGCCGACACGTGCCGGGCGGGCCGCCCAGTATGTTCGGATGTCGACGGACCACCAGCGCTACTCGACCCAAAACCAAGCCGCCGCCATCGCCGTCTATGCCGCGCAGCATGATCTCGTGATTGTTCGTACCTACGCGGACGAAGGCCGGAGCGGACTTCGTATCCACCGGCGCGAGGGGTTGATTGAGCTGATCGACGACGTCCGCAGCGGTCGAGCGGACTTCGACCACATCCTTGTCTATGACGTGAGCCGTTGGGGGCGATTTCAGGACGTCGATGAAAGCGCCTATCACGAATTCACCTGCCGTCAGGCAGGGATCAAGGTGTGCTACTGCGCCGAGGAATTCGACAACGACGGCAGCGTTATCGCGAGTATCGTTAAGAACCTTAAGCGGGTAATGGCGGCCGAATACTCAAGGGAGCTTTCGGCAAAGGTCCATGCCGGCGCTTGCCGCGTCGCCAGCCTCGGGTTCAAGCAAGGCGGCGCCATCGGCTACGCTCTGCAGCGCGAACTGGTCGACGAGGATCGCCGTTCGCGAGGCATCTTGAGCAAAGGCCAGCGCAAGCATCTCCAGACAGACCGGGTGCTGGTCCGGCCCGGACCCGAGGGAGAACAACGACTTGTCGCTCAGATATTCCGGGAATACGTAGTCCACCGTAGATCCCAAGCGTCGATCGCACGTCTGCTTAATAAGGAACAGGTGCCGAACCATCGGGGAACGGCATGGTCGGAAGCCATGATCCGCAACATCCTTGGTAACGAGGCTTACATCGGAAACAGCGTCTACAATCGCAAGTCATTCCGGCTCAGGCAAGTGATGAAGAAAAACCCGCCGGAGCTATGGATAAGGGCCACAGATCTTTATGAGCCTATTGTCGACAAAAGCATTTTTCTGAGGGCACAACAGCTGCTGAGCGAGCAGTATGTCAGGCTATCGGATGAGCAACTGCTGAAAAAGCTGCGGGAAGCGCTTGCGATCAATGGAAAGCTGAGCGTCTCGATAATGGCATCAATGGATAGCATGCCGAGCGCTGCCCTTTATGCCTATCGGTTCGGTAGCTTGCGAGAGGCGTTCCGCCAAGTCGGCTATGCCAATTCGGAACGAGATTTCGACTATCTCGACGCGCGCCAGCAATCTGGCGCCGAGTTGTCGAGACAGGCGTCGACTCTTGCCACGCGCATTCGAGCGCTCGGTGCTGCGGCCATTTTCGATGCCGATACGAAAGTCCTGACGGTCGAGGGTAGGCTGGCTATTTCGTTGCGCATGGCCCGCTACTATACCGCCCCGCGCCACGCGCCTGCCTGGCTAGTCCATCGTCGGATAGTCGAGCCGGCCAGTCTCATCCTAGCGATGAGACTGGACCAGCAAACGAACAGAGAGGTCATCGACTATTTCCTGTTGCCATTAGACGAGATGGCAACGGAGCGGATCAGTCTCACGGCAACGGCCCGATCCCGGTTCGCGCGCTATCGCTGTCCTAAAATGGACGACGTCCTGCGAGCTGTCATGACGCAAGTTGCGACCTTGCCGCCGTAAGGTCACGTGCGTGCAAAAGATGGCCCCGAGGGAGCTTGCATCGTCCCTCAGTACACCGCGCGTAACTACGGGGCACTCTCTACTGCTTCATTCCAAGTTGCTCTGCGCAAATGCTGCCAGTCTGGATGCCTGTAGGGATCGGCCCGTAGTAGACGCTGCTGTCCCTATCCTCAGTATCGAGCTTTGTGATCGTTCCGCTCGGCGATGCAACGACATTGACTTTGCAAGCGTACCCCCTCGAGCTTCCCGATGCGCTCGCTTGGCCGTCACGAGAGACCGAAAATGAACTCGCAGTTGCGAGTTGCCACGAATAGGCGGTTTCGCCACTATTCATCTTGAAACTACTTGCGGGTGGCCCCCACCGAACGACAAGAGCATCGACATTTTTTCCGATGTAGTCTTGTCCCAGTTTGGCGCGAACATCTGCGCCCGTTGCGTAACATCCACCCAGTGCCACGCAGAGCATTGCGATTCCCAGCCAGCGCATTTCTTTCCCCCGGAACGGACATATCCAAACGCAACTACCGCGCGAGATCAAGGGCCGGCGCTAGTTTTCGAAATGAGCCGCCGTAGAGGGTTAACCGGCTCGAGGCACCCCCTTGTCTTCCCGGTCCGCCCCAAGGCGCTAGTCGGCGAGAGTGAACCTCACGCCTCTTGCCTAATCATCATCTGGCAGGTGTTTCGTCCGAGCACTCAGACGGTCGCCCGCCACCCCGGACGCAGGCCCGATGTAACCGGCATGAGGCACCCACCTCGCCAGCCGTCGGCTCGCCTGCAATACAGCCTGGCATGAGCTGATCGGTGGAGGTGGAGCGATGGCAAAT
>NZ_KE384516.1:161522-176326 GCF_000426265.1 Bradyrhizobium sp. Cp5.3 | reverse complement strand
GGCGTGCCTCGCGTTCCAGGCGCCGGCTGGATTGCACCCGATTGAGATAACCGTAGATGTACAGCTTCAGGAGGACTGCCGGATGGTAGGAGGGCCGGCCCGTCTCCTTGGCGATCACACGTTCGAATCCCATTCCATGTAGGTCGAGCGCCTCGACAAAGGCATCGATGACATAAACGGCGTTGTCCTCGCTTACCCAATCCTCCAGGCATTCCGGCAAGAGCGTCAGCTGGGATCTATCCGCGCCTTCAACGAAACGTCCCATCCGCACCCCCCATCAGGAAACGGAGGAATCGTAGCCGACTCGCGACTTTTCACACAGCCAGGGTCGTCAGCGACACGCCCGATCGCGTCTTCGGCCGGCCATCCATAGGTTTGCTCCGCTGTCTTGTTCCAGAAGGTGATCACGCCGCGCCTGTCCCTGGCGAAGATCATGTCGTGCGACAGGTTGAGCAGGCGCGCTTGTGCCGCAAGCCGGCTCGTGGCGGCCTGGTTCTGCAGCGCAAGCAACGTCGTGATGCCGATGGCCGCGAGACTCACCAGCGCGCGCAGGGCAGGTGAGGCGATCGATTTCAAATCGTGCGACAGGACGTAGGCCGTCATCGTCAGAATGACGCATGTCGCAGCGGCGACGATGATGTCGTTGCGCCGGCTCGTCCTCGCCGCCAGCAGGATCGCAACGACATAGAGAACCGCAACCGCGCCCTCGAGCGGCGTGAGGACGTCGACGAGAAAGACAGCGAACGCCAGCAGGCCGGACGAGAACCGCAAGCCGGCGCGGCTCATGGATGAGCCTGTAGCTGGATCATGCCTTGTCATCGTCGCAGACGTTCATTCTTCGCATTGCAGCCGCGTTGATGCCGCGATTTTTCTTTTCCGACAACATCCAGGCGGATGTTTTTCGTGCTCTCTTGGAAGACCTCCCGTCTTCGTGAGTTGTGCGCAAGCGCCGATCACAAACATTTTCGAAGGAAAACAGGCCACGCACTATGCTTCCACTTCAGGGGCCTCTCGGCGGGCGCGTCACCTTACCGCAGGCGGCAGGCGGGGCCGGTGAGTCGCTCTGCAAGTCGGACGCCCAGATGGCGACTTTGCGATCATACCTAGGTATGACGCAGGCAACCTGAGAACCTAGTGAACGCACCCGCGCGTAGAATGGAGCGCGCAGACCGGCGAACTACTCTGCTCCCATCGCATTCGGACAAGCCTGGTGGGCCTTCCCGGATCGAGAAAGGGACAAGGAGGTTCGACGATGTCGCTACAGATGTCACACCCGCAAGCCGCCAAGAATCATGTCGTTCGTGCGATCGACGTTTCGGGAATCGATCACCGTCGGCTCAGGCTGTCGAGGCTCCCTGGCCGGTTCGACGAAGAGGGCATAACGCTGTCTCTGGTCCATCTGGACGTGGCCCTGGCGGTCGAGGCGCACGCGGCCGACGTCGAGCCATCTGCCGACCGTGCGCTCAGCTTCAGGGTTTCCGCGAAGCGTCTTGCGGGCGCGTCCGCAGAGAACGAGCGGGTGTCTGCGGAAGGAGAATTCACGGATCCGGTCATGCGGCGCCTGTCCGATGCGCTCGTTGCAACCGAAGCCACGCACGATGCCCATTCCGCAATCCTGGCCGATGCGTTGCGGCTTGCGATCCTGACCCGGACGTTCAGCCGGCAGACGTCTGGCGCACAGGCCGAGACCGACCCCGCCGCCGATGTCCGCGAGGGCCATCCCGGCCGAACCGTTCGATCGCTGCAGAAATGGCGCCTCAAGCGCGTCCTGCAATATGTCGACGATAATCTGAGCGCGAGGATTTCGCTCCAGGATCTGGCCACCGTTGCAGGTCTGAGCCGGATGCATTTCGCCGCGCAGTTCCGCGCGGCTATCGGCGTTCGGCCTCACGAATACCTGCTGAAGCGCCGCATCGAGCGCGCCCAGGAGTTGCTCAAGCAGGCCGACGTCTCCCTCGTCGACGTCGCCTTGACGGTCGGCTTCCAGACCCAGGCGCACTTCACCACAGTGTTCAAGCGCTTCGCCGGCGATACGCCCTATCAATGGCGGAGCGCCTATCTCGCGCAATTCATGCCGCTGCCGCGTGCAGGAGCGAGGGCGTCATGAACAGCATCGGCATTCAAGCCCTGTTGATGCCGCTGGCAGGGCTCCATTTGGTGCTGACGCACCATGAGCTCATGGAGATGATCGAGTTCGTCCGCGCCTTCGGCAGCTCGTATCGATTGGCAGCATCAGAACCGGGGGCGAGCCTTTTCTACGGCCGCTTTACCTTCAACTTCTGCCGGGTCGTCGTGGCGTGCGTGCGCGATAGCAGGTCGATGAAGGTTTGCTGCTCCGTCGCGGCTTGGCAACATTCGAATGCTTAACACGGCGGAGACGGTACTCAGGAAGCTAAGCGAGGGCGAAGAGTACCTGCTTGAGCTTGTCGACGGTGCGTTTGGCCAAACCAAGCAACAACGGATTGGTCCGGCAGAAGGCAACCTTCTTCACATGGCTCTCGAGTCACTTAGCGGCAGGCGATCGGCCGTCAGGTTCTGGATCGCCAACTGCTCTTCCCTCAGACGTCTTTTGACGAATTGCCGCTCTTGCTCGGTCAGCTTGCCCCTTAGCAATCGGCGATAGCGATGGATGTTGTTGCTGTATACTTTCAGGCGCACCAACTGCTCGTCGGTCATCTTCATTCACCATGCAGGACCAGGAACAAGCGAATCCGGCTCAGCCGGTCATTTCCAGCAAATGCTGCAGAGAGGCGGGGATAGTCACCCTTCGTCCCTGCACCGCTCAACAGTAACCCTGCTGCAACCCTCCTGTGCAGAGGGTTGGTCCGGAAATTTCGGGGTATTTCAGCCAAACGATAGTTACCGCACAAGGCCTGCGTCCTGCGTTGCCTGAGCCATGCCGGATTCCGGCCGTGCGGTCAGATCCGATCTGAGGCTGTGACCATGAAGTGTAACGAGACGGCGCCGAGAGCGCCTCCTGCGCGTCGCCCGGCTGCGGCGAAGAAGATGCGCTTCAACTCGTTCGCTGCGCGGAGGGCAAAACCGGGTCCCAATGGATTGGTGTGGCCGAAGAAGGCGACCGTTTTCACTTAGCCTCGACATGCCATTTGGCGTGCAACAACCAGGAACGTGCTCGATCGAAATGCAGAACGGCGCGGCCAACGAAAACGCCTGCGGTGCCTCCAGCAATCTTTTGGACGGCGTCGAGGGTTCGTGCGTGGCGGTCCGGAGTAAGCAACTGCAGAAGCTCAAGCAACGCGGCGCTGCCAAGTACGATGAGTAGGACGGCAGGCGTCCGCCGGGGATAGGCTAAGCAGAAGAGCGTGCCGAGAATGGCAAATGCGGCAAGATGCTCCAGCGCGGACGAGGTCAGCAAAATCGGCCTGTCTCTAAGCGGCGATAGGGTCGAATAAGCAATGAAACTCAGACCGGCCCAAGCAGCGAACTTAAGTAGTCTTTGAGGCATGAGGTTTTTTCCTGTCCTCCTCGAGCGGGCGGGCGCGAAGGCCGTTTCGTCGGTGTCGCGATCGTCAGATCGAGTTCCGCGACCAGCCGTCAGAGCTGGACCTCATGCCGGTCCGCCAACCGCCGGACTTGCCCTGCCGGCGGCGGCCTGGCGGCCGCCGCAGCATTCCGGGATCGCGTCAAGGGTCGCGCCCGTGGCGCTGGCCGGGGGGCGGTCGATGTCTGGAACGGCCGAACCCCTACGCTGTGGAACGATCATTCAGCCGCGAGGATGTTGTGCGCGACGGAATTGATCAGTTGATCCCGCTCGTCGACGACGATCGGATATTGCTCCTCAAGCTTGTACGATCGATGCGCCTGGTCGCGGCGGAAATATGCAACGGTCGGCTTCAATCCGTCTTGCAGCCTTATGGTCGGTTGCCAGCCCAATTCGGCCTTGGCGAGGGATATATCGGGTCGGCGTTGCCTTGGATCGTCGCGGGGCAGGGGTAGATGGACGAGCTTTGACGAGGAGCCGGTTTCAGCGAGCACCAGCTCCGCGAGCTCTCGAATGCTGAATTCTCCATCGTTTCCGATGTTGACCGGTCCGGTGAACGAAGCGGGGCTCTCCATCAGGCGGACGAGACCATCAATCAAGTCGTCCACGTAGCAGAACGAACGAGTCTGATTGCCCTCGCCATAGAGCGTGATCGGCTCGCCGTTGAGTGCCTGAATGATGAAATTCGAAACCACTCGACCGTCAGCCCGATGCATCCGTGGGCCGTATGTGTTGAAGATGCGAGCAACCTTGATTTCGACGCCGCACTGTCGGTGATAATCGAAGAACAAGGTCTCGGCGCAACGCTTTCCCTCATCATAGCAAGACCGAGGGCCGATGGTATTCACATGGCCCCAATAATCCTCGGTTTGAGGATGAACCGCTGGATCGCCATAAACTTCGCTCGTCGAAGCCTGCAGAATTCGACATTTCAGCCGCTTGGCGAGGCCCAACATGTTTATCGCGCCATGCACCGATGTCTTCGTGGTCTGCACCGGATCGTGCTGGTATTGGATCGGCGACGCGGGGCAGGCCAAGTTGTAGATCTCATCGACCTCGACGTGCAGGGGAAAGGTGATGTCGTGGCGCAAAAATTCGAAGCGCGGGTGTGCGTGCAAATGCTCGATGTTGTGTTTGGTTCCGGTGAAGAGATTGTCTACGCAGACAACCTCATGGCCTTCGGAGAGCAGTCGATCGATTAAATGGGAGCCCAGGAAGCCGGCTCCTCCGGTGACCAAAACACGTTTACAACTATCATAATTACGTCGCATGTTATTCTCCGTTCGAAATAATAGGCCGACGCTGCATTGTGTCAGCAGCGTCGCCACTCACCTTCCTCCTTCAAGTTCATCCGCGGAGGCAGCCGCGTCGACGACGCTACCGTCGGACGAAGGTCCAGACAGGCGAGGGCCACCGCCCAGTCCTCATTGACGCTGGGCCGCTTCGCCATTTCGATACTTCCCGGCAGTTTAAACACGCACGGCCGCAGCTCAACCAACCATTGGGGTTACCTCTCAGTACCCATTTATTGCCAATTTCCACCCGGTGACCCGAATGCTACTGCTTGGGCCAGGAAGACGAAGCTCCCGGATAGGTTGCTATGAGTTATGCGTCATTCACCAATCTGCCGGGGTCTACGCAGCTTCCGGCACATTCGGTTGATGGCCGCACGGTAGTCGCAGCAGGCGCTGGTTGGGGCAAGTTGGCTGCTCTATTGATGCTTGCAGCAGGCACCGAATTCCTGCTCGTAGCCTTTGCGGCTTATTTCGCAGCAGTGCTCTATTATCGGCTGGTCCTGCTGCATTGGCCGAACCCCGCCCAGTACATTCCGGAAGCTCTTCTGATTTCCACGTTTCACCTGCTGGTATCAATAGGACTCCGGCAATATTCGCGGATTCAGACTCAGCCCCGCCACGTGTTCCTGTGGAGCGGCGCCAGTGCTGTCTTGCTCGTATTCTCCTTCTTCGTCTCGACGATATTCGTTCTGAAAATCTCGGCAGACTACTCGCGCGCTACCGTCATCGTCCAAGGCGTGAGCGTCATGATCGCAGTTCTCTGCACGCGGACAATATGGTTCTCGTTACTGCAGCGTGCCATTGCGTCAGGGCTGATCGACGCCAGGCGCGTTATTCTTGTCGGAGATCCGGAGCACTGCCTGCATTTTTCCGCGCGAGCAATCGTCGCCGGAATACGGACGATCCACTCCTTCAACTTTCCGATGGTTCGCGCAGACCATTCGGGGCCGGCGCGTCCCGACGCGGCCCGAGCGCTGCCTGATGCCCGCCAACTGGTTACGGAGTGCCGGCCTCTCCGAGCTGATGACATCGTCATTTTGAGTTCGGAGCCGGATGTTCCATCTGCTCTGGTGCTCGCCAGCGCCCTATCAGACCTGCCGGTCGACGTTCACGTCGTCCCCGTTGGGTCTATCGATCTCATGGCCGTCTCGCGGATCACCCAGTTCGGCAACATGGTGACCATGCGGATCTTCCAGTCCCCCCTCACTCCATTCAACCGAGCGATCAAGCGAGTGTTCGACGTCGCCGCTGCAATCGCAGGCCTCATTCTGGCTAGCCCCGTATTCATCATCGCTCCGCTCGCCATCAAGCTCGATTCCCGTGGGCCGGTGTTCTTTCGCCAGACGCGGCACGGCTACAACAACGAGCCCATTCGTGTGCTGAAATTCCGATCGATGACCGTGATGGAGGAGGGTGACAACTTCAGACCGGTCACCAGACACGATTCACGTGTGACTCGTCTGGGACGGTTCTTGCGCCAAACCAATATCGATGAGCTTCCGCAGTTGTTCAACGTCCTGGCCGGCGACATGTCGCTGGTCGGGCCTCGTCCCCATCCAACTGCGCAAAACGAAGCCTTCGCGGAACTGATCTCGTCATTCTACCGTCGTCACAACGTCAAGCCTGGCATTACGGGCTGGGCTCAGGTCAATGGGTATCGCGGCGGCACCGATACCCTCGAGAAGATGCAGCGCCGTCTGGAGCATGATCTGCATTACATCGACAACTGGTCACTCCTGCTCGATCTCAAAATTATTGTCATGACCTTGTTTTCCAGAAAGGTGTACTGGAATGCCTATTAACGCGTCTGCAGCTTCTTCTTCCCGCCGTTCGGTGAATCGCCCGCGCGCAACTCGGGAAACTCAGTGCATCGCAATCAGCAAAGCGACGAGCCGAGGCGCGCGCCTCGCCTCGACGAGGGGCGCAGCGAGCGATCGAAAGCTATCTAAGGAACAGATTAGGGAGGCTTTCATGACAAAGATGGGTCATTTGGCGGCGTCGTCTAGCTGTCCGGTTAGCGATGCCCTGAGCATCATCAGGCAGACCCAAGTCCAGCTTCATGCACTGACAGACGCGTCCGCGACGGCGAACGTGCTCACCACGCGAATCGAGCTCTGTGACGTTCTCCTTGGCGAGATTTCGGGCATTCGCAGTAGCCTTGCCAAGGATCTCCGGCGCACCCGCGAGCCCCAACTGGCTTTGATCTGATCCCCACCACGGGCGGCGCGATTCAGTATTGGCCGCGGTCGCTCTCATCCGTGGGCGGCTGATCGGGATCGGATATCCGGAACTCTTCAAGCCGGTGCCCAGATTGGAGCGCCGCGACGACCCAGCGGGGTTGTTTTCCGCGGCCGGACCAGGTTTCCTCCGGAGCCGCCGGGTTGCTGTATTTCGGCAGAACTTTTGGATATCTGCGTCGTGGAGGCCGGTCGGTCTGCTTCTCGGGGGAGGGACCCTTGGTCTCGCCGATCGGCTCGGCCCTGTTGAGCTGTGCGAGACGCTTTTCAAGTTCGAGCTTCTCCGCACTAATTTTTTCCGAGAGAATGTGCGTGAGCTGCTCATGCAGGCGCCAGAGTTCATCAAGATCCATGGCGTCCAGATCCAATTTATGCATTCTCGTCACTATTCAGGTTGCGATTATGGTCGGGGCTGCCTCAATGCCAGGCGTGCGTCGGGTGAAAGCGGGATAAACACCGCTTACTAATTAAACATTCGAAGATTAAATTATATAATTTATTTGTATTAATGGAACTATTATTTTTGAATTTTTGACTATTTGTCGGGTTAAATTTTGTGAAGTAGAAATACCCGGTTAGATCAAGCGGTTGCTTATTATAAATGGATTTTTGTTGCGCTCGTGGATTTAAATTGCTTTTAGCGTGGTCGGCTTTCGTGAATATGTGTGTCGTTTGTTGTTCCATCGGCCGCGCAGCCCTCTCGCATGACGCAGATCGAGCTCCAGCGGGGCATTCGCTGCCAGTTGCGGCGGTTCATGCGTTGCGGAGGCCGGCCGAGCGGAACCGCGGGGCGTCGATCACGCATCGGTTACCTGCAATCGCACCCGAAGTTGGAGAGTTTGCCTCCGGAGGCTCGTTGAAGTTGCGGTTCGAGTCGCCGACTTAAATCACTATTTTTGTTCTTGTTGGTAACAATCTGGTACCCTCTTGATTATTCGCGGGTGCGGCAATATTGAAACCCGAATTGATTCTACAGGGCGTCGGAATGTTGTCGAAGAAAAAGCTCGAGCTCGAGTCTATGTCGTTAGACGACCTCTGGTCGCTCCACGAGAAGATCAGTGCGATCCTGGCGGCCCGGATCAAGGCAGAAAAGCATGAGTTGGAGAAGCGCCTGGCCGTCCTCGATCGCGGAATGGGCGCCGTCGTTCAACCGGGCGAGGCCCAGCCGAGCGACGCGAAACGGCGTCGCAAGTATCCACGGGTGCTACCGAAATATCGCAACCCGCAGACCTCCGAAACCTGGTCCGGCCGCGGCAAGCTTCCCCGCTGGTTGGTTGCCGCGAAGAAGTCGGGACGCAAAATCGAAGAGTTTCGGATCTGACCTGCCACTGAATTTTCATCCAGCGCCGGTTAGAGTCTCGGGGTTTTGTACGTCAAGTGGCGCGGGTGGAGCAACGGACGGTCGGCGGAGTTGGTCGGGGTTGCGCAGCCGATCGTCGGTGGCGGTGAGGTGGGCGGGCTCGATCAACCGCAGTGTAGACTGCCGGATTGACGACAGGATCGGGAGCCAACCGCTCGAGCGCCGCAACAATCTGATTAGGCTTCGCCAAGTTTAAGCCGCGGGCGCCACTGTAGCGGCGTCGTGTTGATGCTGGATTCTCCCCAGAACATGTTGATGGATCCGGCCTATGCCCCGCAACCTATAGCGCGACCAAATCACCTTAGTGCCGAACACATACGGGTCGTCCCGGCACGCCCAGATAATGGCCCGATGCGGCACGATCCCAAGCGAAATGAGCGGTCCCTCCAATCGGGCAGATCGGAACACTCTGATAGTACTTGTCATAGATGGAATATTGAATGTGTTGCAGACCGAAAAGCTTGAAATCGCCGCCATTGAAATAGACGACGCCGTTTGCGAGAGAAGCGCCGTACAGCAGCAGGCCATACGCCCAGCTAACCCGAGGCGCCCGCGAAACTCCAAAGAGAAGTATTATCGCTATCGCAAAGGGCGCGATCATAGTGGAATAGAGTTCGGACGGTTTTACCAAGATCATCGGCGCGCAGCAGGCGGCGATCAGAAAAAGCGGCAAGGCAATTTTTGGCTGACGCCGCACCTCGTACCAGACAATTGCGAGAAAGAGGGCCACCGCGCCTAGCGCGACCGCGATCCAGAGCAATCTCAATAATGCGAACCCGAGAAAGCTGCTGGGCAGAGGCGTTACCGGAAAAGCCAGCGTGATTATAAAGTTTTGCGCCCAACCGGCCGGGCCGAACATCAGGGCGTAATGCCCCGCGTTGAGCGTCGGGACCATCGCCGGGAACTGCAGCTTGATCCACAGCCAACTGATGGCGCCTGCGGCAGGGAAAAGCAACGAAAAGAGGAAGATGGGCGAAAACCGCCTCTCTCTCAGGCGGACCAGGGCGGTCGCTGCGGGCAAGAGAGCCGCGGCTGCGACAGCCGTCTCCTTTGTGAAGAACAGCGCCGCCGCAAGGAAATTGAGGACGACAGCTGGGCCATCGTCGCGGCAAGTTGACGGTGGTCGAGCCGGCAGCCAGCGCAATTCGTAAGCAAAGGCGAGCATCGCGCTGGCGAAGAGGAGGTTGCTGAGGCCCTGCGATAGCGTGTCCGGCTGGCTAACGAGATAAAAGAGGAGCGGATTGGCCAGACCGAGAATCCACCATCCCGCCCTTGGCAGCTGCTGTTCGAGCAGCTTTTCGCAGGCCAAGCCCGCAAGGACGGCCGCCCCCGCGACGCAGAGCAGCGATGCTGCAAGCCACAGCGGCAAATAGACATCGTTTGCCGCCGATACGATAAAGTACTCGAGAGGCCGAGTACTGAACTTCAGGCTTTCCGCTACGCTGCCCACGGCGACCGGATGCAGCACATTGATATCGTCGGGATAATACACGCCGTACGTAAGCGTCAGGACATCCAGCACCAAGATTCCGAGGCTCGCGGCAACAACGCAACCGATTATATCGCGATAGCGCGAACTAAATTCGCCCACGGGCAACGCGCCTACCACTTTGGCGTCGATGGGATGGTCAACAACATTCATTTGAATACCATCTGACAAAAAGCAAGTTAACAAAAATTAGGCATTAAACAGCGCAAACCAAAATTGTCAACGGAATTAAATAAATGAAAGGGCGCCTTTCATTTAACACTCGCTGCTGGGTTCGTGGCATGTTCCTCAGGCTTCGCTCCGAATGTCGTCTGTCTCGATCACTTTTTCGCCGGGCTGCTCGTAGGTGCTCGCCTCCAAACGCTTCTGGTTCTCGCGCCGCTCGTCCTGATCGAGGTGGCCTGTGGGATTTCTGTGAAGGGAGCTGCCAGCGGTGTTAGCGGGGCTGACGCTGAGACCGCTTTGCAACTCTCGGTGTCGCGATCCGCCTTCCCGGATCAAGGGACTTAGAGCGCAATACAACCGGTTCGATCGCGCCCGCTGGGTTTGGCTCGGCAATGAATGGGGCTGTGAGGAACGGTCCGTGTCCCGCATCGCGGCGTGCAGGGCGGTCACGACCGAGATTTTCCCAGCTTGGAGACGATCTGAAATCCGGGGGGCGCCACGCTTAAGCGATATAGCCGGAAATGGGAGTGGGCACGGCCCCACGTCGGCAGCAGAGCCCGTCGCACCGCCCCATCGCGGAGCGCTCTCCGCGGGCCTAGCGTTCCGGCGGGCCTGCCTGCGAGAGGTCGATGGAGTTGCTCGGAACAAGCGGTGCCGGGCGGATAGTAGGTACCTTGATGACGTCGTCCGGCGCCACAAATGTCGTTTCGTCCGCGACGATCTGCTTGGTCGTGTCGCCGTCCCTTCGAAGAATGATGAAGCGCCGCCGCTCGCCGTCTCGTGACAGTCGCTGCTGGGCTTCGGCCGGGGCGCCAGTCTGCGCCTCCTCAAGTAGCAGGGTTGCTGTTTCGATTTTCGCGCGCGCCTCGGCAAGTTCATACGCGGTCTGTTGTAAATCCTTACTGTTAACACGGTCTCTCTCTTGCTGAAGCTGATTCACACGTTGCTCGGCTAACGTGATGTTCTCTTGAGCTTTCACAATGGCCGTTTCCGCGCTCATCTGCTCATTCGAAACTTGGGCAAACGAACGCTCGAGGGCAAACATTGTCGGGGAAAGCGCGAGGCCTTTTGCGGCCATCGCACGCAGCTGGTTGAGCTGCGTCCCAATACTTTCCTTCTCCTGTGAGAGAGCCCCCACCTGTCCGCGGAGCGAGCCTATCTCGTTTTGATACAGCGTCCTGATCGTGTCCAATCCCGCCCGTTCAATGCGCTTCATCTCGGTCTCCAGAGCGAGCGCGGCTTGCTCACTTTTCATGATCGCTGCGATCTCAGGATCGTTCTTCTTCGCAAATTCCGGCGGCAGGGGAATATCCTCGCGTCCATCGATCGCCGCGCGCAGTCGCGCCTTGCGGGCGGTCAGCCGGTTCAGCTTGGCCTTTTGTGTGTTGATGTCGCCGGTTGCGAGCGCAACGTCGCGACCGAGTCGGAGCAGGCCAAAGTCAGGTCGATAATACCCGCCCGCAACGCTGATCGCCTCAAGCACCGTAAGACCCGGCCGATACGGATATTGACCGGGCTTTTGGACGTCTCCGAGGATTGCGAAAGGGCGGTACTGAGCGATTTCGACGGCAGCGAAAGACCGCTCTGCCCCCTCGGAACGTCGCTGCAGGCGGTCGGAGATCTCGCGCGCCAGATCGGTTAGATTTTGGCCAACCACGTTGATGTTCCCGATCAGGGGCAACGAAACGACACCGTCGGGATTGACCGTATACTCGCCGGCGAGATCCGGCCATTCCTGCACCTTGATCTTGACCCGATCGGATACTCCCAGCCTGTAATCGCCGGCCAGGACGGACGCCGGCGGCGCGGCAAAGATCAGCGCGAGGCTCAAGACCGTCGCAATATCACTGAATCTTCTCTTGATCATAGCTGTACCTCGCCATCCACGATTTCGGATCGTTGCTCGTCGCAACCCGGCCGCCGGCCTTAGCCAGGCTTGCCGTCTCGGGATCAATGGAAGTCCATGGCGCCTTGTTGATGACTGTGCCGACGATTCTGTCCCGCAAGGATCCCAGCGCGCGGAGCCCTTGCTGGAGCTGTCCCTCGGAGGTGCGGCCCCATTCCACCACGATCAGGAGGTCGTCAAAGACCTGACCAGCGGCGCGCACATCGATCGCTGTCGCAAGTTCGGGCAGATCGAGAATGATCCATTCATAGCAGCGCTCGCGCCCGCCGTTGACAGCGTGAACGAGATTGCCCCACACCAGGTCGAGATCGCCAAGAGCTCTTCCGCTCGGCAGAAAATCGAGGTTGAGACAAATGTTGTCCACGATGACGTCGTCCGGGGCGGCCGTTTCCCGCAGCAACTCCTGCAGACCTGGCGTGTCGCCTTGTCCCAAACCGCTCGCCACATCAGGGCGACATGCATCGATCAAAAGCACGCGCGAGCCTTCACGGGCAATGAACCGGGCCAGGTTGGCGGCAAGCGTGGTCTTCCCCTCGGCGGCGCCACAGGACGTCACGCCGACGATGTGAGGGACCCTTGTCGACCGTTCAAGCACCGCCGAGCGCACGCGGCGCAGTACGGACCGCCTCAATATGGCCTCCAGGTCAAAGTTGTAGTCGGGCTCCGAGGGCAACGAAGATTGCGGGTCGACCCGGGGCACGTATCCGAAACATTCGACCGAAGTCACGGCCGCAAGCTGCTCTGCAGCACGCACGCGCCGATCCAGCAGGATAAAGGCGAGGCCGCTTCCCGCTCCGAAGGCGCCACCCAGCAAGATGCCGAGCACCATGGCGACTGCAGTCCTGGGTGGATCCTTCCACTTCGGCGGAACGGCCTCGCTGATGATTCGGGCCGTCGGACCGAGCACCTTGATCCGCTCCCGCAATGCAGCGTTCGTGGTGATGACGGCGTTCGCATCGTACAGGTCCTGAACGAATGCTCCCGCAATCTCATTCGAGAGCGTCGCCGCGTCCGCCGCGGTCAATGCTCTCGCGCCAAGCGAGACGATTTGGCTCGTGCCAACACGTATGACAGTCATGTTGGACCGCAACAACACGATCGCTGACTGTCTCCTGCTGGCGTCCGAAGACTCCGGTTCCGAAGAAGAGGCGCTCCACGGCAAGGCATATGATGATCTCGGTAATTTGCGCTCGATCTCTTCCAATCCGACCTTGTCGATCACGCGGCCAAGCACTCTCCCGGATCTCAACACTTCGATCGCGCTCTGGATGAGCGAATTCTCGACCAGGATCTGGGTCACGACCGCTTCCGGGCCAGACAACTGCAGCGTCGTGTTCGAAATCAATAGGTCCGATGAAGCAGAGAACGCCGGGACTCTAACGGTAACATATGCGAGGCTCGCCGCCCATCCGACGGTGGCGCCGACCAGGATAAGAACCATCATCATCCGCCGGTGATGGCGAAGTTTCTCGATCAACGTCCTCAAGCCGGTCCCGTCTCGCCAAGGGGGCTGCTGATTTTCCTGGTCGATGACGGAAAGCCTGCTATTTGTCGCGTCGAGCATCATGATTCTCCCGGGTCCATGGGCGCGTCCATATTTGCGGCAAAGGCCCCGACGCATTTTGTCTTGGGGAAGGTCTCATCAGTTCCGGCACTGTCGCCTGCACAACCTCCAATTTTTGCTTCAAGCAAAACCACGAAGGCCTTTGTTGCTGTCGGGATAGCGCGGGACCGCCAGACCGGCCCTTCGCGCCCAAGAATGCCGCCGAACCCGAAATATGGATTCTGGCGCGCCATTCGTCCGCGGCCCGCCTGCTGAGAGAATGAAACTTCCAGATTGCCGAATAACACTCGTTGCACCGTGAATGTTGTTGGTGCGATTCGCAAAATAGTGACGCTCGCCCAAGGGAACGAGCGCGGTCGTATTCGCCCAAATTCGCCAGTTCAGAGCCGCTCCAATTAAATATTAAAAGATTTAATTTCGCAACCGAAAAGTGAGGATTAAATATTGGGTGCTTGAGTACCGTTTCAGCCGAGGTTGTAGGGCGCGGTCGGATGCAGCATCCCGGGCGGCAGGGCAAGAAGGTGCGTGCCGCCGACGAACACGTCGAGCGCAAACTCAGACGATATGAAAGTCCGATGCGGGCAGGGCAGCCAATTGCAGGTCGTGAAGGGTCACCAGGTTTGACCCGTCATGCGCAATGACCACGTCTGATCCCACCTGCTGGGCGACGCCCAGAGCTGCATTGGCATCGGAAAATATCGAATGATCGAATTGGAGTACGTCCGTTCCTGGCGTGAAATTGTTCACGGTGTTTGCACCGAAGTCCGGCCGGAACACGAACGTGTCGGCGCTGCTGCCCCCACTGAGGATATCGTTAGGGCCGCCGATTAGCGTCGTCGGACTGCTACCAGCGGCGAGCGTCTGACCGCCTAAGCTTCCATCCAGCACGATGCCCTGGTAACCGTCGCCGTTGAGATCCTGATGGAAGCTGGTCTCGATTGATTGCAGCGCGCCGCTTGCTCCCGACACGCTGGTCAGGGCGTTCGAGAGGTAGTTTCCATTGCTGTCGGTGAGCCACACCGAATACTGATCTGCACCCGGCAGCTTCCAGGCGACCTCGTATCCGTTCGCCGTCTGCTCGGCGCCGATCGGCGTTATCGAACCGAATTGACCGTCGACATAGTCGGCGCCCTGATATTTGAGCGATGGGCCGGTGCCGCTGCTGTCGTAAAGATAGAAATGCGTGCCGACCTCGGTCAGGCTGGTCGATCCGAAGCTCTCGACCACGGTGGGGCCGGACGGCGCAGGGCCAATCGTCCCGTCGCCATTCAGATCCTGATGAAAGC
>NZ_KE384516.1:0-160672 GCF_000426265.1 Bradyrhizobium sp. Cp5.3 | reverse complement strand
CGCCCTGATATTTGAGCGATGGGCCGGTGCCGCTGCTGTCGTAAAGATAGAAATGCGTGCCAACCTTTATTAAGATGGTCGCTCCGAGATTCTCGACGACAGGCCCATCATCGAGTCCATAAAGTCCTGCTACAGCGCCGGACAGCCAACCGCTGAACCAGTTATGAACATGGTACGTTTGCGTGCCAAGCGTGTGCAAGACTCCATCCGATGTGAGGAGAGCATCGAAGTCCGAGAGGTCGGATCCAAACTGGTCATATCCGGAAATCCAGATCCGATTCTCAGTCGTGAACGGCGTCTTCCAGGCGTCGATGAAAGCGTCGGTCAACCGATAGTTGGTTTGAAAATTTGCATCGGTACCGTAATTCACGTCCGCTCCAAAATCGGTGTAATTCGCCATATCCGCGGGGAAATCCCACGCGGCAGCGGCATCGAACACGTCGGGATGTCTAAAAAGCAGATCAAGAGCACCGTAGCCAGACTTCGAGAAGCCAATCAGCAAGTTGTCCTCGGTGCCGGTGGTGGCAAAATTGCTATCCGCCCACGCGGGCAATAGCGTCGCCATGAATGTCTCGTAGTTGATGGTCGGATCGGTGGTGCTGTCTGCATACCACGGCGCGATAGGGAAGATCGGTTCGATGATCGTCGCATTATATCGATCCTGCACGTCGAGTCGCTGGAGTTGCTCCAGACCATCACCCCACGCTGACTGAGCGAGTCCGGCCTCGACCGGAAGCGCATAGAGAAAGCTATGTGCTACATTTGTCGACGGATGGTCAGGAGCCAGCACGCGAACGGCGAACGGTTGCAAGCCCGCAGTCGACCATGTCACCGAATAGAGCTGCGCGCCATCGGCGTCGACGCCTTGATAAACGAACTGCGGTGATGACGTTTGGTTGGGCGAACTGATCGTGCCGTCACCATTGAGATCCTGATGGAAGCTGGCCTCGATTGACTGCAGCGCGGTGCTCGCTCCCGACACGTTGCGAAGAATATTCGCGATATAGTTGCCGTTGTTGTCCGTGACCCACACCGAATACTGATCGACGCCTGGCTGCTTCCAAGCGACCTCGTAGCCACTTGCCGTCTTCTCTGCAGCAATCGGCGTGATCGAGCCAAATTGACCGCTGACGTAGTCCGCGCCCTGATATTTGAGCGATGGGCCGGAGCCGCCGCTATCGTAGAGATAAAAAAGAGTGCCAACCTTGGTCAGGCTCGTCGATCCGAAGCTCTCGATGACTATCGTGTCAGATGCTGGAGGAGGTGAAGAAGGCGAGCCAATTGTGCCGTCGCCATTGAGGTCCTGATGAAAGCTGGTCTCGATCGATTGCAGCGCGGTGTTCGTCCCGGACACCCTGCTGAGAATGTTCGAAACATAATTGCCGTTGTTGTCGGTTGCCCAGACCGAATACTGATCAGCGCCCGACACCTTCCATGCGACCTCGTATCCGGTCGCCGTGTGCTCGGCCGCAATCGGCGCTATCTGGCCGAATTGACCGACCACATAGTCGGCGCCATGGTATTTCAGCGATGGGCCCGTGCCGTCGCTGCCATAAAGATAAAAACGAGTATCGATTTGCGTGAGGCTGGTCGATCCGAAGCTCTCGACCACGACGGGGTTGGATGCGGGAGGAGGTGAAGAAGGGGTAGCAGGGCCAATCGTGCCGTCGCCGTTAAGATCCGGCCGGAAGCCGATCTCCATCGACTGCAACGCGGCGTTCGCTGCGCTATTGTTGATGAGCCATCCTGAATACGTATCGTCGCCCGGCACTTTCCAGGTAACTTCGTACCCGCTCGCCGCCTGCTCGGCCCCTATCGGCGCGATTGTGCCGAATTGGCCGGCTAGACCCGGCGCTCCGCCATACATCAGCTCAGCTACCATGCCGCCGGTTGAATAGAGAAAAAAGAAGTCTCCATCCTGGACAAGGCGAGTGGATCCAAATGTCTTAACCGTGGTCCTCATCGATTAACTCTCAATCTCACGTAGCGCTGCCAGGGCGAAAAACGACAAAAATGGAGTTACGGCGCGCCTGCTGGGCGCCTGTATTCTCCGGCGCGCCATCAGGAGTTTTTTATTATGTATGCAATTTATAATTTAAATCTATATATTTAAATGCGCGTTATGACGCACATTTAATCGTGTTGCTATTGGGGGCGCCCGGCTGTGACCTCAATGGTTCGGGATCGAGGCGGGTTGACTGCAGATGCAAAAAGGCAGGCTCCACAGGTCCGTCTCCGGACCATTCATGGGATGGCCGGTAATCCGCGAGCAAGCGTCGGGTTGCGGGTGCGCAGAAGGCTTCGGGCGGGGACGATCGAAAGTGCAGAGATTAGGGCGCAGGTGAATGAGCATCCTCGGGAAAGCGCCGCGGAATCTGGCAGGAGCGAAAATATGACGCAGTGAGATTAAATGGCGCTGGTCGCCCGACGAGACCAACAAGCGGCGCGAGCGAACACCCGATGCTTCAGAGAAATATGCTGCAAACCGAAGGAACCGACGCGCCGTTCATCGGCGAACCGCAGAGCAATCCAGCCGAGTGAGATAGTTTTGGCGTGATGATCCATTTTCGCCATAGCGTTATTTGGTGATTGTCCCCACCGGCGTATTCGCTACCGCGGTCAGCATCGTTTAATGATTTGCGACGAATTGTTTCGACCCGTTCGGCTGTTCACGAGACCGTCGTCGATATCCCCCTATCGCGTTTTGCCGAGTCCGTACGTCGATCAAGCTGGGGATGGACCTTAGTCCCGACAAGACCTCCAATCGGGTTATCGGCGTCACATCAGCTCTGCCCAAGGGCAAAACCACAATCGCGGCCTCGCTTGCCCAACTCATACGCTCGGCTCTCAACGTGACCGGCGGCTGCTCTAGTCCTTCGAAGCAACGCGAGGACGCAACGAGCTGCTTGTGCGCGACGCCTCCTGACGTCGTTCCGTCGAACTATTGAAATCTAATGACCTTCTCCCGCCGCGCTTAAGGCTCTCGCTAAGGACCGCTTTCCGTGTCGTCGTCTCCCAATACCTGTACGTAACCCTATACAGCAACGGCTCCGGTTTGCGCCACGAACCAAATTGAAGATGGACACCGTGGTCCCCGAAGCGATACCAATCCTTTGAGTCGCAGACATCCTCCGGAAACAGTACGTTCACCTGGTCGCGAGCGCCCGGATACTCTGCTAGTGTCCGGGACACTAGGCCAGGTCCTGTCGTATCGACTACAAAGTACTTCGAGCGGAACATGCGGGGGATCGACTTCAGCATTGCTTCCGACCACTCGGGATACCGCTGTGCCCGTACAACGTTTTTGATGACTGCTTCGAGGAACGGATGGCCTGCCGCCGCGCCAAAGGCATAGTTGCCAATTTCCCAATCCATGCCGTACTGCTCGATCAGGAAGCGCTGAACGCTCAGGTGCTCGAACGGGAACACGCAGCCAAATTCAAGCAGATTGTCGAGACCGGATGCCAAGAACACATCGGTGTCGAAATAGAACCCGCCGAAATGATAGACGGCAAGATATCGAAAGAAATCGTAGCGCTGAATTCGTTCGGAGAACGAGTCGAACACCGACCGGTATTGAGGAAACTCGGCATCAACGAGTTGATCGATTTCGGAATCGTCGAACAGCAGGTACTCGAAGTCAGGATTCAGCAAACGCAGATTTGCAGCCGACGCCTTGGCAAAGAGCGGCAGGCCTGTGGTCTTGTCCGTCGTGGTGTCCGGGCTCGACAGCGTGCCCCATACCTGAATGATGCGTCTTGGAATCTTGTCTGTCATCCGCATGATAACCTGCCGGTCTGGTCGCGCCGTCGCCAACTCCAGCTAGGCTCCCGTGCCATGGTCGCTGCAGCATCAGCATCGAACAATTCATCAAACTGATTTGTGAGTCGCTGCCTGTTTCTCGTCGTGGTCACGGCCATGCGGCTCTTGATATCTTCAGCGTTGGCGATCATCGACGCAAATCTGTCCGTCAGGAGATTCAAATCGAAATTCCGGATGTCAACGCAATAATTCGACAGCCCAAGGTCCGCCATCAAATCGCTGACCTTCGGGTGATGGGCTATTGCAAGAACGGGCTTGTTCAACAAATGCGCGAAGATCACCCCGTGAAACCTACATGTAACGACAAAGTCCATCCGAGCCATTGTCGCCAATAGATCGTGCACCGAAGCGGTGCGGTCGACGCTGTATAATGTGGAATTGATGCCGAGTTGATTGGCCAGAACCGTCTCGAAGTCCTTGACGGCCATCGGATCAACGCCGATGTCGGTGCCAAAAACCGTGAGGGCACACGATTGACCAAGCAGCCAAGACGCGAAGCCGGCAAGCTTTCCAATGAAAACGTCATAGACAATCTGATCCTCTTCTGCAGCGTACACGCGGGGACCCGGATAGGGAAGCGGCGCGAAGCCGACGATGGGGTGAGACCGTCTTTCGAGCGGGATTACATTCGAAGGAAGTGCGAACTGAAGACCGTAAGCACTGTCGGGATACACCGGGCACGCGCGTTTGAACCCGATCTCATCAAGAAGGTCTCGGGATTTCTGATCGCGTAAGGAGACATATTGCGCGGCAGCCAAAGCCCGCCGCACAAAAAGCTTGCTCAGCGGACCAGTCAGCGGTCCGGCGCCGACGTTCAGAAACATGCATCTGACGCCCGCCCATCTCGCGAGTACGATCCACTTGAAGATAGTATAGGGGAATCCCCAGGGGCCGTCCCTCTCGGTGAGCTGTCCGCCGCCACTTACGATCAAGAGGTCAAGGGACTTGATGTGACGATACGATGACGTCAGGAAATGCAGCTCGCGCAATATCCCAGTGGTCTGGCGAGCAACTGCGTTGCCTGCTTTGAGCAGAGAGAAGAGCGGCGGGCAATTGCGCACAAGCGCCTTCACGCTTGCTTTGAAAGTCGCATCTGTTTCGGCAGGCTTGTACCCAACGCTCCAGCCGGTTTGCCGGATAGGATGAGATACGATCCCATGCCGCGTGTTTGTGTCATCGGGGTTCATCGAGAACGCGATTATTTCTGCCGTCGGCCATCGCCGCTTTATGTTTTCCGCAACCGACTCCAAGGTCGCCTCATCGCCGAGGTTGCCGCCACCGACATGGTGGAGAAGACCGATCCTTCGATTCGCCAGCGACATGCGACCCCCTTACCTCAACAAATGCATTTGGAACAACGAGCCGGAGTGGTTGCCGGAAAACAACCGGGCGGCAAAGTGTCTCTTTTCGAGCACATGACAGGCTCGCGGAATGGAGAAATGCTACCGAAGATGTTGCACCTCGAAAAGCTCAAGCCAACTTTTCCGTCTCCAACCGCTCGCTTTGCGAGACGAGCTCCGCAAGCTTCTTGAGACGTTGTTTTCTTTCGGCCATGCCTTGCATGGGTTTAAGACCTGCAGCTTTAAGTACTGCTTCCCACCGATAAGCCCAGTCATGTCGCATCAAGGACTGGATCACACCGGTTCGCCTTATCGCGTCCTGTCGTTCGCGATCCCGGTCGAGACGCCTGATGACGACATCGATGTCCTCCGAATCATAGGGCAGGTGGGTCATGGCGTCGGGCCAATCGAATAATTTACCAAATTCCTCATTCGCGGGACGCTCTCCGATCATGATGGCTCCGGAGGCCGCGCCTTCGAAGTACCTGTTGCCGATCTCAAACTGATTGCCTCTTTTTTCCGGTCGATCAATCAGCCCGGGATTGACGATAAAGTATCGGCTCCTCTTTGCAACGTTCGCGAAAAGCGCCCGGTGTTGCTTTGCGTTGATGGACTCATGCCCGCCGATGCTGTCATAGAGATAGAAGAGGCCGTTTTCCTGGGCCATTCTCAGCAACCGCTGGTGCGTTATTTCCGATCGACGCCCTATGCTGTAAACGTCCACAACTCTCTGCGGCGGCGTCGGATAAGGACAAAATGCAATCGTATCGATTCCGATCGGCAGGAAAATGCACTTGCGGCCGATTTGCTCGGCCAGCGGTTTCACCGTCTGACTGTAGTACAGCATGACGATATCGAACTTCTCGAGGACGCGCAGAAAGTGACGATGCCTGTGCATCTGCTTGACCCAGAGTTCGTCGATGATACACACAGACGTTCTGCACATGTCTTTCGCCTTGCTGACAGCATCGATCATCAGAAAGTCGAGCGGAAAGGCGAGCCCGCCGCAGACAGCAACAAACAAGTCGTAATTCGTTGTTGCCGGTTTCGCCCGAATGCCTGGATTTAGCGCGATGGGAGCGTGGTAGGCCAATCGCATGGCGAGCATGGAACGTTTGCAATGAGGGTCCAGCTCAGGAGCGAGCAGTTCGACATTATCAATCTCGCGGATGATGTCTTCGAATTCGAAGTGAGGACACCTGAAGAGAGCTTTCCCGAAAATATTTCTCAGCGAATAGAGAAGCACGCGCGGCGGCCTACTAAGTGTGGCATCCATGGAAATCTCTTTTGTCATTACCAAACTCGCTTACCTTCACACCAATGAACGGCTTCGTCCGCCCTTGCCTCCGATCGCTCCTGAGCCCGCGATTGCATCGCTGGCTACTAAAGTACGAAAGGAGAAAGTTTTTGTTGAACAACGGATGCCGGGCCAGGGCCCACTAACGCTTCAAACGAGACGCCGCCCGGCTGAATTTCGATGTCATCCGGATGCGATGGCCAGCATGGCCCCGACGGCCAATCTCCACGTCCGGCGAGTTGAAGCGCCGTCATGCGCTGATCGCGGCCGCAACATTCTGGTTCGGTTGCCATGGCGTATCGCCACGTTCAATCATCTCCTCGAGGACCTGCCTGTCCCTGAGGGTGTCCATGGCGCGCCAGAATCCCTCGTAGCGGTACGCCATAAGCTGGCCACGCTCCATGAGGCGTTTGAAGGGCTGCACGACCAATTCGTCCCCTTCCTCAATGTAGTCGAATATCTCCTTTCGAAGAATGAAATACCCGCCATTGATCCATATCCCGGAGTCCTGGCTCGCACTCATTCCGCGCACGAGGCCGTTCTCGTCGATGTCGGCCAGATGGAAGGTGATCGGCGGGTGCACGGCTATGAAGCAGGCGATTTTGCCGCTTCTCTTGAAGTGATCAATCATTTCCGGCAGCGGAGCGTCGGTCAGACCGTCGCTGTAATTGGCGAGGAATATTTCCTCGTCCTGCACGAGATGGCGGACCGCCAGCAGGCGCTGACCGATGTTGCGCCATATTCCCGTGTCCACGAGCGAGACACTCCAATCCGGAGGAGCTTCGCCGAGCAATTCGATCTTCTTGCCGAAATGCGAGACCGTACAGTCGCTGTTTGCGGCCTGCCTGTTGTTGAGGAAGTAGTCCTTCACGACGTTGGCCTTGTAGCCAAGGCACAGAACAAAGTCCCGATGCGCGTATCGGCTGTAGTATTGCATGACGTGCCAGAGGATGGGCTGTTGGCCGATCGGTATCATCGGCTTTGGAATCGCCTCGGAATACTCGCGTATCCGCGTACCAAGTCCTCCACAGAATAAAACAACCTTCATGGCTCTTCGCCTCTCAAATCTGGAGCTTCACCATCCTTCAGCCGGCCACCGCGGGGATCTGCCCGATCATATTGCTCCTCAAATTCCATGGCAGGATTAAAAAGTTAATTTCGGCGACGAGGCGCCGACAACACATTAAATCAGATCGCACTTTCCTGGCATGGGCAATTTGTCGCGTAGTTGCAATGGCTTAGCGTGCGATTTTTTATCTCGCCTTGTTTTTATATTCTAAATCGCAGGTATAATCAATATTCTGCTTTGTCGCGGCATTAAATAGTGATAATGGTCGGTTTAATTGCAGGCGAATTAAAAGTTACGGTATTATTTTAGGCCAGCGCGCTGTGTGCGCATTTTGGGGCAGGGGCCGCGATGCATTTCACAAGGACCCAAGTAGCAGGTGCCTGGATCATCGATCCCGATCCGCGTCACGATGAACGCGGCCGCTTCATGCGCGCCTGGTGCGGGCGGGAATTCGAAGAACATGGAATTCACTTCCTGCCGGTCCAGGCCAACATGCAATTCAACCCGTGCAAGGGCACGGTCCGCGGACTGCATCTGCAGATTGCGCCTGCGCTCGAAGCGAAGCTGGTGCGCTGCACAAGGGGCGCGATCTTTGACGTGGCCGTCGACCTCCGACCGGACTCGGCTTCGTTCGGGCAATGGTGCGGCGTGGAGCTGACCGCGGAAAACGGGCGCATGCTTTACGTTCCCGAGCAATGTGCGCACGGATTTCAGAGCATCGAAGATAATTCCGAGGCGCTGTACCTGACCTCGGCGTTCTACGCGCCGGAATCGTGCCGGGGCGCACGATTCGATGATCCGGCCTTCGGCATTCAGTGGCCGCTGCCGGTTTCGGCGATCTCGGAGCAGGACCGCAACTGGCCCTTGATGCAGGGGCAGGGCAACACGCCGGGGCAGAACAACCCTATGAAAGAGAGGTTCCTATGAACGTCGACGTCGCTCTGCTGCAACGCGAGTCCACCGGCAACCCAATCCGCATAGGACTGGTGGGAGCCGGTGTGACCGGCCGGGCCATTGCTCTGCAACTGGGAACGCCGGCGCCCGGCATGCGTCTGGTGGCCATCGCAAACCGAACCCTCGAGCATGGCGAAAGGGCTTTCCGCGAAGCCGGCTTTCAGGAATGGCGCCGGGTCACGTCGGCGCGGGCGGCGGAAGCCTCGATCAAGTCAGGCATTCCGGTGTTGACGGATGATCCCTCGGTGCTCACGACTTGCCCGGCGATCGACATCCTGGTCGAAGCGACGGGAACGATCGAGACTGCGGCCGGCGCGGTTCTGGAGGCCTTCGAGCACGGCAAGCATGTCGTCCTGGTCAACGCAGAGCTGGACTCGTTGTTGGGACCGATCCTCAAGGCGCGAGCGGACAGTGCGGGAGTGGTGGTGACGCACACGGACGGCGACGAGCCGGGTGTCGCCATGACGCTTCTGCGTTACCTGCGTTCCCTCGGTTTTCGTCCTGTGGCCGCAGGCAACATCAAGGGGATGGTGGATCACTACCGGACCCCGGAAACCCAGCGTGAGTTTGCCGCGAAGTACGGCCAGGATGTGCACAAGGTCACCTCCTTCGCCGACTCGACCAAGCTGTCGATGGAAACCACGGTCCTGGCGAACGCGACCGGTTTCCACGTTGGCCGCCGCGGCATGCACGGCCCGTCCTGCTCATATGTGAGGGAGCTGACGAAACTGCTGCCGGCCGAAGAGATGCTCAAGACCGGTATCGTGGATTATTCAGTAGGGGCGATGCCAGGGACCGGAGCCTGGGTCATCGTTCACGAGGACGCGCCGCTCAAGCAAGCGCAATTGAGCTACTACAAGCTGGGCGACGGTCCGTTCTACCTTTTCTACACGCCTTTTCACCTGCCGCACGTGCAACTTCTTTCCACGATCGGCCGCGCGGTGGTTCATCAGGATCCGACGGTGGCGCCGCTCGCGGGGCCGGTCTGCGAGGTGCTCACCATCGCCAAGCGCGACCTCAAGGCCGGCGAGCGTCTGGATGGCGTCGGTGGCTTCTGCTCCTATGGCTTGATCGACAATCGCGCGGCGGCCAGAGCCGTCGACGCGTTGCCGATCGGCTTGTCCGAAGGCTGCGTGCTGCGGCGGGACATCGCGAAGGATGCGGTCATTTCCTTCAACGATGTCGAGTCACCGCGCGGCCGGTTGGCGGAGAAGCTTTGGCGGGAGCAGAACCAGCGCTGGCCATTGGAGACGGCTCCTTCGCGCTCGCAATCCACGCAAGCGCCGCTCGGATCGGAGAAGGACACGCAACTCTCCCCCATTTGAGCCAACGCGATCCGGAAATGCAGGAAGGGGCTCGTCTCATGGCAAACAAAAGAGCGCCAGGGCCCCGAACGCGCCACCCAAGACGACGCCGACTGGCTGAAAGCCTTTTGGTGACAGGATTGGTGGCGAGTCCATCGAATAATCGCAAGGGATGAACTGGCGATGACGAGTATCACGATACTGGGTACGGGAATGGCGGGTTTCGGTGCTGCGCACGCCGCGCAGGCGGCCGGCGCACCACGCCCCGTGATGTACGACATGCACGATTACGTCGGCGGCCATACCGCGTCGCACGAGTTTCCGGGCGGCTGGGTCTTCGATGAAGGGCCGCACGTGTCGTTCACTGACGATGGCCGCATCAAGGATCTGCTCGCGGCCAATATCGGCGGCAAATACGAAAGCACGCCGACGCGGATCAACAACTATTGGCGGGGGCACTGGATCAAGCATCCGGCCCAGGTCAACCTGTACGGATTGCCGACCGACCTGGTCACCAAGATCATGCTGGAATTCGTCGAAGTGGCGCAGCGCACCGAAACGCCGCCAATTCGCAACTACGAGGACTGGCTGCGCGCAAGCTACGGCAAGACGTTTTCGGAAACGTTTCCGATGGAATACACGTGGAAATACCACACCACGACGGCGTCCAACCTGAGCACGGAGTGGATTGGCCCGCGAATGTATCGCCCGAAGCTCGATGAGGTGTTTCGCGGCGCCCTGGAGCCGAGCACGGCCAATGTGAACTACAACAGCGGCTTTCGCTATCCAAGTCGCGGCGGCTTTGTCAGCTACCTCAAGCCGTTCAAAAAAATGGCCGACATCAAGCTCGGTCACAAGGTCGTTCGCATCGATCCGAAGGCACGCCTGCTGCACTTCAAGAACGGCGCGGCGGCATCATACGACGCCCTGATTTCGTCGATTCCGCTGCCTGAGCTGATACCGATGATCGAGGGAGTACCGCGAGACGTTCTCGAGGCGGCCGAACGGCTGGCCTGCAGCGAAGCCGTCATCGTCAACCTCGGCATCGATCGGGAAGACCTCATCGACGCTCACTGGACCTACTTCTACGATCGCGACATCTTCTTCAGCCGTCTCAGCACGCCGCATCTGCAATCTCCGCACAACGTTCCTCCCGGATGCGGGAGCCTGCAGGCGGAGTGCTACTTCTCCAAGAAGTACAGGCCCCTCGACCGGCGGCCCGAGGATTGCATCGAGCCGGTCATCGCCGGTCTCAGGCAGTGCGGCATATTGCGCGAGGACGATCGCATCCTGTACCGCGGCGCCATGCACATTCCCTATGCCAACGTGATCTTCGATCTGGAGGCGACGTCCTGCACGGCAGCGGTTCACGGCTTCCTCGACGATATCGGCATCGCATATTGCGGCCGCTATGGGGATTGGGCCTACCTTTGGACCGACCAATCCTTCGTCAGTGGCGAGAAAGCGCTCAACAAGGCGCTTTCCAGAACCAGCCGGCGATCCTCTCTGGGCGAAGACCATGCTGCGATTCAAGCCTGATCTCCCTGCGGACGGTACGATCCTCTGCTTGGGCGCCCATTGCGACGACATTGAGATCGGATGCGGCGGGACGCTGATCGAGCTGCATAAGCGCTATCCTCGATTGCGTTTCGTTTGGGTGCTCTTCTCCGGAGATGACGTGCGCGAGCCCGAGACGCGCGCAGCAGCCGAATCGCTGCTGGGCGCAGCGGGCGCCGATCTCACTGTGCATGTTCACAGGTTTCGCGGCAGCTATTTCCCGTCCTGTGTGGCCGACGTCAAGGACGCGTTCGAGGACATGCGCAAGTGGGGCGCACCGGATCTTATCATGACTCACTACCTCACCGACCGGCATCAGGATCATCGCGTCATTTCGGAGCTGACGTGGAACACCTTCCGCAATCACACGATCCTGGAATACGAGATTCCGAAATATGAAGGGGATCTGACGCACCCGGGAGTTTTTTGTCCGCTGTCGGAGGCGACAGTCGACAAGAAGGTGTCGACCCTGCTGAAGAGTTTTCCCTCACAGATCAATCACCAATGGTTCGACGCGGACCTGTTTCGCGGTCACATGCGCCTTCGCGGTGTCGAGTGCAACTCGCCAACGCGCTACGCCGAGGCTTTCCACGCGCGAAAGCTCGTTCTCTAGGTTCAAATGATGGAATCTTCGTACATGCGCAAGCACAGACAGTTGATTGGGTTGCAGGAGCTCCTGGATGAAGACCTGGATGCGATCTGTGCGGATCTAGCCGCCGAGTTCGGCGCCATGTCCGGCGGAAGATTGCTCGTGACGGGCGGCGGCGGATTCCTCGGATACTACCTCGTTCAATCCGTTCTGCACTGGAATGATACGCGCGCGGCCGGCGGCAAGATCAATGTCGCGGTGTACGACAATTACGCGCGCGGTGTGCCCGAATGGCTCGAAGCCCTGCGCGGGCGCGCTGACCTGGAATTGCGGCGCCATGACATGATCGAACCGCTGCCGAAGGATATCGGCCATTTCGATTATGTCGTCCACGCTGCGGGCATCGCTTCACCCATCTTCTATCGCGCCCAACCGCTCAAGTGCATCGACGCGAACGTCAACGGCTTGCGCAACCTGCTGGACTATGCCGTGGCGGAGCGAGACAGGGGCCAGCCGCTGCGCGGGTTTCTGTTCTATTCGTCGAGCGAGATCTACGGCGACCCCGTATCGGCGGCCATACCGACACCCGAGGACTACCGGGGCCACGTCTCCTGCACCGGCCCTCGGGCCTGCTACGACGAGACCAAGCGCTTCGGTGAGACGATGTGCGTCGTCTACGCCAGGCAGGAGGAAATCCCGGTGCGCATGGCGCGGCCGTTCAACAACTACGGTCCTGGATTGAAGATTACCGATGGACGCGTGATATCGGACTTTGCGAAGGATATTTTCGCGGGGCGCGACATCGTCATGCTGTCCGACGGCAGCCCGACGCGGACCTTCTGCTACGCGACCGATGCGATTACCGGCTACTTCAAGGTTCTGGTGCGCGGCGGTGCCGGCGAGCCCTATAACATCGGCATCGACCGTCCGGAAATCTCCATCGCCAATCTGGCGGAGCTCATCGTCAAGGCGGCTGCCGAAGTCTGCGGTTACCGGGGCAAGGTCGTGTTGGGCAAGAGCAACGAAGCAGATTATTTGATCGACAATCCGAACCGCCGTTGCCCCGTCATCGACAAGGCGCGCAATGAACTCGGCTTCGCGCCCAAGGTCCTGATCGAGGACGGCATCTACCGATCGTTGATCTGGTACAACCACAACCGGAATGCGGCCGCGCAATGAAGATTTCAATCATCGGCACGGGCTATGTGGGTTTGGTGACGGGCGCTTGCCTCGCCGAGTGCGGGCACGACGTCACCTGCGTGGATGTCGATCCCGGCAAGGTCGAGATGATCAACTCGGCGCGGTCGCCGATCCACGAGAAGGGCTTGTCGGAGCTCATGGAGCGCCACGTCGGCCGGCGCTTGCGGGCATCCACGGATTTGGCCGCGGCGGTAGCGGCGACCGACGTGACGTTCATTGCGGTGGGGACGCCTGCCGCCGACGGCAAGATCGATCTTTCCTATGTCGAGGCGGCAGCCTCCGAGATCGGTGGTGCGCTTCGGCGCAAGGCCAGCTACAGCACCGTGATCGTCAAAAGCACGGTCATACCCGGAACGACGGTGGGTGTTGTGCGAGCAGCGCTCGAACGAGCATCCGGCAAGATTGCGGGGCAAGGGTTCGGACTGGGCATGAACCCGGAGTTTCTGACCGAGGGCACCGCGGTCTCTGACTTCTCCTATCCGGACCGGCTGGTGCTCGGGGGTATAGATGCCCGCACGCATGATGTCCTGCGCGACCTCTACTCCGGCTTCGACAAAGCGGTGCCGCGCATCGTGACCAGTCCGACGACTGCGGAGATGATCAAGTACGCGTCGAACGCCGTGCTGGCTACCATGATCTCGTTCTCGAACGAGATTGCGCGCTTGTGCAGGGCGGTCGGCAATGTGGACGCAGCCGACGTGATGCGCGGCGTGCATCAAGCCGGATATTTCACAACGCGTATTGGCGGCGAGAGAGTGACGGCGCCCATTGTCGGCTTCCTGGAGCCAGGCTGCGGGTTCGGCGGGAGCTGCTTGCCCAAGGACGTTACAGCATTGATAGGCCAGGGGCGCGAAAAGGGCCTGACGCTGAATCTTCTGCAGAGCGTTCTCGACGTTAACAAGGGACAGATCGACGAGATAATGGGTTTGATCCGGCGCCATTTCGCGTCGCTGCAGGATGTGACGGTCACCATACTCGGAATCGCGTTCAAGCCCGATACGGATGACGTGCGCGAATCCCCGGCTTTTCCGATCATTCGCAAACTCAAGATGGAAGGCGCGCGTGTGACGGCCTATGACCCTGTCGCGCGCCCGAATGGACACGCGGATCTGACGGACGTGGATCTGGCGGAATCGCTCCGCGAGGCGGTCGCCAACGCGCAGGTCGTTATTCTGGTCACGCGATGGAAGGAGTTCTTACAGCTCGCTGGCTTGCTGAAAGAGCTTGGCAGACGTCCTCTGGTCGTCGATGGGCGCCGTGTTCTCGATCCGGAGGCCTTCGCGCACTACGAGGGCATCGGGCGTTAGTGGCGCTTGACCTCGGATCAAGGGAGGAGTCTATCGCGTTTGGCGAGTCGAAGATCGACCTCGGCTTCTAGCCGTTTCCGTCGTTGACCTCAAAGAATGCCGCATATCGACTACGCCAATTGGGCTTGCTGCGATTTAGCGGTTCAAGACCCCACCACTTCCAGGGCCAGTCATTTCGGACGCAAGGATCTCCGTCGTGGATTTGCTCGAGCAACTCTGGGATCGGCCGCCATCCAAGCTCTCGCGCGACCTTTGCTCGAACATCGAGATCGACGCCCGAAACAAACAGGCATCCCCCACGATCGAGCAGACCCGCAATATTCCGCAGACAGCTCTCTGCCGCTGGCGGCTCCATATGGCAAAGGAAATTGTTGGCCACCACGATGTCCTGAGGTCCCAAAGCGCGGATCAGCTCGGGCGAAGAAGCATCGCCAAGCTGCCACGTAATCCCCTCTCGGAGCCAGGGCTTTACACTGGCCGCGTCGCCTTTCCAGTCGAACATATGCTCCATTTCGTGCGCGGTCAGGCGCTCGAAGATCGAGGAGCCGACCAGTCCGGTGGTATCGGACGCGTACACGCCATTTTCAGCAAAGTTCAGAATCTTCTGCGAAATGTCCACCGCGCGCACGGAAACCTTGAGGTCGGGTCGAGCCGAGCGAATTGTCCAAAGGATCGAGTAAACCTCGGCGCCAGCACTGCACGCGAGCACGGCAATTCTCAAGGTTGCGCCCTTTGGCTTCTTGTCGGCAATACGGCGCATCAGTTCCAAGGCTGGACGGTTTCGGAGAAAGAACGTTCCGAAATACTGTTCTCGCGTGGCGCTGAGGCGAACCAGGCTCTGAAGCCAGGTTCCGTACGCGTGAACAGGATTGGAATTCTGGAGGCCGCGCGGAATGAATTCCCAGAGCGGCTTGTTAAACCGCAAATAGGCCGTGGCAGGCGACTTTCCAAACAATCTCAACTTTGCCGCTCTCGCGAAGATCGACTGAGAAGCGTCATAGACGGGTTCACTGACTTTCATGAGAAAATTCCTTGCTCGGTAACCAAGCCACCATCGTCGCGAAGTATCTGCAGCCGGTTTATCAATTATGGGAAGCGAGATTAATCCGAAGGTGTATTATACAGTTATTTTCTGGATGAGCGAAGGTGATTAATAACGGTATGGTTGACAGCGTAGCGGGTTATTTTGAGGACCACAGTGACTCGAAAGATCTGGGGCGCCGCGCCTTGCGCGGTGGCTTCGTCGCCGTCGCGATGCAATACGGGAATGGCGCTCTCCAGATCGTTTCCGCGGTCATCCTGGCCCGGCTCTTGGCGCCGGAGGATTTTGGGCTGGTCGCGATCGTCACGGTTCTGACGAGCTTTGCTCCACTGCTCATCGACTTTGGCCTCGGAGACGCTACAGTACAAAAAAGTAAGATAACGCGAGGGCAGGTCAACTCCCTTTTTTGGCTCAGTAGCGGCATTGGGTTGGCCGTTGCGGTGATCGTGGCTGCCTGCAGCCCGTTGATTGCATGGATATATGGCGAGCCCCGGCTGGAGCCGATCGCGCTGTGTATTGCAATCACTTTCGTGCTGGGAGGAGTGTCAAACCAGCACTTGGCGCTTTTACGACGTTCGATGCAGTTCAGTAAGATCGCCAACATACAGGTTCTCAGCACACTGGCAGGAATTGTCGTTGCGGTCGTTGTCGCAATTTTCGGATCGGGTTATTGGGCGCTGGTGCTGCGTCCGGTCGTAAGCACGTTCTGTATTGCCGTTGGGGCGTGGTTTGTATGCCGATGGAGACCTGGATTTCCGGCCTTTGACAGTGACGTGAGGCCGATGATCCGGTTTGGCCAACACGTGGTAGGTTTTTCGGTCATTTATACGATGGCCAAATCGGTCGACCGGATTGCGCTGGGCTTGTTCTACCGGCCTGACCAGGTTGGATATTATCAAAACGCCACCGCGCTGTATGAGAACTCGATCTTCTCGGCACTTATTCAGCTACACATGGTCGCAAGCGCGGCCCTCAGCAAACTTCAATCCGATCCAGCCGCTCTTCGGAAAAAGTACGAAGCCGCATTGTCTACGCTGGCATTCTTCTTCATGCCCGCGGCGGCGATTCTGTCGGTCGTCGCGGAAGACCTGACGGTGATATTGTTGGGAGAGAAGTGGCGGATGGCCGGCTTAATCCTGAGCATTCTCGCCTTGCGTGGCGTTCTCCAGGTCGTTGAGGGCTCACAGGGCTGGTTGCATCTTTCCATCGGGAGAGCAGACCGCTGGCGCAACTGGGGAATCATTACGGCTGTTGTTCAGGTCGTGGCGATTATCGGAGGCCTGCCCTTCGGTGCCAAGGGAATCGCCGTTGCAATTGTTGTGGCGAGTTCGCTCCTTGCCGTACCTTCGATAACCTATGCTGGTCGTCCCATAGGTATTGGCGCTGCGCTCGTGATCCGGGCCGTCGGCATCCAACTGATCGGCGCAATCTGTGCTGCAGGGGCAGGCTGGTGGTTGCAAGTGGAGGCTTTTGCCGACTATTCCAGCTTCGTTCGCGTCTTGTTGTTGGGCGCTTGCTGTACTTGCATCTACCTCGCTATCGTCGTGGGCATGTTTCGGCTTGTCGAGCCGATCAAGGTCGCCGGCTCGATCGTGCAGGACCTGCTGGGGAATCGATAGCGCATGGTCAAGCCGTCGCGCGACGGCCGCTTCGCTGCGCGGGATGAATTCCATGCCGCAATCGTAAAAGCGCTTTATACGTTGCGGTAAGATTCCAGGATGACATCCGAGGCGAGGCGACGATGTTGCAGGAAGGCGTAGGCTATGATGGTCATCAGTGCGTTGACGATGAAGACCTTGCCAGGATCGCGCCTCGATGTACCATTGTCTAGCTGCCGCCGCGTCGTTCAACAATTTCGACTTCACATTAAACGGGACATATTCGACCCATTATGAGCTCAATTAGAAGATCCGGACCTTATGTGTTCCGATGGAGTTATTTAGATCTAGCATCTGCCTTCTTCGTGCTGCACACGGTTGGCGTGTTTGGCATTTTATCTCGGATGTATTATGGCGAGTCTCAAGACGGACCCGCGACCACGACGGCATTGGCAGCGGCCTTGAATCTTGGATTTGTGTGGGCTTGTCTCGCGCTGTTTTTGGCCAGAGTCCGTACGACCAAGGGCATTAGCACTGGGGAGCTCCTTGCTATTTCCTTGGTATCGTTTTTCCTGCTCTCAATCGCTTGGTCGGTCGACCCGTGGACCACAGCGCGACGGGGGGGATTATATGTGTTCTTTGTTCTTGGCGTGATCGGCATGGCGGCCCGTCTGACTGATCGTGAGTTCACGGGTTTGATGAGCACGGTCTGCTTGCTATCGGCCGTTGCTTCGCTCGCGTTGCTCGCCTTTGATCCGAGAAGCGCGCTCGCGCTCCCCGATTTGTTCGAGTCTCTCGTGACCCCCGCCGAGGTCCCGCTCGCGTTACGAGGAATCTTCGTTGCTAAAAATGTACTTGGTCAAGTGATGGCCGCAGGTGTGCTTGCTAACATGCATATCCTGCGGGCCGCGGCGAGCAGGCAGGCGCGATTTTGGAGCGTCGTTAGGTCGATAGTGTTCCTAGTGGTGGTGCTTGCCAGCAGATCTTCAACTTCAATCTCGGTAACCCTCTATTTGTGTCTAATGACGTTTTTCATCTGTCTCTACAGAAGGGGCGGACTTACACGGGTTCTGAGTACATCTGTAGCAGTTCTTTCGGGAGCGATCGCCCTGGCTTTGACTCTGTTCCCGGATCCCGTACTAGAAATACTCGGAAAAGACGCAACGCTAACTGGTCGTACAGAACTTTGGGCTCTAGTAGTAGAAAAAATCTATGAACGACCAATCGCGGGCTGGGGTTATTTCGCATTCTGGGGGGCGGCCAATTCAGCTGCAAACGCGATTTCTGAAGAGTTGGGCTGGGCAAATATTCCGACCGCCCACAATGGATTATTGGAGATGTTGGTGGAGGTAGGCGTGATAGGCACGACATTGATCTCCGTCATCTTCTTAAGAAGCGTATGGTCGGCGTACCGCTGCTTGCGAACGTCAGCCAGAGAACTCGGAACATCATCATTGCTGTGCAGCGGTGCTATCGTCATCATTGGAGTGACAGAGCCGGTTTTGATCGACTTTTCTAGCGCTTGGACAATACTCTTCTTCGTATTCTGGCTCATGTGCGAAGGAACAATGAGAGCAGTACGGCGGCAGAATTATCTGACGCACCGACGGCTTGGGCAGTCGCAGGCTCACGATCCGGCAGCAGTGTTAGCGCGGCAATCTAGTCGTCGTAACTCGACCGGCGCCGACGTTCAACGCCTAAAACCTTGACCTGCATTCACTGCGTCCAGGCGTTCACCGACTTCGGTATCGAAAGCCTGATCGAACTCATCCGGACCGACCCGCCACTGCATATTTCTTCCAGGAGGAGTTAGGGTCCGGCCGGCCGCAGCTGTAACCGCCGCGATCGTCGCGGCGCTCTTCGATCTTTGGGACAAGGAGCTGCCGCGCCTGTCGGGCAAGTCCAAACTTGCCGAGGCGATCCACCGCCCCCTCGAGCGCTTTCTAGGCGACCGCCGTATCGAGATCGACTCCAACACTGTCGAGCTTGCAATCCGGCCGCAAGCCATCACAAGAAAAAATGCGCTCTTTGCAGGCAGCCATGGCGGCGGCCGGACCTAGGCGACCATCGCCACACTTCTGCAGACCGCGAAGATGAACGATGTCGATCCGCACGCCTGGCTCACGGAAACTCTCGAACGGATCGTGCAGCGCTGGCCGATCTCTCAGATCGATGCTCTCATGCCCTGGCACTTCAAAGCCTAAACGGCCTCAGCTTGGCGCTTACGTTGCCGCTGGATCGCCATCGTTAATGCGGACGAGGCAAGTTCAGTCCGCAGACGGTCTCGCATCGCCCAGCCGACGAGTTTGCGGCTGAAGAGGTCCACGACGGCGGCTAGGTATAGCCAGCCTTCTCCGGTCGAAATGTAGGTGATGTCGGCAAGTTCGGCGCGGCGGCGGTGAAGTGGCACTGGATCAGGTTCTGTGCGATCGACAGGGTATGGCGGCTGTCGGTGGTGCGGACCCGACGTGGCGGCACCATGACGGACGCCATGTCGACGCATCAATCGTTCGACCCGACCACGGCTGGCGCCTCATCCCTGCGCCGGCAGCGCGGCATGCGGCATGTACCCGCGCGCTGCCATAATGTCGGCCGCTGCCTCGATGGATTTAGCGGATCGCCGCCAGCAGCGTGGTATTGGCGCTCGCTCGTGCGCTCACCGGCTGCCCCCGCCGGGCGTAATAGTAGGCCGGCGAGACCGCGAGCACGGCACACATTAGCCGCACCGGGTAAACCTCACGATGATCCTCGATGAAGCGAATGTCCGCGTTCCGGCGAAGATCGCGATCGACTTTTTGAAATGTCGCGTTCCATGCGCAGCCGCTCGTTCTCCTGCCGCAGCCGAGCGATCTCCGCAGCCTGGTCCGCCGACGGCGGCGTCACCTGCGTTATGGCGTGCCGCGCCGCCGCCGTCGGTTTCTGCTCCAGCTTCGCCAACCAGCGACGCAAGATGAAGTTGCGCAGCCCAAGTTCCTTGGCAACGGACGTGATTGACCGTCCGCCCGATACCACGAGTTCAACGGCTTTTCGCTTGTACTCCTCCGTGAACGACCGACGTCGACGTCCTTTCGTTCGACACCTCCAGGCTCTCCGAGCCTACTACAGGTGTCCACTCATCGGAGGAGGTTCAAATCGCTTGGTCGCGCGATGACAGGCGCCTCGACCCGGCGCAATCCGCGCTTTAAGCGGCAGCGGTTCTCTTTGGTCCACATTCGGCACCTCGCCGAGCGGTGCGACACCCCCCGTTGCCACGATCACGCAACGAGCCGCTTGAGAGCTGCATCGATGTCCCGCGCCAAAAAAAGAAAATTGTTCACATACCGCAAACTGCCTGTGGCATCACCGCCCGAAGCCAGCCTCCGCACGTCCTGATGCTTGCCCACGTCAAATTGATCGATGCTCGCAAGCCGGTTTCCGAGTAGAAAAAAGCCGCGATACCCATAGGGACGGAGCAGATCGTATGTCGAGGCGACCGCGTTCGGGCGGTGCCGCTCTTCTGCTTCGACAAGGATCGCGGGCAAGTCGCGCGATATGATCCCGAGTGCCCCACGAAGCACCGCAAGTTCGTGCCCCTCGACATCGACTTTAATGAAGCTCACCCCGGTCGTCGCAAGCGAGTCGAGTGTCAGCAATTTGACGGGCAAAGATGTCGTGTCGACGTTGTCCAGGCTGTTCTGCGGCTCTATCGTGGCCATTCCCAATTCTTCGTTTGCAACAGGTATTCGCATAACCGCCTCGCCGCTCCGGTCCGAAACGGCGCCTTCAATGACTTTCACATTTCCCTTCGTGCCATTCCTCAAAAGATTAGCATATCTTGGGTTCGGCTCGACGGCTATCACTTCTCGAGAGTGTTGCGACATAAAAAATGTATACGCACCGTAATTGGCTCCTGCATCGATCGAGATCTTAGACTTCTCACACAGGGTCGGAATCATCTTCAGCTCAGGCTCCCCCGCGCGCCAAGCCGCCATAGCGTGCCTGCGCACAACTAGCTTCTTTGGCACGAATAATCGCACAACGAGTGAGCGTAAAGTCATGGGTGCCTCTTTAAAATATGCGGCTCAGGTGCAACGATCAGGCTTGCCCTTCGGTGGCCGACCTGTGTTGCAAGTGGCGTCAAAGTCATCGTGACTTCAGAACGTGTGCATAGATGTCGATTGCGCATCTGGAGAGAGCTCTTCGAGAATACCCGCCGCTCATCGCGACCGCAGCACTTTTCGAAAGACGGTTCCTGAGAGCTTCATCAGAAGCGACCTCAATCAAGGCCTTGGCTAGGGCTACTTCATCTCGGGGTGGAATGACTAGGCCGATTCCTGTCGATTTGACGGTGTCAGCGATTTCACCGACGTCGGTTGCAACAACCGGCAATCCAAACGGCATTGCGACCATGAGGACGCCGCTCTGGGATGCCTCAATGTAAGGCAACGCTAGCACATCGGCTTCAGTGAACAAACGAGCCGCTTGATCGACTGAAACAAATCCGTAGTGCACTTGCACGCTAGTGACGTCAGAAACAAGATTGTCGTACTTCTGAAAATCATCCCCGGCGCCAGCTATTACAATTTTCAAATGACTAACGGATCTCATGATCAGCGGTGCAGCCTGAAGCAGGAAACGCAGGCCCTTGTATTCGTAGATCCGTCCGAAGAATAAAACACGGAAGACACCGTCGCTGGGTTTTGAGAATCCATGTTTCTGGGCTGCGTGCCGGTAACGAAGGAGCGGCGGGTGCGGAAAAACAAAGATCCTTTCGGATTTGATGCGGAACTCCTTCGCTGCCTCTCGGCGCAAACCCTCGCCGTGTACGACTATTGCGTCCGATTGCCGTACAAGCAACTTCATGAAGAATCGCGGTATCCTAGCCGAACTGACGTCGCCTGGATGCAGCTTAACATCATGGACGGTAGTTATAAGTGGCCGGGACCGGAGAAGAAAGGGCAGAAGATTAGTCCATACGTTGCTCTCCAAAAGGATATGGACGATATCGGGATTCCATCTCCGAATTTGACGAGCGAGACGCGCCATAAAAACTGCGCTGCCGATAAGATTGCGCTGCCGCGGCCAATTTAACCATTTTATCTCCAAACGGCGCGTCGACGCTGATCGATCTGGCGAAAGATGCTTAGCGGCGATGCACAGCAGGACGTCGGCAGACTCTGCGATCGTCTCGGCAAACTCAATACAATAATCTGGAATCTCGTGCGCAACTAAGCAGATTCTCATGTGTTCACTTCTCATTCATCAGGACATTCTGACCTGCCACCGAGTTTCATCCAACAGCGGCTAGAGTCTCTGGAGTTTTGTACGCCAAGTGGCGCGAAGCTGTTCGGCTCTCCACTCACGCCGCTCCCATCATGATCAGGCCGATCAGTCCGAAGGCCAACAGGCTGTTCCTATCCTTGAGGGCGAAGACGACGGGATCGTCATCCATCAGTCGCCGATGCGCCATCATGAGAGCCCGCCCGAGCCAATACATGAGAATGGGACACACCAGCCAGAGCGCTTTGGGATGGTGATAGAGTTGCTTCACCGCGTCGGAAGAGATGTAGAGCGCGAAAATAGTGACCGAGTTGAAGCCGGCTGCCGCCGCCAGTGCCGCCACGATGTTCATGTCAGACTTGCGATAATTGCGGTTCGAGGGATCGGGTAGATCGGTGTCGAAGAGCGCGGCGAGTTCCACGTACCGCTTGATGAGCGCCAGCGAGGTGAAGATGAACATGGAGAAGCCGAGTAACCACTCCGACGCCGGCACCGAGATCGCTGCGGCGCCGCCGATCACCCGGATTGTGTAGAGCGCGGCGAGAGCGACGACATCGACAAGCATTTTTCGTTTAAGGAAGAAAGTATAGGCGGTTGTCAGGGTGAGATATACGAGGAGCACGCCCAGGAAGAGCGGCGCGATGAACAGCGCGAACGCGAATGCCATTGCGAGCAGGCCGAACGCGACGGGAAATGCGGTCAGAATCGGAACCGTGCCGGCGGCCAGGGGGCGCCGCTTCTTCGAGGGGTGTTTGCGATCCGCATCGAGGTCGACGAGATCGTTGACGAGATAGACCGCGGATGCGGCGGTCGAGAACGCTAAAAAGGCACCGAACGCCTCCAGGAAGCTTCCCAAGCCGAACTTGTGCGCGGTGAGGAGCGGTACGAAGACCAATGCATTCTTGGCCCACTGATGAACGCGGACGAGCTTGATCCACGCCTTGGCTCGCCCGCCCTGCGACACGACGATCGCCACGTCCGCACCGCTCGCAGCGAGTGCGCTTCGAACGCCACGCGACGGATTAACCGCCCAAACCTTGTTACAGGCCGCCCAGACCGGAAGATCAGCGCGGTCGTTGCCGGCGTAGTCGAAACCTCTTTCACCGAAGGCTTCGACGAGGAGACGTGCCTTGGTCTCACCGGAGAGGTTTACCGACGTGTTCGAGGCAAACCATCCGTCGGCACCCACGTGGGCTCCCACCGCTGCGACGTAGCGCTCGTTGCTCGCCGAGGCGATGTAGATCTTCCGCCCCTCGCGTCGCGCCTCCTCGATCAAGGCAAGCACGCGCTCGTCGTAGGGCAAATGTGTCGCGTCAATGGCTGTCTTGGCGGCGATGCCGTCCTTCAACCCGGCCTTCCCTTGCAGCATCAAGCCGGGAAGCGAGAAGATCCGAAACGGGTTCACACCCAGATAGGCGAATGCGGATTCGACCAGCAGGTCTGATCGCACCAAGGTACCGTCGAGATCGACGACAAGCGGGATCTCGGCGTCGGCGCTTTCAGCAGGCCGGTTGGCATAACTGACGTCGGCGCTTTCAGGCTGGTCGGCGTAACTAGCGTCTGCAAGTATGTCCATTCGCTGCCCCGAGCTCGCTCCCCGCATTCACTGCTTGGCACAAGGACATTAATACAGGCCATTAATTTTGAACAGAATTAAATTGTTGACTTTAAATTATTAAACATTATTTTGGCTATCGGATTAATTAATGCGAAAATAATAGGACAGGATTAATGAAAAGCGCCCTGGTCTGCGGAGCCGGTGGATTCATCGGCGGCCATCTCGTGAAGCGTCTCAAGAAGGACGGATTTTGGGTTCGCGGGGTCGATCTGAAATTTCATGAGTTCTCCGAAACCCAAGCCGACGATTTCGTCATAGGCGACCTGCGGGATCAGGGATTTTGTCGTGCCGTCGTGGACCGCCGATTTGATGAAGTCTATCAACTCGCCGCCGACATGGGCGGCGCCGGCTATATTTTCACCGGCGAGCATGACGCCGACGTCATGCACAACTCAGTCACGATCAATTCGAGCGTACTAGACGCCTGCCACAAGCGCGGCGTCAGAAAGATCTTCTATTCGTCGTCGGCATGCATGTATCCGGCCTATAACCAGGAAGATCCGAAAAACCCGAAGTGCTCGGAGGACTCGGCTTATCCGGCCGCGCCTGACAGCGAGTACGGTTGGGAAAAGCTGTTCAGCGAACGCCTGTATCTGGCTTACCGGCGAAACTACGGTGTGCAGACCCACATCGCGCGCTATCATAATATCTTTGGACCGGAGGGCACGTGGATCGGAGGCCGCGAAAAGGCCCCGGCCGCGGTCTGTCGCAAAGTTGCCATGGCGCGCAACGGCGAGGATATCGAGGTGTGGGGCGACGGCGAGCAAACCCGCTCATTCCTTTACATCGACGAATGTATCGAGGGCACCGTGCGGCTGTTGCGCTCAAACTTCTCCGGCCCGGTCAACATTGGTTCGGAAGAAATGGTCACAATCAACCAGCTTGTCGACATGGTGGCGGATATCGCCGGCAAGCGGATTGGCAAGAACCACGTGCCCGGACCTCAGGGCGTGCGAGGTCGGAACTCCGACAACCGGCTGATCAGGGAGAATCTCGGCTGGGAGCCGAGCCGATCGCTCCGCGCGGGGCTGGAACCGACCTACCAGTGGATTGCCGCCCAAGCGGCGAGGAACGTCATGCCCAAAGCGCGGGTGGCATGAGGACGACGGCAGGTCTTTGAATTGGATTTTCCGAGTCGGATCGCTTCATCCACTGAAGCCCAAGCCGGAAATGACGTCAAACGACTGGCTGGTTTTCGAGGATCTCGCTCAAGACGCACCAAACTCAAGAACGCTTGGCTGGAATGGACTCCATCCATGAGTAAGCCAAATCTACCGCTGTGCAAGTGATGCGGCTGCAACGGAGACGGACTGCACGAAACACGCCGAACAGGCGGGAGCAACTAGTGGATTGTGAATTGAACTGCGACGACGCTGTCACTCACGGGCTCCGGACGCGCACCGTTCTTATTGTTACTCCAGGCGGACTGGAGCATGGCGGTGGAATTGGCCGCCAGATGGGTTATTTCCTCCAAGCCTACCAAGAGACCGAACAAAGATTTCGTTACCAGGTCGTCGATTCACGTGGCCCGTGGTACCTCGGCTCGTCACCGCTGCACGTCGTCGGGTCCATTGCTTATCTTGGCCGCGCCATTCTTACGCTGTCTCGCGCGTGTCTTTCGTCGCCCTGCGTGGCACACGTCAACATCACAGGCCGCGGCAGCACCATTCGCAAGCTCATTCTCCTGACCATCTGCCGGCCACTTGGATTGCGCTACGTCCTGCATCTCCATGATTACGACTACGCTGCATATTACCGCAGCCGGGGGACCTTTGTTAAAAAGCTGATTGCAACGATGTTTCGCCGTGCAGCCGCAGTCATCGTACTTGGACGGCGAGACCTCGAAGTGATCTCCCAATTGTTCCAGCTGCGCAAGGACCGCATGACCGTCCTTCCCAACGCGGTACCGGATCCTCTCCCAGATCTCGATGGACGTCCGGCCCCTGGACAGCCGTGTCAGTTGCTCTTTCTCGGGCACCTCGGCTCTCGAAAGGGTGTGCCGGATTTGCTGAAGGCCCTCGCCAGCCCCGCCGTAAGGCACCTGCGCTGGCGTGCAACGCTCGCGGGGGACGGACCGATCGAGGAGTACCGCAACCTTGCGAAGGACCTCGGCATCCTGGGCTCGCTAAGCTTTCCGGGCTGGCTCGATCAGAGGCGCACGAGCGAATTGTGCGCCAATGCCGACGTCCTAGTTCTTCCCTCCTATGCCGAGGGGTTGGCGATGTCGGTGCTGGAGGGCCTGTCCCATGGCCTCGTCGTGATCACAACCCCGGTCGGCGCGCATTCGGAAGTGATCAAGCCGGAGGTGTCGGGGATACTCGTGCCTCCCGGAGACATAGCGGCGCTCGCCGAGACATTGGTCCGCGTGATCGAAGACGAAAGTCTTCGGATGCGGCTGGCGAGTGGCGCGCGCGCCCGTTTCCTCGAGAAATTCGACGTGCGTCACTACGCGGCTCGACTGGAGCAGCTTCACGCTGATCTGTTCGGGCCCCCACTTGACCGCCCGAAGCCGGTGGAGAAAGGGCTGATATCGTGAAACATCTGGCCGACCAACGAGAAAACAGCCAAATCCTGGCTGGCATTCCGAGCGAGATTCCCAGGGTGAACATTCTTGGAGTCGGCGTCACGCCGGTGAATCTTCCGCAAACCATCAACATATTGGAAAATTGGCAAGCCGAAGGACGCCGCGAATACGTCCTCTGCACTTGTGTTCACGGCATTATGGAAGCGCAGAGAGATCCCGAGATTCGAAGCGCTCTGAACCGGTCCGGTCTGACGACGGAGGATGGGATGCCTCTGGTCTGGTGGTGCCAACGCCGCGGCTATCCCAATGCGGGGCGCGTCTATGGACCCGACCTGCTTATGGCGATGTGCGAAAGGGCGGCCCAGACTGGCCACCGACACTATTTTTACGGAGGAAGCCCTCGTGTCGTCGAGGCAATGGTCTCGCGCCTCGTAGCGCGCTTCCCGGGCCTGACCATCGCTGGCTACCGGTCCCCTCCGTTCCGGCCGCTCACGCCGGAAGAAGACGCCGCCGATATCCAGGCCATCAACGACGCCCGTCCCGACTACGTCTGGGTCGGGCTCGGAATGCCGAAGCAGGACAAATGGATCGTGAACCATGTCGGCAAAATTGAAGCCGCTGCGTTACTTGGCGTGGGGGCGGCGTTCGATTTCGCCGCGGGCGCGAAGCCTCAGGCGCCGCTATGGATGCAGCGTTCAGGTTTGGAGTGGCTCTTTCGTCTCATGTCGGAGCCTCGGCGGCTCGCTCACCGCTACCTCGTCTACAACTCCATTTTTGTCGTCCGGGCGTTTCAACAGCTTGCCGGGTGGAAGTCCTACGCTCGAGATTGGTAAACCCTGCACGCTTCATCTCGGAAATAGATCTCCACCGCCGTCGGAAAACAATAGTGCCGACAACGATGTGTCGCATCGAGACGCACATGATGTAGCTACATGAAGCTATTGATTTCAGCCTATGCGTGCGCCCCCAATCGTGGTTCTGACCATGCTGTTGGCTGGAATTGGGCGACCGAAGCCCACAGGTTGGGCCACGAAATCTGGGCGTTTGTATCCCCCGCACATCATGACTCGATCAAGCGCGCATGTGACGAGATCCCGGGCCTCGACGGTATCCATTGGGTCTTCCCTGAGGTTAAGGGATGGCCCCTCAAACAGGCGGTCGAACCCAAATGGGAGAGAACCTACAACGTGCTCTGGCAGCGCGCAGCCCTGCGTGACGCACGCGACCTGCACCAGCAAGTCGGCTTCGACGTCGTCCACCATCTCACATGGGCCGGCATTCGCGCGCCGACGTTCTTGGGGGCACTTGCAGCACCGCTCATTATAGGGCCGGTCGGAGGCGGGGAAACGTCTCCGCCCTCACTGCGGGACGAAATAGGCTTAAGGGGCAGGATACTCGAAGGAATACGAGATCTGTCCAATTCGACCATTGCGATGAACCCACTGGTCCGGAGTGGTCTGGCTCGCGCTTCCGTTATTTTTGTTTCCACAGCGGACACCCAGAATCTGTTTAAGGGCGCCCTCCGCAACAAGGCGACGGTCTTCACGCAACTCGGCCTTCCAAACCTCCCCAGCGGTCGCCTGCCGCGCTCCTCCTCAGGACCGCCGCGTTTTCTTTACGCCGGTCGCCTGCTCTACTGGAAGGGCGTTCATATAGCCATCAGGGCTTTTGCCGAGGTCGTGAGGCAAATCCCTAATGCCCGCTTCACGATCGTAGGAAGCGGCCCGGAACGATCGAGGCTCGAAGACGATATAAGGCACAACAAACTTCTCGGCAGCGTGGAATTCATTCCGCAACTGCCACAGAATGCGTTGTTCGAGCTGTACAGAAATCACGACCTCTTCCTTTTTCCAAGCCTGCATGACAGCGGCGGCTTTGTAGTGCTCGAAGCAATGTCTCATGGCTTACCAGTCGTTTGCCTTGATCTAGGCGGTCCCAGAGACATGGTGACGCCGAGCTCCGGTGTCGTCGTAAAGCACAACGGTCAAAATAGCGCGCAGCTCGCCACAATGATGGCCCAGGAAGTATGCCGGCTGCTTGCGTCGCCAGAGAAGCTTGCTGTCTTGTCTGCGGGCGCGGTCGCCCGCGCACAGGATTTCATCTTAGCAGAACGCATCAAGCGCTTTTATGATCGCGCCATGGAATTCATGCCAGCGGGTGCGCACTCAACGGAGACGTTTCATGAAGAATGTTCTGACCTAACTGACTCAGGGAGGACGCGCAGTTCCAATGGTAGTGTGCGGGCTGGCGGGAGCCGCACGATTTCAGTGGGAAGCACCGCGTCGGATGACCTTTGCGGAGGAGCTGAAGATCATGCCAACGTTCATCAAGATTGAATGTGGAAGGCTACGAATGTGCTGGAAGGCAGCAGATCGATCCTAGCCACGACCCTATGGTGTTCGTCGAAGTGCACACGCTGACGCTGCCGCGGTAAGGGAATAAAATTTGAAAATTTGTGGAAATTCATGGATCCCGGTAAATACGACATCTTCATACAGGACGGGGATTTCAAAGAGCCGGAGGCATACTCCCAGCAAAATTGCCGAGCTGGCCGAGTACATCTGTTCTTTCGACCACGGGCAGCAACACTCTAAGAGCCCATTTGTGAAGTTCGGGCTCATGACGAGGACCGGTACAGCAAAATGTTGAGAGCGCTTTTTGTTACTGCGGGCATGCTTTTCCTTGGCATAGGCGCCGCCCAGGCCGTGGACGGAATTTGCGGATCAGCAAACGGCAACTTGATCGGCACGGCGCCAACGACAATTCTGTGCAGCGCCGGCACTCCTTCGCCGGCAGGATCTATGACCACCTATTACGTGAGCTCTGCAATCGGGCATGACAATAACGCAGGCACGTCTGCCACTGTTCCTCTGGCCACCCTTCAGGCAGCCGCGAACCTGGTGAAGCCCGGTGACACTGTCGAGGTCATGAATGGTACTTATACCGGGGAGCCGGGCGGCCATGTGCTGCAGATCACCACGAGTGGTACTGCGAGCGCCCCAATCACCTTCGAAGCCGCTCCCGGACAGACGCCTGTCATCGACAGCGCCGGCGCCTGGAACGCCATCATGATCTCAGCATCCTATATCACCGTTAAGGGCTTCACTGTAGTGGGCGGTGCGGCCAACTTCAGCTTGAGCCAAGCGTTGGCGGGGTATAGCACCAGCAACGCTGCAGTCTGTGGGAACGGCATATACATCGGGCCAAGCAGCAGTGTCCCGCTGCCAAACCACATCACGATCGCGAACAACACGGTCTACAACGAACCCGGCGGTGGCATTGGTTCAGACGGAGCTGATTATCTGCAAATTTTGAAGAACGTTGTGCACGACAACGCACACTGGTCACCGTATGCCAATAGCGGCATTACCGTCAATACGTCGAAGAACTTGGATACGAATCCTGGTCCCCATATCATCATAAGCGGCAACACCTCCTACAATAATGCGAACCTGGTTCCGAATATTTCCTCCTCTGGAGAGGTCACCGATGGTGAAGGTATCATCCTAGACTCAAATTTTGGATATACCGGAGGATTCCTTGTCCAAAACAACACGGTCTACGGCAATGGTGGGCCCGGCATCGAGTCGAGACAGTCCGACAACGCCACCATCACCGGAAACACCATCTATGGAAACAACAAGAACAACAACAATGGGGCGTCGACCAACGGAATTTTCATATACCAGTCCAACAATAACATCATAACCAACAACATCACGACCGCCCCTGAACGGTAAATCCTCGTTTTGATTCCAGACCAACGGCCCGGCAAACTACGGACATATGCTCGCTCTCATGAACTCCTGGGGCAAACCACAAGATTTCCTGACAATCGAACACCATCCTTATCCATTCGGCGCAGGCCGCAGGGTCACCGCCTGAGCAGTCCAGGCTTCTCTTTGTAGCTACCTAATAAGCTCGATCAGGTTTTCGATTCCGAAGTCGGTGAACGCCTTGACGCCGTCATCTTCGACGCCATAGACCCAGATGACCCCCGTCCTCGATCCCCATTTCAATGGCGATGTCGCGCAGCCAATCTTCGTCTTCACCGAAGTCCTTCGCGACCTGGGTGATGATGGTGACGTGATGGATCTTATTGACGTGTGTGGTCATGCCGCTCGAGCGGAGATCGCCGATACAGGCGTTCATTTCCCAGGGCAGGAGCTGGTCGAGCCGATGAGCTGGGTGGGCGGCGATGCGGGTAAGGACATAGGCCGCCAGATTTGCGGATCGATGCCGTTCATTTTGGCTGTGACGATCAAGCTGTACATCGCTGCGGCGCGTCGCCCTTCGCGATCAGACCCGCGGAACAGCCAAGACTTGCGTCCAAGAGCGATGCCTCGCAAGCCACGTTCGGTAGCATTGTTGAAGAAACACACGAGTCCGTGCTCCAGGAACAGCGTGAAGCTCGCCCATCGCTTCAGGGTGTAGTTGAACGCTTTGGCTAGGTCGTGTCCGCGGGAGAGTTTGGCGAGCTGCTCCCGCATTTAGACCTAAAGGTCCTCGACGAGGGGCCATCTCAGAGTCTGCCGTACCTCCAGACGCCCTTCCGGGGCTCCTGCCATTGATGGAGCGCTCGATCGCGCGACGCTCCTCAACCTGTGGGACAAGGAGCTGCCGCGCCTGTCGGGCAAATCCAAACTCGCCGAGGCCATCCGCTATGCGACATCCAGACGCACCGCCCTCGAGCGATACGACATGGTCAAGACAGTCTGAGAAGACTGGCGGGCCGATCCGGGATCAACCCCGACGTCGATAGCCAGGTGGAGCGCCAGATCGTCGGTGACGATACCCGGGACCGAGGAAGCCATCCTCGACTCCCCTGTGCCGGACGGCCATCGTTGCATTCCGCAAGCTCACTTTGTTGCCGCTGTATGAGTGCCTCTACATCCTGCAGCCGACATTCCGCACCTGACATGTTCGCCATTGCACCGTGTTTGTAGAGCCACGGATTCCGGATACGGACGCCGTCGCCCGCGAGCGGACGATGATCGTCGAACGGTGCGGAAAGCCAGGAAGATCGTGTCTGACCCTGGCACTGAGCTCACCTGCAATGCTATGCTCGTCTGGGACAAGGACATAGCCATGGTCTGGCACTTCATCGCGCCGGGAAGGCCCATGCAGAACGGCTTCATCGAGAGGTCTAATGGGCCGGATGCGCGATGAGCCCTCAACGAGACTCTGTTCTTCGATCTCGATGACGCCCGCACCAGAAATCGCCAACTGGGTCGCTCGACCACAACATCCGGCGATTCTCACGCCAGCGGCCCAGCTCGTCGAGGCCGTTCCCTACAAGATCGAAGTCGTACTCACCGATAAGGGTATTCAGTTCGCTGACTTATTCAAAAACAGATCTGGGGCGACTGCCACATTCCGGGGCCATCGCTTTGATCGCGTCCGCCGTGTTTCTAATCGCGGGCGAGTCGGATATTTAGGTGCGGGGACATCGTTTCTTAATCGGAGGGTTATTTTCCACCGTTTATTCTGCTGCGGTTCGAAGCCCTTTAGTCTGCGAGCGGATGATGTTGTGCTCAAAGGGAATTTTCGCGGGCCCGAAGTTGAGCGCAATTCATCGTGCGGTGGCTTGTGGGTAAAAGCGAAAATGTTTCGATTTTTGGTTCTTTGAGCAATCTGCGTTATTCAACTGCACTAAGAAATATTCTTTGGGTTAAACGATCGGCCTTACATTTATCCGTTGGTATATGGTCGCAGCCTCAACTTAGGCGGTGATACTCAAAAGCTCCCTGTTCGAGTCCACAAACCGTCTTAAAAAAGTCTTCGCCCGCGGCGAATTCCGCATTGGGTGACGGGGTAGTTCAGCGGCTGATTCAAAATCGAGTGGGTGGTGCAGTTCAAACGCCGGTGATCGGTGTGCTGCGTTGATGCTCGGTGACGAATTGGGGTCCGCCGTGTGGGAGAGATAATGCATGACGACGTACTATGTGAGCTCTGAAATTGGTCAGTCCGGCAACGCGGGCACGTCCGCGGATGCTCCTCTGGCTACCTTGCAGGCAGCCGCGAATCTGGTGAAACCCGGTGACACTGTCGAGGTCATGAATGGTACTTATACCGGGGAGCCGGGCGGCAATGTGCTGCAGATTACCACCAGTGGTACCGCGAGCGCCCCTATCACCTTTGAAGCTGCTCCCGGACAGACGCCTGTCATCGACAGCACCGGCGCCTGGAACGGCATCATGATCCAAGCATCCAACATCGTGGTTGAGGGCTTCACTGTAAGAGGCGGTGCGGCCAACTATACCACTGCGGTGGGGTCTCAAACCGGCAACCCTGCCCTCAATGGGAACGGCATATACATCGGGTCAAGCGACAGTGTGCCGCTGCCAAACCACATCACGATCGCGAACAACACGGTCTACAACGAACCCGGCGGTGGCATTGGTTCAGACGGAGCTGATTATCTGCAAATTCTGAACAACGTTGTGCACGACAACGCAAACTGGTCAGGGTATGCCAATAGCGGCATTACCGTCAATACGTCCAAGAACTTGGACACGAATCCCGGTGCCCACATCATCATAAGCGGCAACACCTCCTACAATAACGCAAACTTGGTTCCGAATGCGTTCTCCTCTGGAGAGATCACCGATGGTGAAGGTATCATCCTAGACTCCAATTCCGGATACACTGGAGGATTCCTTGTCCAAAACAACACGGTCTACGGCAATGGCGGGCCCGGCATCGAGTCGTACCAGTCCGACAACGCCACCATCACCGGGAACACCATCTACGGAAACAACACGAACAACAACAATGGGGCGTCGACCAACGGAATTTTCGTATACCAGTCCAACAATAACAGCGTAACCAACAACACGACGACCGCGCCCAGCGCGCCCTCGACGCCGACGACCCCAACCACGCCGACGACCCCGACGACCCCGACCACCCCCGTCAACGTCGCGCCGACGGTGACTCAGGCGTCCGCTTCGCCGGGGACGGGAACGGAGCACGTCGGTGACACCGTCACAATGACGCTTGGCTTCAGCGAGGCCGTGACCGTCACGGGTACGCCGACGCTGTCGCTCAACGATGGCGCAAAGGCGACCTATGTCAGTGGCTCGGGCACGAACTCGCTCACCTTCAAGACCACGGTCGCGTCGACCGACACGAATACTTCGGCGCTCGCCATCACTGGGGTCAATCTGCCGACCGGTGCGAGCATCAAGGATTCCGGCGGTCTCGCAGCGAACCTCTCGGGTGCGGTGAAGACGTTCTCGGGTCTCCAGATCTCGAACTCGTCGAGCACGCCGACGACCCCGACTACCCCGACGACGCCGACCACCCCAACGACGCCGACCACCCCAACGACGCCGACAACCCCCGACAACGTCGCGCCGACGGTGACCCAGGCCTCCGCTTCACCGGGAACGGGAGTCGAGCTACCCGGCGACACCATCACATTGACGCTCGGCTTCAGCGAGGCCGTGACCGTCAGTGGTACGCCGACGCTGTCGCTCAACGATGGTGCAAAGGCGACCTATGTCGGTGGCTCGGGCACGAACTCGCTCACCTTCAAGACCACGGTCGCGTCGACCGACACGAATACTCCGGCGCTCGCGATCACCGGGGTCAATCTCCCGAACGGGGCGAGCATCAAGGACTCCGGCGGTCTCGCAGCGAACCTGTCGGGCGCGCTGAAGACGTTCTCCGGCCTCCAGATCGATCCGCCGTCATCGACGCCGACGACCCCGACCACCCCATCGACGCCGTCCGTGACCAAGCCGGTCCTCTCCGTCGCGGATAACTCGCTCTGGGTGGCTGGCAGAGGCGGTCATGTCGACCTTGGGACAACGGTGACAACGACTGATTCCAATGATCAGGTTACCCTGAACATCAAGGGGCTGCCGAGATACGAGACGATCACCACCAGCGACGGCACCAAGTTCCATGGCAGCGACATCACCTTGACTGCCGCGCAAGTCGACGGCGGACTGACGCTGACGTCGAACTACAGGGGCGGAGGTCAGCCGGTTGCGACGCTTACGCTGACGGCAAGCGCGAAGGATCCGACCACCGGTGCGGTCTCGACGGCATCGCCGCAGACCATCACCGTGACGGATCCTCGCGGGTCGACTACCTCCACTGGGACGCCGTCGACCGGCACGGACACAGGGGCCTCAGGCCATGACCATGGCCATGGATGCTGGCACCACCATGGCAGCTCGGTCGCGAGCGGCGGGACCACCACGACCGGCACGAGCCAGGGGTCTGCTCTGCTCAGCGAGATCAGGGACCTGGTCGCCAACAGAGGCGTCGCGACCTCTGCGTCGCCGATCACGGCGGCGGATACCTCGCATGCGAGCGGATCGACTGCATCGTCCCTGGCAAGCCAGAGCTTCGCACTGCTGAATCAGTATCTGGCGGGTAACACCGGTCGGGTCGACCCCGGTCAGATCGTGGCAGCCGTGTCGAATGGCAACACCTGGGCACAGAACTCGTCGCTCCTGACCAGACCTCAACACTGATCCACTGCCGCACCCAGGCGCTCGGCGCCTGGGTGCGGCACCATCAGTCTTGGACAGTCTTGGAAATGCATGAGAAGCAACATCGCACGCGGCCATGGCCGCGAAACATTCGATTATCAATTTCGCGCGTTAATCCGACAGAAAAATCGAGTGCGTGTCTTCCGACGAATCGGCTCGTGTCGGCGCAAAATACATGGGGCCTGAATACGTGTGCATAAATCACATTTCGAAAGTTTTTTCGCCATTTTTGCTTATTAACCACCGGCCCAGCAGTTGGGGGGCCAGCTTCCAAAATCCCGCTGCTTTGAAATCCCCTCGCGGTTCGAGGCTGCAATGCTTTGAAATCTGCTCGTGGTCCTAGGCTGCGAGCATGCGGTATGTCGCGTGCCTTCGCGATGCGCGGCAGTGGAATCCCGGTCTTCAACTTGGCCTGCCAAGAAGTTCGTCGAGTGTCCACAAGTGCGTTGGCCGGTAACTCCGGCCGGGTCGATGCGTTCAGATCGTGCTGGCGGTATCGAATGGCGCCATCTGGTGTGAGGACCCGTTCCTGACCAGGCCTCAGCACTGATCCGCTTCCGCAGCCCGGTGTCAGGCTGCGGTACCAACAGTTTTGAAATGCATAAGGAACATCAAACGCGGCCGGGTAGCCGCGAAGGGTTGAGTAAAAAATGGCGATCCAGAACGGAAATGCCCACGCCGCAGATCTGGGGCTTCGAGCCCTGGCTCTCTTCCTGCGCCTTCATGGCGTGAACGCCGGGCCCGACCAGCTCCTCGACCGATGCGAGGGCGGTGTGATCGGTATCCCCGCGCTGCTTCGCTGCGCGCGCGAGTTTGGAGTCGAGGTCCGTTCGCGGACTACGCATTGGAAGCGACTTGCGGGCATCGGGCTACCCGGAATCGCATCGCTGCGCGACGGCGGATTTCTGCTGCTCGGAAAGGTCGACGACCGCGGCGCGTTGGTGCTGCATCCGGCCTCGACGTCTCCGAAGGTGATGACGCGCGCGGAATTCGAAGAGATCTGGGATGGCCGTCTGATCCTGACTGGAACGCAGAATGTCGCAAATCGGGTGCTTCATGCGTTTGCCGGCTTGGCTGTCCACGCGCGTGAGCTGGCGGGGCGTACCAGGGACGCGCTGATGCGCGCCCGCGTGCTTCATACGCTTGTCGCAGCCACCCACGGGCGTGAGCTGGCGAGGCGTGCCGGCGATGCGCTGATGCGCGCTCGCGACGCCTTGATGCGCGCCCGCGACGTTTTGATGCCTGCGAGTTTCGCCGATCGTAGTGATATGCCGGTCGAGGCAGCCTTCGCGCAATCCGAGAGCCACGATGAGGCCGGGCTCATTGCCGTGGCCATCTTGCTGCGTTGCCATGGCATTGCGGCCGACCCGGGCCAGATCCGGCACCGGATCGGCACGGCGCGCGTCGGCGTTGCCGAAATTTTGCGCTGTGCCAAGGATTTCGGGGTCAAGGCGCGGGCACAGAGGACGAGCTGGAGCCGGCTCGCGGTGACTCCGCTGCCGGGCATCGCTCTGCTGCGCGATGGCGGATTCCTGATTCTCGGCAAGTTCGTCGACGACACGCTCCTCGTTCAGCGTCCGTTGTCGCCCCGCCCCGAAACTATGACGCAGGCCGAACTCGAGGCCATCTGGGATGGCGACATCATCCTGATGACCCGGCGCGCGGCCCTGACGGATCTGTCCCGGCGCTTCGATATCGGCTGGTTTGTCGGCGCAGTTCACAAATATCGCCGCCTTCTCGGCGAAGTGCTGGTCGCCTCGTTCTTCCTCCAGATCTTTGCCCTCATCTCGCCGCTGTTCTTCCAAGTGGTGATCGACAAGGTGCTCGTACATCGAAGCATGAGCACGCTCGACGTTCTGGTCATCGGCCTTGTCGCGCTGACCGTGTTCGAGACCGTTCTTGGCACGCTGCGTGTCTATCTGTTCGCGCACACGACGAACCGCATCGACGTCGAGCTCGGCGCCCGGCTGTTCCGTCACTTGATGGCGTTGCCGATCGCCTATTTCCAGGCACGCCGTGTCGGCGACTCGGTTGCGCGCGTCCGCGAGCTCGAAAACATCCGCCAGTTCCTGACGAGCTCGGCGCTCACGCTCGTGATCGATTTCCTGTTCACCTTCGTCTTCCTTGCGGTGATGTTCTATTATTCGACGACGTTGACGCTGATCGTCATGGCGTCGTTCCCGTTCTACATCGGCATTTCCGCGGGAGCCGCGCCGCTGTTTCGCCGACGCCTCGACGAAAAATTCAATCGTGGCTCCGAGAACCAAGCCTTCCTGGTCGAGAGCGTGACTGGCGTCGAGACGTTGAAGGCGATGGCGGTCGAGCCGCAGATACAGCTCCGCTGGGAGGAGCAGCTCGCCGCCTATGTGAGCGCTAGCTTCCGCGTGCTCAGCCTGAACAACACGGCGAGCCAGGCGGTCCAGATGATCAACAAGCTGGTCGTGGCCGCGACGCTTTACTTCGGCGCCAGGCTGGTAATCGGCGGCGACCTGTCCGTCGGCGAACTGGTCGCGTTCAACATGCTGGCCGCCCGCGTGAGCATGCCGGTGCTGCGGCTCGCGCAGATGTGGCAGGATTTCCATCAGGCCCGCCTGTCGATCGATCGCCTCGGCGACATCCTCAACACCATTCCCGAGCCGAGCTTCAATCCCGGCCGGGCTGCCCTGCCGCCGATCCGCGGGCAGGTCACGTTCGAGCATGCGACCTTCCGCTACCGCATCGACGGCCCCGAGGTCCTGCACGACGTGTCGTTCAACGTCGAGCCCGGTCAGGTCGTCGGCATCGTGGGCTCCTCCGGCTCGGGCAAGAGCACCATCACCAAGCTGGTCCAGCGTCTCTATGTGCCGGAAAGCGGCCGCGTGCTGGTCGACGGCGTCGACCTCGCGATGGTCGATCTGGCCTGGCTTCGACGCCAGATCGGCGTCGTCCTGCAGGAGAACGTGCTGTTCAACCGCTCCATTCGCGAGAACATCGCGCTAGCCGACCCGGCCGTGCCGATGGAGCGCGTGATCGAGGCTGCCACGCTCGCCGGCGCTCACGACTTCATCCTGGAGCTGCCCGAGGGCTACGACACCGTCGTCGGCGAACGCGGCAGCAGCCTGTCCGGCGGGCAACGCCAGCGCGTTGCGATTGCGCGCGCACTCATTACCGACCCGCGCATCCTCATCCTCGACGAGGCAACCAGCGCGCTCGACTACGAAAGCGAGCGCGCGATCCAGCAGAACATGAGGCGAATTGCCGCCGGCCGGACCGTGTTCGTCATCGCGCATCGGCTCTCGACCGTGCGCAATGCGAACCGGATCATCACGCTCGAGCATGGCCGCATCGTCGAGGACGGCAGCCATGATGAGCTGATCCGTTCGAACGGGCGTTACGCAAACCTTCATTATCTGCAGGCCGGTATCCATGACGTCCGCTAGCCGAAACATCATCGCATTTCCGCGAACCGAGGTTCGTCGCCGCGAGCAGGAAATTGCGTTCTTGCCGGCGGCGCTCGAAATCACGGAATCGCCGCCGTCGCCGGTCGGACGCGCGATCGCGGCGAGCATCATCGCGGTGTTCTGCATCGCGCTGGTATGGGCGGCATTCGGTACAGTCGATATCGTCGCGACCGCTACCGGCAAGATCGTGCCGGGCGGACGCACCAAGCTAATCCAGCCGTTCGAGACCGGCGTTGTGCGCGCCATCCACGTGCGCGATGGGCAGAGCGTCAGGTCCGGCGACGTCCTGATCGAGCTCGACCCGACCATGACGGAAGCCGATCAGGAGCGCCAGAAGAGCGATCTCGTTGCGGCCGAGCTCGACGTCGCGCGGCTGCGGGCTGCGCTCGCGCAGGACCCGCTCGCCGCATTCCGGCCGCCGCAAAGCGCAAGCGCCGCAGACGTCGAGATGCATCGTCAGTTCCTGATCAGCCAGCGCGCCGAGCAGAATGCCAAGCTCGCCGAAATCGAGCGCCAGCAAGGCCAGAAGGAGGCGGAGCGGGCGACGACGTCGGCAAGCGTCGCGAAGCTCGAGGCGACGATCCCGGTGCTGCAGGAGCGCGTCGACATCCGCAAAGGTCTCGTCGAAAAGGCCTTGGCTTCGAAGGTCGTCTATCTCCAGGAGTATCAGGAGCTCGTCGGGCTGCAGCAGGATCTTCTCCTGCAACAGAGCCGGCTGCGAGAAGCCGACGCGGCCATCGCCCTGCTGAAGGAAACGAAGGACAAGACCGCTGCGGAGTATCGGCGCGCAACCTATGACTTGCTGGCGAAAGCCGAGCAGAAGGCTGCGAGCGCTCAGCAGGAGGTGATCAAGGCCGAGCGGCGCACCAAACTCCAGCAGCTAACCGCGCCGGTCGATGGCGTCGTGCAACAGCTCGCCGTCCATACGGTGGGAGGTGTGGTGACGCCGGCTCAGGCGCTCGCCGTGGTCGTTCCAAGCGAGAGCCAGCTCGAGATCGAGGCCATGCTCTCCAACCGCGACATCGGCTTCGTCCATCCCGGACAGAAGGCGGAAATCAAGATCGATACTTTCAACTTCACGCGCTACGGGCTTCTCCACGGCGACGTGCTCAGCGTATCGTCGGACGCCATCACGCGCGACCGTCCACAGGGCGGCTCGAATGACCGGACGGCGGGCTCGGCCCAGGGCGGCAGTGAGCCGAAGGGTCAGGAGCTGGAATATGCCGCGCGCATATCGCTCGATCGGTCGCACATGCAGGTCGAGGACAAGCTGGTCAAGCTGGGTCCCGGCATGGCCGTGACGGTCGAGATCAAGACCGGCGCGCGCAGGATCCTCAGCTACCTGCTCTCGCCGTTGGCGAGATACAAGCAAGAAGCGCTGCGTGAGCGATAGGAAGAGGGGGCTCGAGCGCGAAAAGCGAACTCACGCTCGGGCCGCTTGCGGCGGCGACCGATGGACCGGTAAGCCCTACGGCGGCGGATGCCGCCGCGAGCTCGATGCCGCCAACGCGGGACAGGCCAAGCGTGACGTGTCGCCGCGGCTCAATCGCCTCGAAGCAGGCGCCCGTAACGACGCGCCTTCACATGGTTTGGCAGCGGCGTCGGCATCTCCATCGGAGGCGATGCCTCGATCGGCTCGACGTTGGACGCTACGTCGATCGTATCGAAGGGCCGTTTGCCGATCTGGACGGTCGGAGGCGAAGCGCCGATCCTCGTGTTTGCCGACGGCGCCGGAAACCAGTGGTTCATTCCCCAGATCGCCGCCTGGGTCCGGTTCTGAACCCGGATCTTGCGAAGGATCGCTTTGACGTGAACCTTTACGGTCGCCTCGGCGACGTCGATCTTGCGCGCGATGGACTTGTTGGAGTCGCCCGCGATCAGGCACCGCAGAACCGATTTCTCGCGCGGTGACAACTGCTGCGCCGGCTGGTCCTCCTCCATGGCGAGGAGTCTGGGATCGCCGTTGTCCTGCCGCTCCAGCTTTCGGTCAATATCGCGCTCCGGTTCGAGTGCAATTGACATCAGAGACGCCGGTGGGAAGACGGTTTCGCCCATCATCAGCAGTTCAATGGATTTGATGAAGGCGTCGCGCGTCATGGCATCGACGAAATAGCCGTTGGCACCCGCGCGAAACGCGGCAACCATCTCGTCCCGCCGATAGTGATCGGTGACGATCGCAATACGAACTTTTGGATTGCGATCCCGCAGGAATTCGAGTTGCTCGATCACCGTATCGAACTCGTCGCCGGTATGTAGCATTAAGGCCAGCTGATCTTGCGGTTGCAGCTTGCCCGGCGGCAGGTCATCAACGCATGATACAGAGGTCAGAGTGCGAAAATTCGCCGATCTCAATATTCCGGCGATGCCCTCTCTTATTAATACGCTTTTTCCAATAACAACCGTTGCGATAAATCGTCGCCTCAACATTTTTCACTCCCAGCCCTTGACGCAATGACAATCTAGACGGGGCAGTCGACATCCGGTGCTGGCACGAGGGAATGCTGTTTTGGTCCTGAAATGGTCTTGGTCTCGAAATCGGTCCCATCGTGTAGATCGCGGCTGTCGTAGTCCTCTCTTGTCTCCTTTCGTCGCTCTCCTTGGCAGAACTCGAGGGGTCCGCACCCCGTAGTTCCTAAAGCCTTGATTATTTCGCGGAGCCTTTTCTGAATGTTAGATTCGAATTACCGATATCCATATATATCTTTGGTTATAGGCGCTCTGGGGGTGAGCTTAAATGTCGCGCGGCTGCAGCTTTGAAGTCGGCGGGCAAAAAAACGCCGCTATAGGTTGCAATTATGCATCCTATGCGCGAGTTAACGATAAAATGATTAGCAAGGATTGTGTATTCTTCTTAACAGAATCGGCGAACCTCGTGTGCTAGGGTGGGGTCGTTCGTACCAATCCTACCGGCATCCTACGGAATGTGCCGCTAGGGAAAACGTGGCAGTGTTTGCGGAATAAGCGGGGGTCAGGGGCGGTTCATCACGTTGGGGGAGGTTGGGATCGCCCAGATGGGTCGTATCAGTGTCGTCATAGCGGACCGGCATCCGGTGGTGCTGTTGGGCTTAAGTGGCCTGCTCGAAGCCGACCGCGACTTCAAAATCGTTGCGTCCTGCAGTGATGGCGCGGGCTTCATTGAGGCGCTGCGCAATCTCGAGCCTGACATTGCCATCGTCGATGTCGCGCTGCCCGGTCTGTCCGGCCTCGAACTTCTTTCCATTGTGAACTCGGAAGAACTCCAGACGCGATTGGTGTTCTTCATGACGGCGGAGCAGGGGCGCGAATTGGTCGCGTCAACTGCGATCAATGGTCACAGCATCTTCTTGAAAGACGTGGCGCCAGAAGTACTCCTGCAGGCCCTGCGTCAAATCGCGGAAGGCCGCGACCTTTCGCCTCTGCCTAGGCCGGCTCCTCGCGATCAGGGTTCGGAGGATGCCTTGATGACGCTGACGGATCGCGAACGCCAGATCATACGTCTGGTTTCGGAAGGATTGTCGAACAAGGCAATCGGGCGCCGGCTGAATATTTCGGATGGCACCATCAAAGTGCATCTTCATCATGTCTTCCAGAAGCTCCAGGTCTCCAATCGCACGGTGCTGGCAGCACTTGCTCTCGCTCGGGTCGGCAGCGCGAGTGAAGTGGCTCCAAAAAAGGGGCGGCCACGCATTCGCCGCAGCTGAATGGCGTTTGTCGCCAGCACACTCTTTCTCCGATCCGGCCGTGTTCATCGACGGCGACAGTTTGTGGCGGTGGCCATGCATCTCGACAGCGGTTTCATCGAGGACTGACGTCAGGCAGCATCGCGGCCGCACGATGATGTGGCGCGCGATGCCTGGATGTGCCCGCGCGCGTCTCCGATGGAGAACTCTGACGCGCGACAGGGTTTCTCGTTGGACACACCCGCGCTTTGGCATTGTAGTGGCGCCTTCAACCGGGATGCGGCTTGCGTCCGCAAAGAGTGGAATCCGACAAGCGCATCAAGCCCCAGCGCCGCAATTTGGGATTACCACCAAAAGGGTATTCTCGATTCGAAATGCGGCGCATGAGGTCTACCCCCTCATGACCGTTCGATCGGCGGCTGCGCGTGATACACTTCGCCCTCTGCGTTGCTGTTTATCTATTCATTTGATTTTCGAGCGCTCGTCGCTGACGCGAGGTCAGCGCCAAGGCTCCCGAAGAGGGCCCCGCAATGATCCCCCGGCGCAAGCCATTTGTTGAAGATCTTTCTCCACCGCAATTGCGTTCATCCACACTCAACCCGCCGCTCGACGAAGTCGGACAATTTATCGAATACATCTGCGCCGATGGCGACTGCCTGCACCTCAACTCGCAGCAGCGCGTTCCGCTTCCTCCGCCGGGGAAGGTGGTGGTGCTGCGGGAGGGCATGCTGGCAATTGACGCAACGCCGGCCAAAGGAAAGTTGCAGGTGCTGGACTTTCTCGTCGCCGGCGACGTGCTGTCGGCCGCGACGGTGCTTCCCGCGCCCGGCGTTTCGCTGAGGGCGATCACTCGCGCATCGTTGGTGTCCCTGGATCCGCCCTCCGCCAATCGGATCGTGCCGCCGCATGATTACTGGGCGTTCCTGGTCATGCGGTGCCACAATCAACTGGCACGTGCCAACATTCATCAATTGCTGGTCGGTCGTCTCGAGACCGAGCAGCGCGTCGCCTCGTTCATCCTGGCCCTGGCACTGAGGAAGGAGCGCATGGACTCCCGCAGCGTGACGGTCGAGCTTCCGATGTCGCGCACCGACATCGCCAACTATCTCGTCATCAACTGCGACACGTTGAGCCGCACGATGATGAGGTTCTGCGACAGCGGCCTGATCGAGCGAGAGAGCCGCCATGCGATCCGCGTCGTCGACGTCGAGGAGTTGAAGAAGAAATCTCCACTCGCGTCTCTGTTGTCGGCGATGTTCGAGAAGCGCGCGGGCCTGGAGGAATTCGGGAGCAAGTGTCAGGCCGAAGCTCGCACGTCTGAAGACGTAGATCACCGCGTCACGCCTCTGGTCCTGACAGTCGCCGGACTAACGCCGCTGCCCGCAACTTATCCTCACTCTCCGCGCGGCGGACTATAGATCTTCGAAGCAATCGTCGGCTTCGCCGTGCAGGGCCGGTTTCTGCTCCCGTTCCGGACGCGTGGCGGGCATCATCAAGAAAATGAGAAATGTGAGGGATCTCACACGGCGGCTTCGAGGCCTGCACTAGTCAGAGCTTCTACTCTCGCAGAACCAACGGAGGTTCGCATGAAGCTCCTGATGATCTCCGGCCTTACCGCCCTCGCGGTTATCGTGGGCGCGACGAATATGCTTCGATCGCATCCATCCTCGGAGAATCGCGCATCGGTGGCAGGGATGCCCGCTATGCGAGAGATGCATAAGGCGCAACAGGGCAGACTGGCGGTTGAAGATTTCGAAGATCGATCCCTGGTGTTTCCAAGGGGAGCACAGCCATAGAGAGAATGCTGCCGTGCGTCCTGAACATTGCGTCAGGCGGTTTGTTCGCCTGCGGGAGCCGCAGCGTCATAGGCTGTATCTCAAGGGCCCATAAAAATCGGGTTGATCCCAGCGGGATCGCCGAGCAGTCCGAAGGACTGAAGCAACTCGCGGTGGAGGTCAACCTCAAGGACAGCCAATAGCAGCGCTAGCACGGCGACGATGTAGATCAGCAGTGGCGAGGCGTCCCGGGCGGGCGAGTCGCGGTGTCGCGGCGGAAACACGCGAAAGTGCCACAACCGCGAGATGAGCTGCAGATATGTCTTCGGGTGAATCTGCATGTTTGGCCTCGATTTGTGAGGCGCCATAAGACTGCGATCATGTAGGTCGCCTTTCAAGGCGCGGCTTGTCGCACCTGAAACCAATGCGAGGTCCCCTCGTTGAGCTGGATCAAACGGGTGCGTTTTTGCCCAAGGGCCCCAAGCCAGTCGGAACGGACACGCGAGATCTGCAGAATGATCGCCGGCAGGAGCTGACGGGCGTCGCAGGTCGGCATTTGGCTGTGCCGCAAAAGCCAGGCAGAATGGCACGGGGCGTCGCTGTGAGTATCTCCGACGGCTAATGGATTTGACCTTGCGTCTCGCCACCGTGCTTCTGACGGCTTCGCTGCTCCTTGCGCTGCAGCCCGCGCAGGCGCAGTTGGCGGGACACGGCGGACCTGTCCGTGCGATCGCCGTTTCGGTCGATGGCAAGACTGTTCTGTCGGGTAGCTTCGACACCGCAGCGATCCGATGGTCCCTCGCAACCGAGTCCGCCGAGCAGGTCCTGCGCTTCCATTCGGGCGCGGTGAATGCGGTTGCCTTCCTCGGAGATGGAAGAATGGCAACGGCCGGTGCGGACGGCCAGATCGCCATCTGGGTGCCGGGCCGGCCGCAGCCGGACAGGGTTCTCGAGGGCCATGCGGGACCTATTGCCGGGCTCGCCGTTTCGCCTGATGCATCGAAGCTCGCATCAGCCTCGTGGGACCACACGGTGCGGATTTCATCGCTGATCGACGGTGGGACGCGCGTGCTGCAAGGCCACTCGCAAAACGTGAACGGCGTGGCCTTTGCCCCCGATGGAAAATCACTGGTGAGCGTGGGTTATGATCTCACGGTGCGGATCTGGCGCCTGCCGGACGGCAGCGCCGAGGTCGTCACGGTGCCGTCGCCGCTGAATGCCGTAGCCATCTCGCCTGATGGCGAAATCGTCACCGGCGCAGCAGACGGCAAGCTGCGCATGCTGAGTGCCGATGGCAAGGGAAACGGCGAGGTCATGGCCAGCGCCACGCCGATCGTTACCCTGGCGATCTCGCATGACGGCGCCTTGATCGCTGCGGCGGCGATTGACGGCACTGTGACGATCGTCGATCGCAAAACGCGCAGCGTGGTGCGAACGCTCGCCGGGCTCGGCATGCCGGTCTGGTCGGTTGCGTTCCTGCCCGATGGCGCGACGCTCCTGACCGGCAACGCCGACGGCAAGATCAGGCGCTGGAATGCACTGACCGGCGAAGCGATCGGTTTGAACGTGCTGGGCACGCCGGCGGATCCGCTCGCCGCCTATGCCGGCGATCACGGCGCCGAAATCTTCAGGGCCTGCGTCGCCTGCCACACATTGTCGGAGACGGAGGTGCAGCGCGCCGGCCCGACGCTTGCCGGGCTCTTCGGCCGGAGGATCGCTTCGCTGCCGGGCTACCGCTTCTCCGACGCACTCAGGGCGATGGACATTGTCTGGACGCCGGAGACTGTCTCAAAGCTGTTCGAAATCGGGCCGAACGCCTATACGCCCGGCACCAAGATGCCGGAGCAGCACATCGGCTCAGCCGAAGATCGCCGCGCGCTCACTGACTTTCTGGCGCGTGCGACATCGAAGTAGCTCGATCTAATACCCCGGCCATTGCTCTACGGGCATATTCGTCAGCTCAGGGCGCTCCTCGAGCATGCGAGCAACATCGATGCTGGGATGTTCCTTGAGCGCCGTCACGACACACTGGTTGACGTATTTGCGGCGTGACAGCCACTTGATCTTCTTGCCCTTTGCCTCCGCCTTGCAGGCGACGACCGCCTGTTTGAGCGCGACCTTTTCCGCCTTGGTGAGGGTGGCGGCGGGGACGGCCGTGCCGGCAAGCATCGTGGCGATAAGGCATGTCGACAGAACCGTCATGAAACGAGGCATCGGCTATTCCTTGTTCTCGCGTTGGCGCAGATAATCATCCGTCGTCCGTGGTGGCGCGCGTTCCGGAACGTCCTGGATCGGATCGAACTGCTGTTCGCTCATGACGATGACGCGGCAATCGGCGCACATGCGCAAGGCCTCGAGCCGTTTGTCGCCGGCAGGATACATCCAATGCCGGCCCTCGAGCTTTGCCGCGACCCGGTCGATCGTGCTCTTCACGCCGAACGGTGAGCCGCAGCGGATGCAAAGCGCGGGCTCTTCCTCCTTGATCACGACCGCGGGCGCACGGGCCGCGCGGAAATCGATCTGCGGCTTGAGCGTGATGACTTTTTCGGGGCACGTGCTCTGGCACAGGCCGCATTGCACGCAGGCGTCTTCGACGAATTTGAGCACGGGGCGGTCGGGATCGTCGCGGAGCGCGCCGGTCGGACAGACCGAGACGCAGGACAGGCACAACGTGCATCCCTCGGTATTGACGCTGATCGCGCCGATCGGCGCGCCTTGCGGCAGGGCGATCACGTCGACCGGCTTTGGCGCAAGGTGATGCAATTCGCTCAAGGCAAATCGCAGCAGATCGCGCCGCTTGCCGACCGTCTTGAAGGTTGCGGGCTGCACGACGCAATCAAGGGGCTCGATCGCGCTCAGTTGTGCACCGAGCACGTCGGGGTCGTCGGTCTCGATCGTCGCCACACGGCATCCGTCAAATCCGAGGCCAGCCAGAATGGCGTCTGCCATGGCGATCGTTTGCGACAGCCCGGTCACTGCATGTCGCGGCTTGGTGCGCAGCAGGAACCGCACGGCAGCCGCGCCATAGGCGAATGCGCCGATGATGGCCTCGAGGCCGACCTGCGTCAGCTCGTTGACGGCGAGGGGAAGCACGTTGGCCGGCAATCCGTCGCCATGACGGGCGAGCGCATCGATCAGCGGCGTGCCGTGCTGGCTGTCATGCAGCAGCAGCACCGGATGCGTGCCGCCAGCCTCGCGATAGGCGAGCAACATGGCGCGAAGGATCTGCAACTGGGTGTCGGCGGGCGGCAGCGCGTAGGATGCAGCGCCGGTGGGACAGGCCGCCGCGCATTGCCCGCAACCCGCGCAGATGTTTGCGTTGACAGCGACATGGTCGCCGTCCGGCGTGATCGCGCCGGTCGGGCATAAATCCAGGCAGCGATGGCATCCGATCAGCTTCGAGCGCGAATGCGCGCAGAGGCTGGGCGTGAAATCGACGTACCTCGGCTTGTCGAAACTTCCGACGAGATCGCGAGCGGCGAGCACGGCACGCAGCACGGAAGCGGGATCTCTCGGATCCGCGCGGAGATAGCCGTCCCGCAGGTCGTGCGCGGGAAACAGCGGCGCCTCGCCGGAGAGGTCGAGCACGAGATCGCAGCGTGAGGTCGCTCTGTTGCGCGGGGCTTCGAACACGAAACGGTCGCGCGAAGATGGGTGCGGCTGAGCGTAGTCGTCGATCGTGAGCTCGAAGGCGCCAAAATGTCCCCGCGCGTTGCGGATCGTGCCCTTCACGATCGGGAACACTGCCGTGCCAGGCGGCGTGACGTCTGCCGGCTGCTTGAGCATGACCGTGACATCGAGGTGATCCGCGAGCAGCCGCCCGGCTTCGATCGCGGCCTCGTCGCGCCCATAGATCAGGATGATGCCGTCGCTCGTCAAAGTGACCAACGGATAGTCCGGCGCGGGAATCTCAGCCGCCGCGAGCAGCGCCGCCATCTTCGGGCCCGCATTCGCGCCGTCGCGCGACCAGCCGGCCGTCTCGCGGATGTTGACGAAGCTGATGCCGCCAGGGCGTTCGCCGCTCTCGTCGGTGAACTGCGCGGCCTGCTGCGTGCAGGCGACCGTCAGCGGGCCGTCCGCCTTTGCGGCATTGCGGAAATGATCGAGTTCTGCGCCGCAGAGATGGCGATGGCTCCTGATCTCGCAATTGGGGCATCCACGCCGGATCGCGGCCACGTCAAGGCGCATCGTGTCTTCACACGAGCAGATCAGGACGGTCTTCGCTGGCTGCTCCAGGTGATCCCTCCGCCAGTGCGGCGCCGTCTTACGGACTCGCGCCGTTCCTGCACCTCGTATAGATTTTCACTATCGGGAAGAAAAGGAAAGTGGAGGACGGCCCTGCGGTCGACCCCAACCAGCCACGTTTCCCTGGCGGAACCGATCCATCTGCCGCCGCCATTCACGCTCGTCCGGTTGCGTGAGAGCGGAGACGCCTTTGCCCACGCTTGCCGCATTGCACCCAAAAGCGGCGCTGGGACGCTGGTGTGCGTCGGCCGGTTCGATCTTGCGGAATTCGCCGTGGTGCTCGAGCCGGGCGAACCCTTGAGCACCGCGCGACGCGCCTTCTACGCGGGCATGGTCGCGCTCACTGACGCTCTTCGCGCCTATGCGCCGCCGAACAAGACGGTCGCGATCGGCTGGCCCGACGCCGTCGAGATTGACGGGGGGCTGGTCGGCGGCGGGCGGATGGGATGGCCGTCGTCCGCGCGCGAGGATGAGCCGCCCGCCTGGCTGGTGTTTGGCGCGATGATCCGGACGGTCGCAATGGCCGACCAGGGGCCCGGCGTTCATCCGCTCGCGTCCGCGCTGGATGAGGAGGGGTTTGGCGAAGCGGGCGCCGTAGAGGTGACCGAGAGCTTCGCGCGGCATTTGATGCGCGTGATCGATAGCTGGCAGGTCGATGGCTTTGACGGCGTCGCGCGCGACTATCTCAGTCGCATGGCCCGCGAGCGGAAAACCGTCCTGCGGATCGATGATTGCGGCGATCTCCTCGCACGCCGCATCAACACTGACCGGACCGAGCGGAGCGAACTGGTCAAGGCGCTCGCCACGCCGTCCTGGCTCGATCCGAAGCTTGGAGGACTGCGGCTGTGAAACTGCTGCGCACCATCGCGCTCGATCCCTCCGACACTTTTGTGTTCGACGCGCCGGCCGAACCTGGCGAATGGGCCGTCTCCGGCGCGTTCCGCTTCTGCGACCAGGATCCGACGGCCATGAGCGGCAAGGCGCGTGCGGCCTTCCGCAGCGGCTTCCTCGGGGTGCAATCCTGGGGGTGGTCGACACTGGTGCAGATTGTGCCGGCAACCGACGACGATTGCCGGGCGTTGATCGAACTCCTCGCCGGGCAACTCATCGATCGTTTCGGCGCGCCGGATCTGGCAACCGCGCGGACGGCTGCGGAAGAGGAGGTCGCCTTTGCGCAGTCGCTCTGCACCCATCCGATCAGTTCGCTTATCGCGGTTCACCGTTCGGTGAGCGATGGCGAAGTTCGGGAGTCGTTCCGCAGGCTGCAACTGCGGGCAGGGCAGGGACACAGCAAGGCGTTCTCGTTCATGGAAGTCGAGGATGATGTCGAGCCCGACAGCGATCTGAGGCTTGCCGATATGAACCAGGAGCCGCGGCACCGATGAATGATTTCTGGATCGCGTGCGGCCACCATCTGCTCGATCGTGACGAGAGCGGCGGGCTTTGCGTCACCGACGAGTTCCTGAAAGCCTATTTCGTCCGTCCCGAGCTGATTCCGCCGGACGAAGCATGCCCGGTCGAGCGGCGGCTGCACCGCGAGCTGCTCGCCGTTCCCCGCCGGCCGGTCAGCGCGGACGAGATCGCTGCGATTGTCGATGCGGATGCGAGGGAGAACTGGCGGCTCGTGCTTGCCTATCGCGATCTGCTGGTGCGGCATCCGACGCTGGAGGCCGCCTATCTTGCAACCGTCCGGTCGGGGGCGAACGATGTGCCGCCGCTGTTCGTCAATCAGCTCGTGCACGTGATCCTGCGCAATGCGCTCGATGGCTGCGATGATCCGTTCGTGCTGCGCGCAGCCGAGCTGTTCTTCCGCCCGCAGCGTATCCTGCCGCAAGAACGGGCCCTGCTGCTCGGCGATGAAGAGGTCGTCGGTGGACAGAGCCCGACGCCAGTGCTCTCGCTGATGTCGATGCTGGGGGCAGTGACCGATGCCGAGCTGGACGTCTTGAGCGAGGACAATGCCGACGATTATTGGCCTAGAAGTGACCATTTTGACATGGCGTTCGACCTCACCGCGGGCGGCCGCGGGCCGAGCGCGCTGGCGCAGGCGATGGCGCGCTGGATCTCCCATCTGCTCGGGATCGACGTCAGCATCGAGCCGCTGCGCGAGCTGCGTGATGCGCACCTCACCTGGTATGTCGGGCTCGACACTGATGCGACCAGGCTTGGCGACCGTCTCTGGCACGGCGAGCGGCTCGATGATCGCAGCGCCGCACGCGTGCTCTCATTGTTCCGCCTGAGGTTTGCAGACACGAACGCGGCTGCAGCCGAGATGCAGGGTGAGCCGGTCTATCTCATTCTGTCGATGAGCTCCGATCACAAGCTCCGGATGAAGCCGCAGAACCTGCTGACGGGGTTGCCGATCAAACACCTGGAGATGGTGACATGAGCCCGGCCGCGCTGCCGCTTGTGCGCATCCCCGTCGGCATCGTGGTCGAGCGGCACAGGGCGGACTCGCCGTGGACCGACTTTGTCTGGCGTGCCGTCGCCGTGCTGCCGGACGAGCTGGACACAAAGCCCTGGACGGTGCTGCGCGAAGAGGACGGGACGACGTTGTTCTACGCCGGCAGCGCCATGGTCGATCTCTACAGTTCCGAGACGGCGCGCTATCGCGACAATCTCGCCTCGGGAAGTCCGAGCATCTGGACCGTATTGTCGCCGGCAGAAGGCGCCTGGCCCTATTCGGTGGCTGCCGCCACCGCCGATCCTGCCGAAGGCGAGGCGTTCACGGAAGCCGGTGCGAATCTTGTCGAGGCGGTTCCCATGCCGGAGATGCTGCGCGAGCAGATTGAAAGCTTCGTTGCCGAGCACCACGTCGAACGCGAGTTCTTCAAACGCAAGCGGCGGCAGGCCGATCCGGAGGCGCTCGCGCGCCGGCAGCATGAAGGCGGACACGAATGAGTGAGGACAAGTTGGGCGAGGACAAGTTTTTGGCACGCTGGTCCCGTCGCAAGCAGGAGGCAAGGGCGAACGCCACGCAACCGGCCCCGGCAACGCACGACGACATGCAAACAGCACCACCGCCCGTCGCGAAGGACGACGAAGCGGAATTCGACATCTCGAGCCTGCCTTCGATCGACTCGATCACATCAGCGACCGACATCAAGGCATTCCTCCGCAAAGGGATTCCGCAGGATCTGACGCGTGCGGCGCTTCGTCGCGCCTGGATCGCCGACCCCGCCATTCGCGACTTCGTCGGGCTTGCCGAAAACGCCTGGGACTTCAACGATCCGACCGCGATGCCGGGCTTTGGTCCACTGGATTGCTCCGAACAAGAGCTGGCTGCGTTCGTGGACAAGATCGTCGGCGGCCTCAGCAAATCAGCTGAGGCGCTGTCCGAGCCTCCGGTTGAAGTCACGGATTCTCCGCGGGAATTGCGCCAGGGCGTGACGTCGGACGCTGAGGTCGTCGCCGAAGAAGCCGCGACCACTGAACCAGCACCTGCTCCTGCTGCAACGCAACCAACTGTCGCTGAGAGCTCTGAAAGCGAACGGATGTTGGTTCGGCGCCACACGCATGGCGGCGCGCTGCCTCGCTAAACCCCCGACGAAAGGGCTATAGCCTCAGACTATGGGGCAATTGACCCCCCGCGGAACCGGGACTACGCTTCGCCTAGCGCTTTGTAACATAAGAAAAATCAAGCACCTCGGACTCTGATGGGAGGTCCACGTGCGTGATGATGGCCTTGAGCGAGCCATTGACGCCGCCGGCGGCGTTGCAGAGCTTGCGCGCAAAATCGGCATCAGCCAGCCGTCCGTTTCGAACTGGAGCAAGGTGCCCGCGCAACGGGTGATTGCCGTCGAAGCGGCCACCGGCGTATCGCGCAATGACTTGCGGCCTGATCTGTACAGCGAGCCGCTTTTGTCCAAAGAGGCGATTGATCCGGTCGATGCGGCACGTGCGCAGCAATATCTGTTACTCGCGACGCTGTTATCCGCGGCACCGTCAGGAAGACTACTCGATCAACTCTCAGCGTTGACCGGTGATGCGACGCCGCTCGGGCGCGCGCATGCCGAGCTGGCTGCAGCCGCCGCCAACGCGGTCGCAGCGAAGGTCGAACGCGAATATTTCGATCTGTTCATCGGCCTCGGCCGCGGCGAGCTCTTGCCCTATGCCTCCTACTACCTGACCGGCTTTCTCAACGAGCGGCCGTTGTCGCGCCTGCGCGCCGACCTCGCTGCGTCCGGGATCGCGCGCGTCGCGAATAATTCGGAGCCAGAAGATCACGCGGCCATTCTGTGCGAGATCATGGCAGGTTTCGCGGCAGGCCGCTTCGCGGCGTCGTTCGAGGCGCAGCGCGCCTTCTTCGAAAAACACGTCGCGCCCTGGATGGGGCGGCTGTTCGCCGACATCGAGAGCGCGGAGAGCGCCATCTTCTATCGTGCGGTTGGCGCACTGGGGCGCGCCTTCATCGAGATCGAGACGGAAGCATTCACATTCGCCAACTGACCTGCAACTGCAGGTCCAGGAGAGATGCGATGAGTGAAGACAGCAAAACCACAGTTGGGCGCCGCGCCTTTCTCCGCAAGGTCGGCATCGGCACGGTGGGCGCCGGCGCGACACTCGCGACACCGCTGGTCGGGTCCGCGCAGGCCGACAGCGAAACCAACGATGAGAAGCGCAAAGCGCGCTACAAGGAAACCGATCACGTCAAGGCCTTTTACCGCGTCAATCGTTATCCGGCTAAGGGGGGCTGACCATGCTGATCAAGCGAGCACACCAGCAGTCCCTGCGCCACGGTTCCGTTGCCGAGTCCCTCGCGGGGCAGGCTGGCGGTCTCGACCGCCGCAGCTTCTTGCGCAAATCCGGTCTTGCCGGCGGCGCGCTCGCCGCGCTCGGCACCCTGCCGGTCGGCAGCGTGCGCAAGGCGGAAGCGGCGATGGCCGGTCCGCTCACCGCAGGCGCGGCCGTCCGCAAGAGCATCTGCACGCATTGCTCGGTCGGATGCACGGTGACGGCCGAGGTCTTGAACGGGGTATGGATCGGCCAGGAGCCAAGCTGGGATTCGCCGATCAATCGCGGCTCGCATTGCGCCAAGGGCGCGTCCGTGCGCGAGCTCGTGCACAGCGAGCGGCGGCTGCGCTATCCGATGAAGCTGGTGGGCGGGCAGTGGACCCGCGTCTCCTGGGATACCGCGATCAACGAGATCGGCGACAAACTTCAAGCTGTACGTGAGAAGTCGGGTCCCGATTCCGTCTATTGGCTCGGCTCGGCCAAGATGACCAATGAAGGCGCCTACCTGTTCCGCAAGCTCGGCGCGTTCTGGGGAACCAACAACACCGATCACCAGGCCCGCATCTGCCATTCGACCACCGTCACCGGCGTCGCCAATACCTGGGGCTACGGCGCGATGACCAACAGCTACAATGATATCCGCAATGCGAAGACACAGGTCATCCTGGGCGGCAATCCGGCGGAGGCGCATCCGGTCTCGCTGCAGCATCTGCTCGAGGGCAAGGAGCTGCAAAAGGCCAACTTTGTCGTCATCGACCCGCGCCTGACGCGCACGGCCGCACACGCCACCGAATATGTGCGGATGCGGCCGGGCACCGACATCCCCGTGCTCTACGGCATCATGTGGCACATTCTTCAGAACGGTTGGGAGGACAAGGAGTTCATCCGGCAGCGTGTCTATGGATTCGACGATCTCAAGAAGGAGGTCGATAAATGGCCTCCGGACGAAGTCGAGCGCGTCACTGGCATTCCTGGCGAGCAGCTCAAGCGCGTTGCCAAGATGTTTGCCACCGAGAAGCCGGCGACGCTGATCTGGGCCATGGGCCAGACCCAGAAGACCGTCGGTACCGCCAATGTGCGGGCGAGCTGCATCGCGCTTCTGATGACCGGCAATGTCGGCGGACCGGGCAAGGGCGCGAACATCTTCCGTGGCCACGACAACGTGCAGGGCGCGACGGATGTCGGGCTCGATATCGTCACGCTGCCGTTCTACTACGGCCTCGCCGAAGGTGCCTGGAAGCATTGGTCGCGGGTCTGGGAGGTCGATTATGACTTCCTGAAGTCACGCTTCGATTCCAAGCAGATCATGGAAACCCCCGGCATTCCGCTGACCCGCTGGTTCGAAGCGGTGACGCTGCCGAAGGAGCAGGTCGCGCAGAAGGACAATGTGAAGGCGGTGTTCGTGCAGGGACACGCCTCCAACAGCATTACCCGCATCCCTGAGTCCCTCAATGGGTTGAAGGCGCTCGAACTGCTCGTCATCGCCGACCCGCATCCGACCACCTGGGCCTCGCTCTCCGTCGAGGCGGGGCGCAAGGATGGCGTCTACATTCTGCCGGTTGCCACGCAATTCGAGTGCAAGGGATCGCGCGTTGCCTCCAACCGCTCGCTGCAATGGGGCGAGCAGATCGTGAAGCCGATCTTCGAGTCGAAGGATGATCTCGAGATCATCTATCTGATGGCGAAGAAGTTTGGCTTCGCCGACCAAATGTTCAAGAAAATCAAGGTCGAGAACAATCTTCCTGAAGCAGAGGATGTGCTACGCGAGATGAATCGCGGAAGCTGGTCGACCGGCTATTGCGGACAATCGCCCGAGCGCCTCAAGGCGCACATGAAGAACCAGGCGAAGTTCGACATGCTGACGATGCGGGCGCCGAAGGACGATCCCGAGGTCGGCGGCGACTATTACGGTCTGCCCTGGCCATGCTGGGGATCACCGGAGGTCAAGCATCCCGGCACGCCCTTGCTCTACAATACCAATCTGCACGTGATGGATGGCGGCGGCACGTTCCGGCCGCGGTTCGGCCTCGAGCGCGAGGAGAAGCTGCCGGACGGCACGACGCGGAAGGTGAGCCTGCTCGCGGATGGCTCGTACTCCCTGGGGTCGGCAATCCAGGACGGCTATCCGGAATTTACGCTGGCGAGCCTGAAGAAGCTCGGCTGGGACACTGAGCTCACCGAAGCGGAAATGGCCGTGATCAACAAGGTCAATCCAGCCAATCCGGACACAGTGTCGTGGTCGCTCGACCTGTCGGGCGGCATCCAGCGCGTCGCGCTGGCGCATGGCTGCGTACCCTACGGCAACGGGAAGGCGCGCATGAATGCCTTCGGCTTGCCGGATCCGATCCCGGTCCACCGCGAGCCGATCTACACACCGCGCGTCGACCTCGTCGCCAAATACCCGACGCTGCCCGACGCCAAGCAGTTCCGGATGCCCAATATCGGCTTCTCCGTGCAGAAAGCTGCGGTGGAGAAGGGAATTGCAAAACAATTCCCGCTGATCCTGTCGTCCGGTCGTCTGGTCGAATACGAAGGTGGCGGCGAGGAGACGCGCACCAACCCGTGGCTCGCCGAATTGCAGCAGGACATGTTCATCGAGATCAATCCCGCCGATGCAGCCGAGCGCGGCGTCAAGGACGGCGGCTGGGTCTGGGTCACGGGCGCCGAGAACAATTCCAGGGCAAGAATGAAGGCGCTCGTCACCGAGCGGGTCGGCAAGGGCGTTGCCTGGATGCCCTTCCATTTCGGTGGCTGGCTTGCGGGCAAGGATCTTCGCGGCAACTACCCGAAGGGCACCGACCCGATCGTGCTCGGCGAAAGCGCGAACACGATCACCACCTACGGATACGATCCCGCGACGGGCATGCAGGAGCCCAAGGTCACTCTCTGCCAGATCGCGGCGGCATAAGGAGCAACGACGATGGCACGTATGAAGTTTCTCTGCGACGCCGACCGTTGCATCGAGTGCAACGCCTGCGTCACGGCCTGCAAGAACGAGCACGAGGTCCCCTGGGGCATCAACCGGCGCCGGGTTGTCACCATCGCCGACGGCAAGCCGGGCGAACGTTCGGTCTCGATGGCCTGCATGCACTGCACGGATGCGCCATGCGCGGCAGTGTGTCCGGTGAACTGCTTCTATACCACTGCCGACGGCGTGGTTCTGCACTCCAAGGATCTCTGCATCGGCTGTGGCTACTGCTTCTACGCCTGTCCGTTTGGCGCGCCGCAATATCCGAAGGTCGGCAATTTCGGCTCGCGCGGCAAGATGGACAAATGTACCTATTGCGCCGGCGGCCCCGAGGCCGATGGCAGCAAGGAGGAATACGAGAAATATGGCGCGAACCGCCTCGCCGAAGGCAAGCTGCCGCTGTGCGCCGAGATGTGCTCGACCAAGTCGCTGCTCGCCGGCGACGGCGAGATCATCGCCCAGATATATAAGGAGCGCGTGCTGAAGCGCGGCTACGGTTCAGGCGCGTGGGGCTGGAAGACCGCCTATCGCGAGACGATCGAGTCCTGAAGCAGGCCGCGGGCGACGCGGCACAGATGCGGGAGGAGTTCATGTCCTCATTTGCAAGGTTCATTCGTCCAGCCATCGGCGCGTGGGCGTTGCTTCTGTTGATCATGGCAGTTCCGACACCGTCGCTGGCCCAGCAGGTCAATCCGACGGCGAGCTCGGTCAACGAGCGCCAGTTGCTTCAGGAGATGGACCGGATCCAGGGACGCGTCAGCATTCCCGACCAGCGCTCCAGCGTGCTGGTGCAACCGGCTGGCCGGGAGTGGCGTGAATTCCGCAACGTCGCGCTACGGTGGATAGGCGGCGTTGCAATGCTCGGCATGCTGGCGGTGCTCGTGATCTTCTATTTGACGCGCGGCATGGTCCGCCTCGAAAGCGGACGATCCGGCCGCACCATCGTGCGATTCAACACCTTTGAGCGTTTCGTGCACTGGATGACTGCGACCTGCTTCGTCATCCTGGCGATCTCGGGACTGAACATCACGTTCGGACGGCCGCTGCTGCTGCCGCTGATTGGATTCGATGCCTTCTCCGAATGGTCGCAATGGGCGAAATTCGCCCACAACTATTTGAGCTTTCCCTTCACGATTGGCGTCGTGCTGATCTTTCTGATGTGGATCGGCGGCAATATCCCGAACAAGGTGGATCTGGAGTGGATCAAGCGTGGCGGTGGCCTGATCGGTCACGATCATCCGCCGGCGCGCCGCTTCAACGCCGGTCAAAAGGGCATCTACTGGATCGTTGTGATTGGCGGTGGCATCGTCGCTGCGACCGGGTATCAGCTCATGTTCCCGTTCTACCTGACGGGAATCGAGGGCATGCAGATTGCCCAGGTCGTTCACTCGATCGTGGCCGTGCTGTTCATCGCCGCGATGCTCGCTCACATCTACATCGGCACGATCGGGATGGAGGGAGCCTTCGAGGCGATGGGATCAGGTGAGGTGGATGTCAATTGGGCGCGTGAGCACCACAGCCTGTGGCTCGACCAGCAATCGGCACGGAGCGGCCCGAACGATTCTCAGCCGCGGCCCCGCCATGCCGCATCCGCAGCCGAATAGGGCAGCGAATAGAGCAGGCGGCGCATTGCCTACAGACGCACGCCCGTCGTCGCAAAAGCTTCGGCGACGGGTTGCTGTACGCTGTCGAGCACGACAACTCCAGCCGCAGCAATCACGATCGTCGCAACGCAGGCAAGGATGAAGGCCTTCATCGCTGTCCTCCAACAAGTGAGTCACAGATGACTATATAGGATGTCCGGTCGCGAAAAACGACCCATCTCCATCTGTCACTCTTGTCGGGCCGGTCGAACTCGCGAAGTGAGGGGCCCGGCTGGCCTTGCGAGCTACTTTCCCGCTCCCGTAGTCAAGCCGCTGACAATGTAGCGCTCGAGGAAAATGCCGATTAGGACGAGCGGGATGATCGCCGCCGTCGACAGCGCCGCCATCGACCACCAGTTGATGCCTTGCGAGCCGGTCTGGCTCGCCACCATCACGGGTAGCGTCTTGGCGTCCGTGCTGGTCAATAGCGCCGCGAAGAAATACTCGTTCCAGCACAGCACAAGCGAGAGAATGAATGCCGCCATCATTCCGGGGAGCGCGAGCGGCAGGATGATGCGAAGAAACGCGCCCCAGGTCGACAAGCCGTCCACAAAAGCGGCTTCATCAAGCTCGATCGGAATTGCGTTGAATTGGTCGCGCATGATCCAGATGACGATTGGCAGCACCGTCAGTGTGTAGAGCAGGATCAGGCCAAACGTCGTATCGAGCAGAGACAGTGCCTTGTACAGCACAAGGAACGGCAACGCGAGCACGACCGGCGGCAGGATAAGTTGGGACATAAAGAAGAACAGGATGTCGTCGTTGCGCATCCAGGCGAATTTGTAGCGGAAGCGGCTCAGGCCATAGGCCGCCAGCGATCCGAGGAGGAGCGCGAGCAGCGATGCACCGACCGAAGTGATGACGCTGTTGACGAAGCGGTTCACGAATTCGGAGCGCGCCGTCGAGGTGCCGAATAGCGTGTCCGGCGACAAGCCGAGCGAGCGCCATCCTTTCCAGTCCGGCTGAAAATCGACCCAGGGAATCAGGTGGGCCTGCGTCACGTCGACTGCCGATTTGAATGAGGTCGTGACGGTCCAGTAGATCGGGAACAGGCAGATGAACGTCCAGAACAGGAGTGCAGCGTAGATCAGCATGCGGCCCAGCATCCGCTTGGCGCGCGGTGCTGCAGGATGCCTTCGGACGGGCTTGGATGCTACGGTCGTTACAGCCAATCGAGCAACTCCCTTTGCGATACCCTACATGACCCTTTGCGTCCAGCGCTTGGCCAGCCGTAACAACAGCGTTAGCAGCACGATGATCAACAGCAGATAGGCCATAGCGAGCGCCGTGCCGTATCCGACATTCGAGCGGTCGCGGTAGACGCGGTAGATGAAGCTCGACACCGTGTCGGTTGCTCCTCCCGGGCCTCCCGCGGTGACGTTGATCACGATGTCGGCGAGCTTCAGCTTGAAGATGATGCGGATGATCAGGACGGTGATGCTGACCGGCAGCATGATCGGGAAGGTGACGTGCCAGAATGATTGCCAGCCATTCGCGCCGTCGACCTTGGCCGCCTCCTGCACCTCCTTCGGCATCGCCTGGAGGCCTGCGAGAAGGATGATCATGATGAAGGGGATCGAGACCCATGCGTCCATCGCCTGGATACTAAAGCGTGCCATCCACGGTGAGGCGAAGAAGGCCGGGTTTTCCCATCCGAGATAGCGCGCCAGCGTCGCCGCAGGTCCGAAGCGATACTCCAAAAGCGACTTGCCGATCATCCAGCTCACCGCGACAGGGCTGAGCATCATCGGCAGCAGGAAGACCACACGAAAGAACCTTCGTCCACGGACATCGGCACTGAGCAGCAAAGCAAGCCCAAACGCAATCGCATATTCGCCGAGCACTGCGACCGTGTAGAAGATCATGTTGCCCAGCGCGTTCCAGTAGTAGGTGTCGCTCAGCATTCCCCTAAGATTATCGAAACCGCTGAAACGCGGGCCGTCGATGGATGACAGATTCCAGTCCAGTGACGCGATGTAGAGCCCGAAAATCGTAGGAAATATTACGACCGCGACCGTGAAGAACACGGCCGGCAGCAGAAACAGCGCGCGCTGACCACGCTCGCCTCTGATGATGATTTGCCCGACCCCAAACGCGATAGCCCACAGCACGTAGGCGATCATGATCGGACGCCAATCCGAAAAGCCTGCCGCGATTGAACCGGTTGCGTGCAGTCCCTGCAGGAGGATCACGAGCAGGAGACCGAGCGAAGCGAACGCGACCAGCGCCCGACCTGCGTTCTTCCGGCTGACGCTAGCCCGCCGGGGGGCGGGCGCGAGGCGATCATTGCTCAAGTCGACCGAACTCTGCATCGCAATCCGACTCTGCGATCTTGCTAGAGGAGCTGGCGCCTGAAGCGGCGCCAGCCGGGGTTGGGAAGGGTCTCGCAGTCAAAAGAAGCTACGTGCCGAGAGACGCCTTGTAGAGCCCGATCTGCCGTTCGCGGCCGATCTGGTCGGTCAGCTTCTCCCAGGCGGCGGCGATGTTGTTCGCGCCGGTCTGGGCATCGACCCTGCCGGCGAAGATCTTCGTCAGCTCGTCTTCGGCGATGCTGTAATACTGGAAGATGCCGGGGATGCGCGGCTCCACTGCGCGGTTCGGATGATTGTAGGAGCCGAGCTGCGAGTTCAGATAGGAAGTGATGTATTTGCGGTCGTAGCCCGCGGCCACCCACTCGTCGAACTGGAAGTGGCTGGTGCGGTGGGCCTGGAAGCCCGAGGGATACATCACCATCCACAGCGACAGATCCTTGCCGCCGAGATGCGCGGCCGCGCTCCATGCCGCCTTGTGCTTCTTCTCGTCGCCATTGACCCGCGCCATGACGTAAACGCCCCAGCCGAGATAGGCGCAGTTCGGCGCATGGTTCGGCCCGCTCGCGAGCTTGTCCCACTTTCCCGTCTTCGAGTTATACACGTCGTCCGACCCAGGCAGGATGTCGAAGCCGACGACGTCGCCGACCACGGAAGTGTCGCTCGCCTTCGCCACCTGGCCGATGTCGCCCCACCAGGGGATCATCGAGCCGATGCCCGCCAGAAATTGTTGGAAGCCGGTGGTGTTCGGATCGGCATTGAGCTGATCGGCAGGTTCGAACGGCAGCGCGTCGATCACGTCCTGGATGGCGCGCACCCAGGCTGGATTGTTGATGCGCGGCTTCATCGTGTCGATGTCGAACAGCCAGGCCTTGTCATCAGGATGCTTGGCGTAGGCGGAGGCGCGGCTCGCCAGGAAATAGAAGCCGAAACCGCCCCAGGGCTTAGGCGCGTCGAGATAGCCGAACGCGTTCTGGTTCTTGATCTTCTTGCCCTTGAGGAATTTGGTCACGGCCTGCACCTGCTGCCAGGTTTTCGGCACACCCCATTCGCTGGTGTTGCCGGCGTCCTTCCAGGCCTTGGCGAGCGTTGGGTCGGAGAACACGTCCGTGCGGTAGTTGAAGTTGTGGCAGTCGCCGTCGATGGTGACGCGATAGGTCTTGCCGTCCCAGGTTCCGACCGGCGGCTTCAGGTAGTCGACATAGTCGTCAATATCGATCTGCTTCTTGACCCAGTCCGGCATCTCCGAGGCCAGCCCCTTGCCGCAGACGTCGCCTTCGAACGGCGCACCCATCTCCAGGATGTCGAAGTCGACCGTTCCGGTCGCGATCGCCTGCTGCAAGCGCGGATTGTAGTCGGCCTGGGCGAGATCGATCCAGGAAATCTTCGCGCCCGTATAGGCCTCCCATGGCTTCAGGAAGCCGCGGAACAGGAGATTGTGCAGGTTCTGATTGTTCAGTCCCATGAAGGAGAGCTCGACGCCCTTGAATTCGCCTTCCTTGATGCTCGCTTTGGTCGGGCCGAGGCAGAGCTCGCCGACTTTCTGCCAGTCGGCGTCGGTCGGCGCACCTTTGCCGACACCGGGAATTTGCGTGATCTGGGCGCGCAGATTGGCTTGGGCCAAGGCAAGCTCGGAGAACGTGCCGAGCGCGCCTGTCGTGCCCAACGCGGCCGCGCTGGCTGCGCCTTTCAACACCGTGCGTCGGTTCGGCTGCATTTCGGAACGCCGATCATGATCTTGGTGTTTCACCGCGATACCCTCCCTTGTTGACTTTCTTGATCTGAAGTCTGACTCACCGGAGCACTTCGAGATCGTGACGCTCGTGGACTTCGGTGTCGTCGTGATGGGTGACAGAGGCCGCCGTCGAGTATGCAACGGCACGAATCAAAGTCAACGAACGGACGCGGAGTTGAGGCCGCGCGTGGCGTCAATGACGAGCGACGAGCGGACTCGTCGCGATGCCGCGCTGCAAGACGAATGCGCCCGCGAGATGATGTTGCGATCGCCGATGATGGACGCGAGGTTCCGCGAGCGCGACATCGTCTCGATGTCACATTATGCCGGGGGTGCAGCCGTCGCCGTGGCCGCTGGGTGGGCTCAGCTTGAGGTGTTCACCTCAAGCCGCATCGGGCGGGATGACGCCCTTCTTGAAAATGAAGCAGCCGTAGAAGCGCCGTTCGCCGGTCTGGATCACGCAATAGGACTTCTTGGCGAGTTCATAAAAGGCAAACCGCTCGACCGATCCCATGGGAAACGAGCGTCCTTCCGCTGCATCGATTGTGGCCTGGACCTCTTGCTGCACCGGCGGGATTTCGTCGGGCTGGCCGACGATCTCCATGCGAGAGGCCGGCTTTTCGACAAAGCTGTCGAGCGGCAGCACCGAGAGGATCGCGCGCGCGGCGCGGCCGGCGGAGACGTTGTCGATGCGCAACAGCCGCCCCAGTACGGTCTGGCGGGCGACGGCGTCAGCGGGAAAATTGGTGTCGCAGAGCACGAGATCGTCTCCGTGCCCCATGGACCGCAGGGCGTAGAGTACATCCGCATTGAGAAGCGGGTCGATCGATTTCAGCATGCAGCGGCTCCCTTGACGCGATCAGGCTTCTTGGATTGATTGGACTATCCGACGTGGCGACGCCGTCGTCCATACCAACGTCAGCAATTGTAGTCATCCATGTATCTCGGCATCGACCTCGGCACCTCGGCGGTCAAGACCGTTCTCGTCGACGGGGCCCAGCGCGTGATCGCGAGCGAGAGCCGGCCGCTGACGACGGCCTCGCCGCTGCCGGGCTATTCCGAGCAGGATCCGGCGCAGTGGATCGATGCGACCTTTGCCACGCTGGATGCCCTGAAGGTGACGCATGCCGGCGAGCTGGCTGCGGTCGAAGGCATCGGACTGTCCGGCCAGATGCATGGCGCCACGCTGCTTGACGCCAGCGCAAAGCCGTTGCGGCCTTGCATCCTCTGGAACGACGGACGGTCCGCCGCCGAGTGTCGTATTCTGGAACAACGTTGGCCCGCCTTGCGTGCGACGTCGGGCAACAAGGCGATGCCCGGATTCACGGCGCCGAAGCTGCTCTGGATCGCGACGCACGAGCCCGAGATTTTTGCGGCGACGAAACTCATCCTGCTTCCGAAGGCCTATTTGCGCCTGGTCCTGACGGGCGAAGCGATCGAGGACGTCTCGGACGCATCGGGATCGCTGTGGCTCGACGCCGCGCGCCGGGACTGGTCGGATGCAGCGCTGGCTGCGACCGGCCTGTCGCGCGATCACATGCCGAGTCTGGTCGAGGGTTGCGCGCCCGCAGCAACACTGCGCAGCGAACTTGCGCAGCGCTGGGGCATGGCCAGGCGGCCGATGATCGCGGGCGGTGCCGGTGACAATCCAGCGGGCGCCATCGGCATCGGCGCGATCAGGCCGGGCACCGCGTTCATTTCGCTGGGAACATCAGGCGCTTTGCTGGCGCCGACCAGCAGGATTGCCGCCAACCCGGATCGCGCGGTGCACACGTTCTGCCATGCCATCCCCACAATGTGGATTCAGGCCGGTGCGATCCTCTCGGCGGCATCCTGTCTCGCCTGGATCGCACGCCTGTTCGGCGTCGCTGAGGCCGAGCTGCTGGCGCCGCTCGGGTCGCGCCCGCAGGCGCCGTCTCCTGTGAGCTTCCTGCCGTATCTCGCGGGCGAGCGAACGCCGCACGACGATCCCGTCGTGCGCGGCATGCTCGATGGTTTGAGCCACGGCACCGATCGTGGGGCGATCGTCCGGGCCGTGCTCGAGGGCGTCGCTTTCGCACTTGCGGACTGCCGGGACGTGCTCGCGGATGTCGGAATCGCGGTACCTGAAGCCGATGTCATCGGCGGCGGTTCACGGTCCCGGTTCTGGCTGTCGGTGCTGGCGAATGTTCTGAATGTTCCGATCCATCGCTTTGCCGAAGGCGAAACCGGCGCGGCGTTCGGTGCGGCGAGATTGGGGCGGCTTGCTGTCACGGGCGAGGCAATCGACGCCGTCTGCACCCCGCCGCGACGCGTCGAGACGTTCGAACCTGAACGCGTGCTCGTCGATGCCTATGCCGAGCGGCTTCCTGCCTGGCGCGAGCTGTACCGGCCGCGCCAGTAGCGTCGACCTGGCGTTGCACATACTTCGGTATGCCGTCTTCGGTATTGCCCTGTGCCGCGGCGTTTTGTTTAATGCGCGAACCGCGCTGGCAAAAAATCGAGACGCGGGTGGGAAACGCATTGTGCATCGGGAGGCACGATGAACGATCCGATCCTCGAGATGCGCGGGGTCTCAAAGTCCTTCTTCGGCATCAAGGCGCTGCGAGCCGTCGATCTCACGGTCTATGCCGGCGAAATCCATGCGCTGATGGGCGAGAACGGCGCCGGCAAATCGACGTTGATGAAGATATTGTCGGGCGCCTATCGCCCTGATCCCGGCGGCGAGATCCGCATCGAGGGCAGGCCGGCGCGGATCGAAGGCCCGCTGGGCGGCCGTGCCGCGGGCATCTCCATCATCTATCAGGAGCTATCTTTAGCCCCCAATCTCAGTGTTGCGGAGAATATTTATCTCGGCCGCGAGATCTCGCATTCGGGGTTGCTGGCGCGCGGCGCCATGCGCGAGGGCGTCGGCCCGATCCTGGAACGGCTGGGCGCGGATTTCCTGCCATCGACGTTGGTGGCGCATCTGTCGATGGGCCAGCGCCAGCTCGTCGAGATCGCGCGTGCACTGCACGCGAGGTCAAAGATACTGATCATGGACGAGCCGACCACTGCGCTGTCGGCCGGCGAGAGCGAGCGGCTGTTCGCGCTGGTCCGCCAGCTGCGCGCAGAGGGGTTCGCCATCATCTACATCTCACATCGTATGGACGAGGTCTACGCGCTGGGCGACCGCGTCACCGTTCTGCGCGACGGCCGTCTGGTCGGCTCGCTCGACAGGCCCGAGATCCGCGCCGATACCATCGTGCGGCTGATGGTGGGACGCGACGTCTCCTCTTTCTACAAGAAGGACCATGACCCGGAGGCGGGGCGGGGACATCCCGTGCTCGCAGCAATCGACATGGCCGACGGCCAGCGCGTCAAGGGTTGCTCCCTCACCGTGCACGCGGGCGAGGTGGTCGGCCTCGCCGGCCTGATCGGCGCGGGCCGCACCGAGCTTGCACATCTCATCATCGGCGCCTCGCCCAAAACCTCCGGCCGGCTCGAGCTGGAGGGACGCCCGATCGAGATTCGCACGCCCGGCGAGGCGCTCGATGCCGGGATCGCCTATCTGACCGAAGACCGGAAGGCGCTCGGCCTGTTCCTGGACATGTCGTGCCTGGACAACATCAATCTCGCGGTGCTCGGCCGCGATGCCAAGCTCGGCTATGTCCTCGATCGCGACAAGGCGCGCGACCGCGCCAGCAAGGCGTTTGCGGCGCTGGGCATCCGCGCCGCCAATGCCAGTGTCAACGTTGGCGCGCTCTCCGGGGGCAACCAGCAGAAGGTGCTGCTCTCGCGCTTGCTTGCGACGGCGCCCAAGGTCCTGATCCTCGACGAGCCGACCCGCGGCGTCGACGTCGGGGCCAAATCCGAGATCTATTCGATCATCGACAATCTTGCCAAGTCGGGCACTGCGACCCTGGTCATCTCATCGGATCTGCCGGAGATCATCGGCATCTGCGACCGCGTCATCGTCATGCGTGCCGGGCACATTGCCGGTGAGATCAGGCGGGAGGCGGCATCGCCCTTGAACCAGGAAGATATCATGGCGCTGGCGACCGGCATGGAGCAGCTCGATGCATGACAGTTCCTCGCAGGCAAAGGCAAACTCGGGCACGGCGGCCAGCGCCGCGGCTGCGCAGGAGACCAAGCGTCAGCGTTTGCGGCTCCTGATCCGTGCCGCCGGCATGCTGCCGGTGCTATTGGTCCTGTGCATCGGCTTTCATTTCCTGTCCGACGGCCGTTTCTTCACCGGACAAAATCTCGGAATCGTGTTGCAACAGGCCGCCGTCAACACCGTGCTTGCCGCTGGCATGACCTTCGTCATCCTGACCGGCGGCATCGATCTGTCGGTCGGCTCCATCCTCGCGGTCTCTGCGATGGCCGGGTTGACCATCTCGAAACTGCCCGACCTTGGTGCGCTCTGGCTCCCGGTTGCGGTGTTCACCGGCCTCGGCTTCGGCGTCGTCAATGGCGCGCTGATCGCGCTGTTGCGTCTGCCGCCATTCATCGTGACGCTGGGCTCGCTGACCGCCGTGCGCGGGCTGGCGCGGCTGCTCGGCGCCGACACCACTGTGTTCAATCCTTCCATTCCCTACGCCTTCATCGGTAACGGCTCGCTCACGCTCATTCCCGGTGTGATCTCGATTCCCTGGCTGTCGGTCATTGCGCTGCTCGTCATCCTCGTTTCGTGGCTGGTGCTGCGCCGTACGGTGCTCGGCGTGCACATCTACGCGGTCGGTGGCAATGAGAGCGCGGCGCGGCTCGCCGGCATCAAGGTTTGGGCTGTGCTGATCTTCGTCTACGGCGTGTCGGGATTGTTTGCCGGGCTCGGCGGCGCCATGCAGGCGGCGCGGCTTTACGCGGCCAACGGTCTTCAGCTCGGCCAGTCCTACGAGCTCGACGCCATCACCGCAGTGATCCTCGGCGGCACCTCCTTCGTCGGCGGTATCGGCTCGATCTGGGGAACGCTGGTCGGCGCGCTGATCATTGCTGTTCTCTCGAACGGCCTGATTCTGATCGGCGTATCCGACATCTGGCAATATGTGATCAAGGGTCTGGTGATCATCGGAGCCGTGGCGCTGGATCGCTACCGGCTGCAAGGCTCCGCCAGAACCTAAAAGGCTCGACGCGCACTTGAGCGCGCTGCGCCCGATGCGAAGTTCCGCTGCGGCAACTGGTCTGCCGTGTCGGGGATCAAGATAGACCAGGGAGGAAGGCAATGTTGAAGACGATCACGCTCGCCGGCGCTGCGATGGCGCTTGCGCTCGGCACCGCGCCGTCATCCGCCAAGGAGCTCAAGGCGATCGGCGTCTCACTCGGCTCGATGGGCAACCCGTTCTTCGTCGCGCTGTCGAAGGGTGCCGAGTTCGAAGCCAAGAAGACCAATCCGAATGTGAAGATCACCACCGTCGGATTTGAATATGATCTCGGCAAGCAGGTGACACAGATCGACAACTTCATCGCCGCCGGCGTCGACCTGATCCTGTTGAACCCTGGTGATCCCAAGGCGATCGGCCCCGCGATCAAGAAGGCGCAGGCCGCGGGCATCATCGTCGTCGCGGTGGACACGGCAGCCGAGGGCGCCGACGCTACCGTGACCACGAACAACGTCCAGGCCGGCGAGATTTCCTGCCAGTACATCGTTGATAAGTTGGGCGGCAAAGGCGATGTCATCATCGAGAACGGGCCGCAGGTTTCCGCCGTGATCGACCGCGTCACCGGCTGCAAGAACGTGTTCGGCAAGAATCCCGGCATCAAGGTCCTGTCCAGCGATCAGGACGGCAAGGGCTCGCGCGAGGGCGGCCTCACCGTTGCGCAGGGCTATCTGACGCGCTTCCCCAAGATCGACGCCATCTTCGCCATCAACGACCCACAGGCGATCGGTACCGATCTCGCGGCGCGTCAGCAAGGCCGCAGCGGCATCGTCATCACGGCGGTCGACGGCGCTCCCGATATCGAGGCCGCGCTGAAGGATCCGCAGTCGCCGCAGGTCCAGGCCTCTGCCTCGCAGGATCCGTTCTTCATGGCGCGGCGCGCCGTGCAGGTCGGCGTCGGCATTCTCAACGGGCAGAAGCCGGCCTCGACCGTGGAACTGTTGCCTTCGAAGCTCGTGACCCGGGACAATGTCGCCGAGTATAAAGGGTGGACCTCGGACCGTTCGCAGTAGCCCGCTCCTGTCTTTTCGCTGAAGGCCGTCCCTTGCAGGGTGCGCCGGAACACGAGACGACGGGCGACGTTTTGATCGACGCTGCCCGTAGGGGCAACCTTGCGGCAGTTCAAGTTAGCTGGTTTGTCACGCGACGAGCTCGGAAACGCCTCCGGCTGCGTCGATCAGATGGACCCGTTCGATACCGGTTTTCGGCAGCAAGGAGCGGATCTGCGCTTCCGGCATCAGGCTGAAAGCCGTGGACAGCGCATCCGCCGCGGTGGCGCTGGACGCCACCGTGGTGACGCTGCGATAGAGGCTGGCGCAGCCGCCATTGGTTGGATCGAACAAGTGGTTGAAGCGGCCTGTGGGATCAAACCGGAATCCGTAGCCGCCCGACGTCGACACTGCGCGATCCACGATCCGCAGCGTCGTCTCAATCCGCCCCGGGTGCTCGGGATCGGCGATTCCGACCTCCCACGGGCTGCCGTCCGGTCGCGATCCGATCGTCCGCGTCTCGCCCATGTCGACGAGGCTTTGTGCGATCCCCTGTGAGCGCAACAGATCGACAACCTTGTCGGTGACATAGCCCTGCGCGATGCCATTGAGCGTGAGCTCGGCTCCCTTCGGCAGTACGATGCGATCCCGTCTAATAGACATACGCCGATAGTCGACATGGCCAAGCGCCGCCTTCACCGCCGCTTGCGGCGGACCGGACGGGTCTGCACCGGCGCTCGAAAAATGCTCGACGTATAGCGTCCATAGCGGTTGCACGGTCGGATCGAACATCCCGTCCGTCAGTTCGGCGTAGCGGCGCGAGTCCGAGAGCAGGTCGACCAACTCCGGTGCCGGGTCGACGAGAATTCCGGTCCGGTTCAATTCGACCAGGGCGGAGTCGGGCAGGTACAGGCTGAACAGGCGCTCCAGGCGGCGGGCTTCAGAGCACGCCGCCGCGATCAGACGTTCCGCTTCGTCTCTTGCCTGATGATGGATTTTCAGGGTTGCAGTCGCGCCCAGCATGGTGCCGTGCCAGACCGCGACGTCCGCATCCGAAGCCACCGCGCGTCCGAGCGGCGCGAGCGCCAGGCCCGCCGATGCGGCGCTGATGTTGATGAAACGTCGTCGAGAAAGCATTGGCATGATAACGCTCTCCTCAGTCGGCCGAACCGCGCCCGGAGGCGCCATCATCCGCTGTGTTCTTCTCGCCCGACCCAAGCACGTAGGCGTGCGGCACGTCCGCAAATGCGACGATGCGTCCACCATTCTCGGCGATGAACTTTTCCGCGGCCGACCTGTCCGAGAACGGCACCGCCTCGTCTCCGCCCATGCCGCTCTTGGCTCGGCTGCCGATCACGAACTGCGCCTTGCGTGCCTCGACCCAATTGTCGGCGCCGGGCTTGTCCCAGCTCGGCGCCTTGCCCATGTCGGAGACGTAGATCGCCTGGATGTCCTTGGGCTCATCCGGCAGCATCGTGAAGGCGAGGGTGTCCCGAACGGATGAGAACCACACGGGTTCGATCAGGCTCGCGGCGAAGATCTGTCCCTTCGGTCCCGGGTGCTCGAGCACATTCATGCCGCAGTAGTGCCCGACCACTTCGGCGGTCATCCGGTGCGGCGGCGGAAGCTTCGCAGCCTCCTTCTCGCCGCAGCCGACAAGCGCAAGCGGAATAAGGAGAGCGAGAGCGATGCCGAGGCGCTTCATAGCTCTCTCCGCGAGAAGGCAAGCGCTGCGAGGCCCAGCGGCACCATGGTCCAGGAGAGCAGGGCGGCCAGAAGCACCGGCATGGTCAGAGAGGTGGTTTGGGCGAGTCCCGCCATCCCCGCGAAGGTGCTGACATTGGCGAATCCGGTCAGATTGAACAGCCGGTACGCGTCGGTCGGATTCAACAGGAGCATCGCATTCAACGCGGTTGCGGAAATGCTGCGGCCCTGGTCAAGCGCGAGCACGCCGAGCAGAGCCATGTCGTAGATCAGGACGAGCAGCAGCCACAGCCCGATGCAGATGCCGGCGGCCGTGCCCCGGTCGCGCGCGAAGGCGCTGACGAGATAGCCGATCGCGACGAATGCGGCGCCGAGCAGCACCGAGGAGCCGACCATGGCGGCGAAGGCGAGGAGGCTGTCGAAATCGATGCGACTGCCAGTGGCCGCGAGCGCCCCGACGGCCAGGCCATAGCCGAGACAGGTGGCAAAGGCGAGCACCGCAAGGTGACCAAGGAACTTGCCGAGCAGCACCTGCCATCGCGCGACCGGATAGCTCAGCAGCAAGAGCATCGTGCCTCGCTCCATGTCGCCCACGATAGCGTCATGCGAAATCAGAAGCGCGATGAGTGGAACGAGAAAGATCGTCAGGCTCGAAAGACTGACGACGACGACATCGAGCGCGCGAACGCCGACGTTTCCGGTCGGCGCGCTGCCGAGGAAGGTCAGCGACAAGGCAAGTCCAGCGAGCAGGAGCGTCGCCGCGAGCACCCAGCGGTTGCGGATGGCCTGGTGAATTTCCTTTGCCGCGATGATCAGCACGTTCATGGCGTCCGCTCCGACTGCCGGAGGAAGTGAGCGTAGAGTTCGTCGAGACTTGGCGGCACCACATCGACGTCTTCCACGGCATTGCCCGACGCCGTCGCGCGATGCAGAAGCTCGATCTTGCGTTCCGGCGCAGCATCGATCTCGACGATGTGCCCGTTGAGCCGCCGGCAGATCGTATCCGTCGGGACCCAGGCCGGCATCTCGCTCGCGGCCAGTCCCGCCACCTTGAGACGGATCCTGGTGGGCAACCGGGCGAGGCGGCGCAATTCGTCGATCGATCCGTCTGCGACCTTGAAGCCGCGGTTCATGATGATCACCCGCCCTGCGCGCTCCTCGAGCTCGGTCAGCGCGTGCGAGGACAAGAGCACTGTCGTGCCGTCCGCCGCAAGCTGCTCGATGACCTCGTAGAAGGTCTGGCGCAGTTCGGGATCGAGCCCGGTCGTCGGCTCGTCCAGCAGCAGCACCCGCGGATGACCGATCAGCGCCTGGGCAAGCCCCAGCCGCTGCCGCATCCCCTTCGAGTACGTGCCAACGCGACGGCGCGCGGCAGGCCCAAGTCCGACGGTTTCGAGCAGGTTGAGCGCCTTCGTCACCGGCTCGCGCTTCAGCCGGGCGTAAAAGGCTTGCGTCTCCCGGCCTGTCAGCGCGGAATCGAACGAGACATTCTCCGGCAGATAGCCAAGCTGCCGGCGGCCCGCGAACTCGCCGGCGGCGGGGTTGTCGCCGAGGACCTCGATCGAGCCGCTGGTCGGCCGGATGAGCCCGAGCATCAGCTTCATCAGCGTGGTCTTGCCGGCGCCGTTATGGCCGATCAGCGCCACCAGTTCGCCCTGGTCCAGCTCGAATGAAGCCCCGCGCACGGCCTTGACCGGTCCGTACTCCTTGGTGACGTCGGCGACGCGTATGGTGCGGGTCATCGCGCTTCCTCGGCCGTGCGGCGCTTCGGCGGTGACATCAGCGGGTGGCTGTCGATCACGCCGCCCGGCAGCAGCGCCGGAAACTGCGCCTGGGCCCAGCGGATCACCTGGACCGCGGGGCTGTTGATGAGAACCTTCGCGGCTGGCGCTGTCCAGAGCACACGATCGATCAGGTCGTTCGGCCGGTAGGCCGTGTCAGCGATTCCGTCCCCGTTGAGGTCGAACGCCGGATTGTCACTCCAGTAGTTACCCCGCCCACCGGTCGACCAGTCCAAGTGTCTGGTGCCGACGTATTTCACCTGGTTGGCGTTGCTGATGAAGGCGTTGCCCGTGATTTCGTTGCCTTCGGAGCCCGCGGTGAAGTGCACTCCGATAGCGCAGCGTTCGAACCAGTTGTTGCGGAACTTGTTGTGATTGGTGTTGTAGATGAAGACGCATTTTTCGGGGCCGCTTCGAAGAGCTCGCTCCCGTTTCGGCTCCGGAAGCATGCCGCGCTCGTCGTTCGGACCGTCTTCCGCATCGTCCATCGCCGTGCTCAGCAGGCCACCCGTCACGCGGTTGCCGTCGATCTCGGCGTAGTTCGCGTAGTTGAACAGAAGTCCGTGGTCGCGATCGTGATCGGAAACGTTGTCGCGGATCACCAGCCGGCTCGAATACATGATGGCGTACCCGACATGGTTACCGATCGAAACGTTGCCGCTCACTTCGCTGTCGTTGGTGTACATGTAGTGGATCGCGAAGCGAACCTGCTCGAAGCGATTTTTGACGAAACGGTCGTTGCGGCTTGAAATCGAGAAGATGCCATCGCGACCATAGCGGAATACGTTGTCCGCGATGGTGACGTCGGGCGCATTCCAAAGCGAGACGCCGTTGCCTGCCTCGCTAAGACGCCCGCCACGCAGTCCCTCGATCTCGTTGTGGACGACCCGCGAGCCTTGGGCGCCATGCACGTAGATGCCGAACAGGTTTCCAACCAGACGGTTGTTCTCGATCTTCGCGCGTTCGGCCGACTTCTGAAGGAAGATTCCGGAATTCATCGCCTGCAGATCGCGGCCGGACCCTCGGATGGTCACGCCCCGGACAGTGACGTCGGGTGCGCTGACGGTGATGACGCTGTCGGCGCCGTCGCCATCAAGCACCGCGCCCTGCCTCCCCACCAGCTCCAAAGGACGGTCGATCCGGACCGAGCCGTGATATTCACCCGGCGCAAGTTCGACAACGTCGCCGGCGCGAGCACCATCCAGCAACGCTTGGAGCGGTCGGCCTGGCGCAGCCGTCAAGGTCTCCGCGTCGGCGAAGCTGGAAAATCCGGCGGCGACCAGCGCCGCCGGAAACATGCGTGACAAGAGGCCCACGATGCCGCTCCGATCAGACCGACTTCGGTTCGACGAACATGCGACCCTTCATCTCCATGTGCATGGCGTGGCAGAACCAGGAGCAGTAGTACCAGTAGACGCCCGGTTTATCGGCCATGAATGTCACGGACGCCGTCGCCATCGGCGCGATCTCCATTTGGATGCCGTAGTTCACGATGCAAAAGCCGTGCGTCAGGTCTTCGACCGCGTCGATATTCGTGATGAAGACGGTCACCTCGTCACCCTGTTTGACCTGGAACTGCTCGAGGCCATAGGCGGGCGCGGTCGCCGTCATGTAGACGCGGACCTTGTTGCCATCCCGAATGACCTTGGAATCCGCCTCGAGGTTGATGCCATCGGCCTTGGCCTGTTTCACCGCATCCGCGAACATCGGATCCGCACGATCGAAGATCGAGATCGGATTGATCTTGGAGCGATGGACGATCGTGGCGTCATGCGGCTCGGCGAAGCTCGGACCGTCGTGGACCAGAACCATCTTGTCTCCGGAAATGTCGATGAGCTGGTCGTTCTCGGGCTTCAGCGGACCGACGTTCAGAAAGCGGTCCTTCGAGAACTTGTTCAGCGAGATCAGCCACTTTCCGTCTGCCTCCTTGGTCTGGCCCATCGAGGAATGGTTGTGGCCCGGCTGGTAGTGCACGTCGAGCTTCTGGATGATCGGGTCGACCTTCTCGCCCTTGAACGCTCGCTTGGCCAGCTCGATGTTCCATTTGCAGACCTGGCTGTCGAGAAACAGCGTCGTATAGGCGTTGCCCTTGCCGTCGTAGGCGGTATGCAGCGGGCCAAGGCCGAGCTCCGGCTCCGCGACGACGACGTCGCGCGGCTTGATCTTGTCGTCGAATAGATCATCGAATTTGCGGACGTCCATCACGGTCACCGTCGGTGAAAGCTTCCCGGCCGCCACGATGTGGATCCCGTCGGGAGCGGTATTCATGCCGTGCGGATTGTTCGAGACCGGAACATAGCGGGTGTATGGCGAGCCCTTCCGGCCGTCGATAACGGGTACACCGTTCATTTCCTTGAAGTCGCCTTTCTTGACCGCCTCCTCGATTCGCTTGAGGTTGAAGATGACGACCCAATCCTGTTCGCTGGCCGTCATCTCGGCCAGGGTGACGCCTTCTTCGCTGTTGTAGCAGGTCGAGAAGCAGTACTTGCCTTGATAGTCGGAATCGACGTTGTCGAGATTGCCGCTGACGATCACCTGCCAGGCCACCTTCATCGTGTCGCCGTCGAGCGCCGTGAAGATGGAGTGGTACTCTTTCGGATTGTCGAGAATTTTGCCGTCGTTTGGCAGCGGCACGCCGTCTTCGCCGTTGCAGTACACGTATCCGGTGCGCGGATATTTCTGCAGTCGCAGGCCATGAACCGTGTGCTGGTTCGGCAGTTCGATGATCTTGTCGCATTTCATGATGTCGAGCCGCACCCGCGCCACGCGGCTGTTGGCCTTGTCGTTCATGAAGGCGTAGCGGCCGTCGTAGGTGCCGTCCGTGAACGAGACGTGCGGATGGTGCAGGTCGCCGTTCATGAAGGTGCCGCCGCGGTTCTTGAGGAATTCGCGGGTCGCCGGCTGCATCCCTTCCGTCAGAACCTTGAGGCTTTCGTTGGTCTGGCCCCAACCGGTCGCGCTGCAACGGTTGAAGACCGGAACGCGCATCAACTCGCGCATCGACGGAAGGCCGATGATCCGCATCTCTCCGGACTGGCCGCTCGAGAAGAACACGTAGTATTCATCGAGCTCGCCGGGCGCGACCTCTGTCTTCTGCACAGCCGGCCGGGCAGCCGGCGCTTTCGGTGCAGCGGCCTTGGTCTGCGCGTCCGCGGTCGAGACGAAGCCGCCGCCGGCTTTCATCGCCGCTCCGCCAGCCAGGCCCACGCCAGCTGCGGCCGCCGTTGTCCCCAGCAGAGTCCGTCGGTTGACGCCCTTTGCTTTTTCGTTCTCGCTCATGATTGCCTCCTCGGCTTTCGGTTTCAGGTTGCTGGTGGAGAGATGGCGGATGATGCGCCGACAGGCTTGCCGCCGGCGGTGATGACGGTCGCGGGACCCTTGCCGCCCGCGCGCATCGCTGGCGAGGACATGGCCGCGAACTTCTCGCGCTTCAGCCGGACCTGGATCATGTGCGGGCAGCGCTGGTCGTCGTAGTAAAGCTCCTGGCAGTGCATGCAGTAGATGCACTCGTTGACGTTGATGTGCCCTTCGGGATGGATCGACTGGACCGGGCATTCCTTGGCGCATCGCTGGCACGGGGATCCGCATTCCTGCCAGCGGCGAAGCCATTCGAACGTCCTGATGCGGCCGGGAATTGCGAGCGCGGCACCGAGCGGACAGAGGTAGCGGCAGAAGAAGCGCTCGATGAAGAGGCCGACGACGAGAAGCGCCACCGCGTAGAGCACGAATGGCCAGCCACGTGCGAACTTCAGGATGATCGCGGTCTTGAACGGCTCGACTTCGGCGAACCGTTCGGCCAGATCGACCGAGTAGAGCGACAGCCCGAACAGCCCAAGGAAGATGATGTACTTGACCGGCCATAGCCGCTCGTGAAGACTCCACGGCACGGTGATCTGGGGCACCTTCAGCCACTTCGCGATGGTGTTGGTGAGCTCCTGCAGCGCGCCGAACGGGCACAGCCAGCCGCAGAAGGGTCCACGTCCCCAGAACAGGAGAGCCGAGGCAGTCGCCGCCCACAGGATGAAGATCAGCGGCGCGGCAAGGAAGAACTCCCAATGGAATCCCGTGATCAGGGAGTTCGAGAAGGTCATCACATTGACGACGGAAAGCTGCGCGTTCGCGTACCAGCCAAGCCACACCAGGACAAAAGCCAGGTAAGCCCTGCGTACCCAATTGTAGAAGACGGGTCGGCGCACGAGGATGTTCTGAAAGAAGAAGATTCCGGTGAGTGCCGCCAGCATGAGAGCGGTGATGCCGATCGAAATCGGCTCGGAGCGCCAGATCCGCATCCACAGCGGCTCCTCGCCTTCGCCGGCGGAGACAGATTGCGGGGCGGGCGCTTGGGCGCTTGGCGCCGGAGCGCTGGCCGGCACGGTCACAGCCGGCTGCTCGCGGCGCATGTAGCGATCAGGCAGGACGTAGTCGAGATCGAAGGTGAGGAACGCCTTGTCTCTTGTGCCGAGGCTCCGCTGAACGAGCAGCTGAAGCTGCCACGGATGCGTCGGATCCAGCGTGAATTCCGGAGGCGTCACGAACAGGCCTATCTCGCGGAATTCGGGTGCATCTGGAGCGGCCAGCGCCCCAAGTCTGGTATGATTGCGATCGCGAAAGCGCGTGCTGGAACCCTCCTGCAGCACCTCGATCCGGTCGAATATCCCGCCCCGCACATAGGCCGAGCCCTTGAACGAATAGACGCCGTTTCCGGCGACCAGAATGGCCTGCTGTCCCGGCTGCAGCCGTTCTTTCAGTCGCTGGTAGCCGTCGTCACCGAGCAGACTGCGGCCGATGGTGGGCGCGGTGACGAGCGCCACGTAGAGGTCGACGAAGCTGTCACCTGCGTCGCCAGGTTCGGGATTTTGGGCGGCCGCAGCGTTGCCGGACTTCGCAAAAGCCTGGTTTATGTCGTCGATGGTCAGGTGCAGCCGGCGTATCGAACCTTCCCCGACGAGGCTCGCCCAATCACGTACCTCGCTGCGCTCGAGATCGAGCGTCTTGGTGACTGGCGGTAAAGCGGCAGAGGCCGCGGCGGCGCCGCCCGCTCCGACGCGCCCGGTGCGGATCAGCCGCACCGCGGAGCGGACGATGCTGTCGCTCATTACCAGTACGGTGACGGTCGCACCGCTCACGATGTCGACCTGCGGCGGATGCTCGGCGCCACTGGCAACCGGCTTCATGTCCTTGCCGATCAGGGAATTCATGGCGCCGACGATGCGGGCCTCCGGTATTCCGACCAGCACGATCGGTTCCTTGTGATCGACCAGCTTCACGCCGGTGATGACGCCGTTGGGATCGATCCCGACCAGGATGTGGATCGGCTTGCCGGAATAGCCGACAGAATTGGTAAAATCTGAATTGAGGTAGACGAATCCCTGAAGCTGATCGCCGCGGTAGACGGGGACGAGAGGCGGGTCGCCTTGCGGGGGGCCGAATCGATCGGCGGATGGGAAGAAGTCCGTGGGCTGGACCTTGGACAAAAAGCCTGCCACGTCGCTGGCTGCGCAGGCGGCGTGCGTCCAGAAAGTCACCAACACGCCGAGGAGGACGGTCAGGATCAGGCCGCTACGCAACGCCCGCGACGCATCCAAAGGACACCAGACCATGACGCACCTCAGCGCGGAATCGCGCATCGATCGAAGATGCGCATTCCTTCGTTGTCTGATCTGCGAGCAGTGGCCGTTGCCGCGGACGGCCCTAATGGGATCGATGATCCAGCCATCGCGGTTTGACTCCTGTTCGTGACGGTTGTCTAGTCGCCCAATGACTGATCGGGTTTGATCTAGGACAAAGAAACTGGGCCAGGTGTGTCATGTTGCTCGCGAAAACTCTCCTCCTGGGATCCGAGCCGGCCGGAACCTTGCACTCGCTCGATGAACTGTTCGCACTCGCACACGCCATGGAGCAGGAGGCAGCAACGAGATACACTGACCTTGCCGAGGAGATGCGGCGTCAGAAGAAGGTCGATCTGGCGGAGGTTTTTGCAAATCTCGCTGCGGCCGAGCGCGAGCATGTTGACAGTGTCACAAGGTGGTCGCAATCGCGCCGGCATAAGGCTCCCGATCCCGCCCTCGTTCGCTGGGATGTCCCCGACACGTTTGACGCCGGGACGGCCGCGGAGATAAAGGCGTCGCGGCTGATGACGCCGTATCGCGCCCTCGCGATGGCGGTACGCAACGAGGAGCGTGCGTTCGCCTTCTGGGCTTATCTGTCGGCCTACTCGAAAGACGCTGAAATCAAGAAGGCCGCCGAGGCGATGGCGCAAGAGGAATTGGGCCACGTGGCAACACTCAGGAAAGAGCGGCGCCGCGCCTACCACCGGGAGCATGATGAAATGCGAGCCGGCCGGCAAGGCAGCGCCGCAGCCGGCCACATCGACGCAGGCGAACTCGAACGTCGGCTGGCCGTGCTTGTCGTTGAGCTGGAGCGCGCTCACACCGGGGCGGTGGCCAACCGGGCGCACGAACTGCTGATGGAAACGACCGAGATGGCTGTCGAAGCCGCGGGCGTCGGGCGATTTCCTTCAAGTCTTGCGCAGGGTGATGCCGAGCACATCGCTGAGGCGTTGGTGGACGCATATCTCGAGAGCGCCGAGAATGCCGGCGAGCCGGCTCGCCTCGACAAGTTGCAAAGGCTCGCCGGGCGCGCAATCGCGCGACTCGCTTGGTTGCGGTCCCTGAACGTGAAGAGTTCCTAGTGTCGTGACTGCGCCGCGTCATTTCAGGGGCGTGGCATCGCTAGCCGGGGCGGGTTTCCGATTTTGAGGAGCCGGCCGAATGGCCGCCGGCGCTATTCTCGCGCGAACGCGGGCCCGGCTCGATCTCGGCCGTCATCTCTCGCAATAATCCCACGAAGACGGTCTCGAAAAGTCTCCGTTCGACCCTGGCCACTTTGCGGCTCCGCCAGCGTAGCCTTCGCAATTTTCGCAAGCCATCCTCCCGATTCCCGTGGTCACAGGTTCATCGGCTGCCGCACCGCAGCGCTCCTTGCGCTGGCGCAAAGACCGCTGCGATAGGCGCTCGAGTTTGTGCCTCGACAAAGAGGTCGTGGCTGCAACTACTTACCGTTTTTCGAGCGCTGGCACAGGATTGTGTGTGCAGGCGATGGGAAGCAAGCCGTGATCGGAACCAGCCTTTGCAAATGGGCCATCAGCTACTTCGCGGCCGCAATCGTATGGCTGCTGCTTGCAGAAGTTCTGATGGTTGCCGGATTCGGTTTTCCGAATGACGACATCGGAGGACCGGACACGCTCGTCATCGTCCACATGGTTTGCATCGGTTGGTTGAGCATGGTCGTTTGCGGCGCGCTGTTCCAGTTCGTGCCGGTGCTGGTCGCAAGGCCGCTCTATGCGGAGCGCTGGACGCTGCCGGCTCTTGCGCTGCTGACGCTTGGGCTGACCATCCTGCTCGCAGGCTTTCTGGCCCTGGGCGGTCACATCAACGGGCCGCGCTGGCTGCTTCCCGTCGGCGCGGGCCTGTTGATTGCCGGCTTCGTGCTGGTGGTTGCCAATCTCGGCATGACGCTCTGGTTGGCCCGTCCGCTGCCGGGGCCGGCGCGGTTCGCCGCAGTCGGGCTTGCCTGCATTTGTGTCACGGCGATATTCGGCGGCATGTTCTCCCTGGTGCTTTCCGGAACTGCCGTGGGGGCGCAATGGCCGGACCTGTTGGTGTCAGGCGTTCCGATCCATGCGATTGCGGGACTTGGCGGATGGCTGACATTCACGGCGATGGGCGTCAGCTATCGCCTGCTTGCGATGTTCATGCTCGCGCCCGATGGAGAGGCGAGGCTGGGTCGGCTTGCCTGGCTTGCCGGACTAACCGCGCTGGCCGTCGGTGTTGTCGGTGGCGTGCTTGCGCTCTGGTGTGCGACCGGGCTGGACTTGGTGCTTCTGCTTGCAGGAGCCGCGGCGCTGCTATCGCTGATGGCCTACGGCCGTGATGTGCTCAGCCTGTACAGGACCCGCAGGCGCCGCGCGCTCGAGCTCAACACGCGCATGAGCGTCCTGTCGCTGGCGAGCCTCGCCGCGGTCGCAATCCTTGGCGCCGCACTTCTTGCGGCTGGTTCCTTCCAGTCGCATGTCGGGGCGCTTGTCTTCCTTGTCGCGTTCGGCTGGCTCACCGGCCTGGTGCTTGCCAATCTCTACAAGATCGTCCCGTTCCTGACCTGGCTTGAGGCCTACGGCCCGGTGATGGGCAGAGTGCCGACGCCCCGCGTGCAGGATCTCGTTGCCGAGCGCCGCGCGACAAAATGGTTCGTCCTGTTCTTTGCCGGGAGTTGGGCGGCAACGTTGATGCTGTTGATCGACGCGGCACTCGGCTTCCGCGTCGCTCTCGCGGTCGTCACGCTTGCGACGCTCGGCCTGGGTGAGGAGCTGATCAGGGCCCGGCGGCTCGCGGATGTGGCGGAGCCGTTGCGCCTGCCGACGGGAGCAGCCGTGCCGCACCTCCTGATCTCGCGAAACTGAAAGGAGACTGCAATGAGCGAATTCATCGACGTCGATGTCCGGCCAATCCTGCGCGCAGGCGGCGAGCCGTTCTCGATCATCATGGCCGCGCTCGACCGGCTCGCGCCGGGGCAGGGCCTGCGGCTCTATGCCCCCTTCAAGCCGGTCCCTCTGTTTGACGTCATGGCGAGCAAGGGCTTTGCGCATCAGGAAGCCGAGCTCGAAGCCGGCGAATGGGAGATCCGGTTCATGCCCGTCGGCTCGTTCGAAGCGGCTGAACCGGCGCCCGCCGCGCTGGCCGATGGCGATTGGCCGGAGCCCGTGGTTCATCTCGACAACCGTGACCTCGATCCGCCGGAGCCGATGGTTCGAATTCTGGCCGCGGCGGAGCAGCTCGCGCCCGGGCAGACGCTCTCCGCCTTGCTCAGTCGCGAACCGGTCTTCCTGTTTCGGGAGCTGACCAAGCGCGGCCATCAGTGGCGCGGCGGCTTCACGCCGCAGAAGGACGTCTACCGGCTGACGGTGAGGGTGCTCGCATGACGGCCAGCGATGATCTTGTGACGCAGATAAGGCAGGCACTGAAAGTCGTGATCGACCCGGAACTCGGACACAACATCATCGACCTCGGCTTTGTCTATGACGTATCGGTCGACGACGGCGTCGCGCACATTACCATGACGGCAACGACGCGAGGCTGTCCCGCCGCGTCCTTTCTCAAGGAGGGCGTCGCCAACAGCGCGTGTCTCGTTCCGGGCGTGGAGTCGGTCGAAGTCACCATGACGTTCGATCCGCCCTGGCAGCCCTGGATGATCTCGCCCGGCGTAAAGGCATCGCTCGGCTTTGCCGAAGTGAACTGATCCGAGGTGAATTCCAATGACTGCAATGAAGCCTGCAACAGCCGGCGAAGAAAAAGTGAAGCTCGCACCATCGCTTGCGGCGATCGTCTATGCTGATAACGTGTATCCCGATGCAGCCTTTGCGGCGCTGGTGACGCAATGCCGCAGCCTCGGGCTGTCGCTGGCCGGCGTGCTGCAACGCCGCGTGTCGGAGGCCCCCAACCGGCGATGCGATGTCTTGCTGGAAGATCTCAGCACCGGTCGCTGCACCTCCATCTTCGAGGATCGCGGCGCAGGTGCCGCGGGCTGCAGGCTCGATGAGGCGGCGTTGACCGAAGCCGCTGCCCGAATCGAAGGAAACATGGACAACAGGCCGGACCTGCTGATCCTCAACAAGTTCGGCAAGGCCGAGTGCTCCGGTGGCGGACTGCTCGACCTGATCGCCAGCGCGATGGATCGCCAGATTACGGTCGTCATCGGCGTGCCGAAGACAAATTTGCAGGCCTGGAGGGATTTTGCCGGCTCGCTCTCCGTCGAGTTGTCCGAGGACATCGACGAGATCGAGCAATGGGCAGCGAGATTGAAGTGAGGACTCCGCTGTCTACACGCCTTCGAAGCGCGAGCCGGACCAGGCTTTCGCCGGTGCGAGAAGGTTTTCCAGGCCGAGCAGATTGATCGCCCGGGCCGCGATCTGGTCGATCATTTCGGCCAGCGACCGTGGCCTCAGATAGAAGGCCGGCATCGGCGGGGCGATGATTGCGCCGATCTCAGTCGCCTGTAGCATCGCCCGCAAATGGCCGAGATGCAACGGGCTCTCGCGGACAAGCAACACCAGCCGGCGCCGTTCCTTGAGCTGCACGTCGGCAGTACGCACGAGGAGGTCGTCGAGCTGTCCCCAGGCGATGGCCGAGAGCGTACGGATCGAGCACGGAGCGACGATCATGCCTGCGACGGGATAGGAGCCGCTGGCGATGGAGGCGCCGATGTCCGAATGAAGATGGTGGCGGAAGGCCAGGGCGCGCAGCCGCGCAAGCGCGTCGACGCCAACCTCCTCCTGCAGCGTACGCTCGGCCGCCGGCGAGACCACGAGGTGCACCGCGTAGTGCGGATTGTCAGCCAGCAGCTCGACGATGCGCGCGCCGATCGCAGCGCCCGAGGCGCCGCTGATGCCGACGATGATGCCTTGCCGTTCGCTCATACGGAAACCGGAGAGGGTGCCGGCGCTTCGGTCAGCCCGAGGCTCGACCACATCGCGTCGATGCGCGCGGTCACGGCAGGGTCCATGGTCAGAGGGGCGCCCCAGGCCCGATCCGTCTCCGGCGGAATCTTTGTGGTTGCGTCGATGCCGAGCTTGCCGCCGAGACCGGATTTCGGCGAGGCAAAGTCGAGATAGTCGATCGGCGTGTCGGTGAGCGTCACGAGATCGCGCGAAGAGTCGCTGCGGGTCGAGACGGCCCACATCACGGCGCGCCAATCGCGGATGTCGATGTCGTCGTCGACCACGATCAGGAGTTTCGTGTAGCTGAACTGCGGCAGCATCGACCACAGACCGAGCATCAGCCGCCGCGCCTGGCCGGGATAGCGCTTCCTGATCGCGGCGATCGCGATGCGGTAGGAGCAGGCCTCCGGCGGCAGCCAGCAGTCCGTCACCTCTGGGAATTGTTGCCGGATGAGCGGCACGAACAGGCGGTTGAGCGCCTCGCCGATGCGCGAGGGCTCGTCCGGCGGCCGTCCCGTGAAGGTCGAGAGATAGATCGGCTGGCGTCGGCTGGTTATCGCCGTCACGCGCATCACGGGAAACTCCTCGACGGAATTATAATATCCGGTGTGATCGCCATAGGGTCCCTCCGGCGCGGTTTCGGTCGCGGAGACGAAGCCCTCGATGACAATTTCTGCTTCGGCAGGGACGGCGAGCGGAACGGTAAGGCATGGCGTGAGGTCGGGCCGTTCGGCGCGCAGGATGCCGGCGAAGCGCAGCTCGGACAGCGTCTCGGGCAGCGGCAAGACTGCGGCGAGGATCGTGGCAGGATCGGCCCCGATGACGATCGCAACCGGCATATCGCGCCCGATCGCCCTCCATTGCTGGTGATGGCGAGCGCCGCCGCGATGCGCGAGCCAGCGGATGATGGTGCGGTCGCGGCCGAGCACCTGCATGCGGTAGACACCGACATTCTCCTCCTGGTCGGCCATCGCGGATTCAGGCGGCAAGGTGATGACGAGTGGCCAGGTGATCAGCGGCGCAGGCTCTCCAGGCCAGCAGACCTGTGCGGGCAATTTTGCGAGATCGATGTCGGGCCCCATCGTGACGCAGTCCTGGACCGGCGCCGCCGTGCGCGTGCGTGGGCGCGTCGCCAGTGCGGCGCGCGCGAGCGGGACCTTGTTCCAGGCATCTCTGATGCTGTGCGGTGGTTGCGGCGCGCGCAGTTCGGCCATCAGCGCGCCAAGCTCTTCGAGACGATCGGGGGCGATGCCCAATCCCCAGGCGATCCGCTCGACCGTTCCGAACAGATTGGTGAGGAGCGGCATGTCCGATAGACGACCGTCGGCCTTGACGGGCTGCTCGAACAATAATGCCGGTCCGCAGTCGCCGAGTACACGCCGGTGGATTTCCGTGATCTCGTGGACGACGGAGATTTTTTCGCGAATGCGTCGCAACTGTCCCCGGCTTTCGATGAAGCGCAGGAAGTCGGACAATGCGCGAAAGCGCGGGACATCACGCTGCAATGAACCAGCTCCTTGAGAAGAGCCAGAGCTAGCCGGGTTGATTTCGGTTCTCATTGTTCCGGCTCAAATACATTTGCGCGCAATCCGTCCAGATGTGTTCCCATGATTGATCCGTCCGCCGCATCGCCCGGCCCGTTGCCGACGATCCCGCCGCTCGTCGCATTTGCCATGCGTCCCCTGCCTCTGCTGCCGCTGCAGCTCGTTCTCGCCGGTGTCCTGCAGCGCATCCATCGGCGCAACCCTGCAATCTTCGACCGGCTCGGCGATCACGCTCGGGCGCGGTTCGGCATCAAGCCGATCGATCTGCCGTTCGCCTTCGTGGTCGAAGCCATGCCGCCGCGTCTATCCGTCGTGCGCGATTTGCCGCGAGGTGTGGATGCGCGGATCGCGGCTTCGCTCGCCAATCTCCTGGCCCTGCTCGAAGGCAAGGTCGATGGCGATGCCTTGATGTTCTCGCGCGAGCTCGTCGTCGAGGGCGATGTCGAAGCGGTGCTCGCGCTGCGCAATGCGATCGACGACGCCCAGCTCGATCTTGCCGCCGAGCTATCCTCGCTGTTCGGTCCGCTGGCCGGGTCGGCAAGGCGCGCCTTTGAGGCCGCGCGTTACCGCGTGATCGGCTCGTCGCGTCCAGGCGGGGAATTCAGATGATGGAATTGATCTGTCCTGCCGGCACGCCGGCTGCGCTGAAGAGCGCCATCGATGCTGGCGCCGATGCGATCTATTGCGGTTTCAACGATGAAACCAACGCGCGAAATTTTCCAGGGCTGAATTTCAGCCGCGACGAGCTGCGCAAGGGGATTGCGCTAGCGCATAGCCGCGGCGCGAGGATACTGGTGGCGATCAATACGTTTCCGCGCGCCTCGGCCGTCGACATCTGGCAGCGCGCGGTGGACGATGCGGTGAGCGCCGGCGCCGATGCGCTGATCCTCGCCGATGTCGGATTGATGGACTACGCCGCCAGGCGCCATCCGAACCAGCGTTTGCACGTCTCGGTGCAGGCCGCGGCCGCAAATCCGGATGCCATCGCCTTCTACGCCGAGACTTTCGGAGCGCGGCGCGTCGTGCTGCCCCGCGTCTTGAGCGTGCCGGAGATTGTCGAGATCACCAGGGAGTCGGCCTGCGAGACCGAGGTCTTCGTGTTCGGCGGCCTGTGCGTGATGGCCGAAGGGCGCTGCTCGCTGTCGTCCTATGCCACCGGCAAGTCGCCGAACATGCAGGGCGTCTGCTCACCTCCAAGCCATGTGGCTTACGAACAGACCGGGCAGGGGACGAACTCCAGGCTGGGCGGATTCACCATCAACCGATTCGGATCGAGCGAGCCCTCGGGCTATCCGACGCTGTGCAAGGGGCGCTTCTCGACTGCACAGGGCGCCGGCTACATTTTTGAGGATCCCGTTAGCCTGGATGCCACGACCCTTCTCAAGGGCTTGCGCGATGCCGGCGTGACCGCGCTCAAGATCGAGGGCCGCCAGCGCGGCCGCGCCTATGTCGAAAGCGTGGTGCGCCATTTCCGTCATGCGCTCGCCGCGCTCGAGAGCGGGAGTGAGGCGGACATTGCGAGCCTGAAATCGTTCACCGAAGGGCAGGCCTCCACCCTCGGCGCCTATCGCAAGACGTGGCGGTAATCTTTCGAATATTTGAGGTCCATCGATGCAACTCAGCCTCGGTCCAGTTCTGTACAATTGGGCGCCGGAACGATGGCGCGACTTCTATTTCCGTATCGCCGACGAGGCGCCGGTCGATGTCGTGTCCGTCGGTGAGATCGTCTGCTCGAAGCGCTCGCCGTTCCTCGCAGCCCACATGCCGGCTGTGGTCGAACGGCTGCAAAAAGCAGGCAAGCAGGTCCTGCTGGGGTCGCTGATCCTGGTCTCGTTGCGGCGCGAGCGCCGTCAGACGGAAGAGCTTGCCGCGGCCGAGGACGTGTCGATCGAGGTGAACGACCTGACCTGTCTCAGAACGCTCGCCGGCCGGCCGCACGCCATCGGGCCATTCGTCAACATCTACAACGAGGCAAGCGCGGCTTTTCACGCCGCGCGCGGGGCGAGGCGCATCTGCCTGCCGCCAGAGTTGCCGCTGTCCTCGGTGGCGACGATCGCGAGGGCGATTCCCGATGTCACGATCGAGGTGTTTGCGTTCGGCAGGGTGCCGCTGGCGATCTCCGCCCGTTGTTATCATGCGCGCCTTCACAAGCTCACCAAGGATAATTGCCGCTTCGTCTGCGAGAAGGACCCGGATGGTCTCCTCCTGAACACGCTGGAGCAGCAGGACTTCCTGACCATCAACGGCGTGCAAACCCTGTCTCACACCTGCGCCAATTTGCTGGGCGACGCTGGTTCATTGCGCGAGAGCCACGTTGGCTCGCTGCGCCTGTCGCCGCAGGATTGCGACATGGTCGTCGTCGCCAAGACCTTTCGCGACGTGTTGGACGGTCGTGACGACATCCACGGCGGCAACCGCCGCCTTGCCGCAGTCTATCCCGGTGTACCCTTTTCGAATGGGTTCTTGTGGGCAGAGCCAGGTCACGTCTATCGTCGTACCCGGTCAGGAGATGAGCAACGGCTCAGCGCCGCAAATCGAGACTCTCAGTGAAGCACCATCAAGAGCGAGCCCTTGGGCAGATGTTGGCTAGTTTCCCCTGGTGCGGTCGCTCAACGTCGGCCCATTGAACCACCGCGAGAGCTCATCACGAGCCCTTTCATCTGCACATCTTGTACCGCGGCATGTCGTCGCGATGAGAGCGATGGCAACGAGATAGTGACCAGCAACAGCCGGTCCATGACGAGGTCGAGAGCGTTGCCGCGTCCAGGAAAAGCATGGCCTTTCCCTCAACAGCAATGATTTGGAATCTTCCAGGCATCTTTGGAGTGTTTCCAAACGCGATGTCGACCGACACGAGTCGTCGATGATCGAGACATTCTAATTCGCAGCGCGCGCATTTGCGTTGCGGCCACGATGGCGTCTCTCTAAAGAAGCGGTGCGGATCGCGAGCAATCGGACGTTGCCGACAATAACGTAGGCAACCAAGCCTGAGTGCGAGTCTGCGAAGCAACTGATTCACGAGCGATAAGCCGAACTCTGACGTGAGAGCGGATCTTCGATTCATGGTCGTTGCAGGCCGAGCGTGGTGCCATTTCACGTTGGGCGACGTGCTGTTGACGAGGGACTTTCTGGGAATGCGACGTGCAGGTGAGGTTGGGACGGTAGCTCGCTTTGGTGCGAAGCTGCTGGGTGGAGTAGCGTTGCTGGCGTGGTTCGAGTTGCCCGCTCAATCCCAAACACCGCAAGGCGTGAACTCGCTTCCACCCGTTACCGTCGATGCTCCAACGCAACGGTCGCTTCGCCGTGCACCGACCAGCCGAAATGCTGTCCCGGTCCGATCAACTTCTCGGCGCCCCACGGCGCCTGGTGCTCCGCAAGCCGAAACGGTCGCGGTGCAATCGAAGCCATCGCAGTCGGGCATCGTGCCTGCCTTTGCAGGCGGTCAGGTCGCTCAAGGCGCGCGGCTGGGACTGCTCGGAAATACGGACACAATGAAGTCACCGTTCAACGTGACGAGTTACACGGACAAGTTCATCCGGGATCAGCAGGCGGCGACGGCCGCGGATGCCTTGATCCTGGATCCTTCCGTGCGCAGTTCCCACCCAACGGGCGGTGTGCTCGATTCCTTCAACATTCGCGGCTTCCCGATCAACGAAGGCAACAACGGTGAGTTTGCCTTCGAGGGCCTTTACGGGATCGCGCCGACATACCGCATCTTCACGGATTACGTCGAGCGCATCGAAGTCCTCAAGGGCCCCTCGGCCGCGCTCTCGGGCATCGCACCCAATGGCGGCGTCGGCGGCGTCATCAATGTCGTGCCTAAGCGCGCGGGAGATGATTTGACCCGCTTCACGGTGGATTACGGCTCGGCCGCACGGTTCGGCGGTCACTGGGATGTCGCGAGGCGTTACGGCGACAGCAAGGAATGGGGCGTGCGAGCCAGCGGCAGTGTGCGCGACGGCGATACGCCCATTGACCGCCAGTCCGAAGCGACGGGTGTCGGATCGCTCGCCCTCGACTATCAGGGCGAACGGTTCAGGTCGTGGCTCTACCTCATCGCCCAGACCGATCGGTTCGACGCTCCGTCACGTCCCTTCCTCATGGCTCCGGGCCTACAAGTGCCAAAGGCGCCGGACGGTCGGTTGAACGTGACCCAGCCCTGGGAATGGTCGCACATCAACGATCAATCTGCCTTGCTGCGCACCGAATACGATCTAAGCGATCAGGTTACGCTGTTCGCCGACGTCGGCGGCTCTCGGACCAATGTCGAGAGATTCTTCGGTCTTCCGACGATCATCAACACGAGCGGCGACACGACCTCGACGCCCCAATTCTTCGGGCTTAGCGTCGATCGAACCACATATGATGGCGGCGTCCGCGGCCGGTTCGACACTGGCTTCGTCCATCATGCCGTCGCCTTCCAGGCCTCGTTTTATCAAGATGCGCTGTACCGGCGGCTCACCAATGGCAGTCTGGTCACGTCGAACATCTATAATCCGATAGTGGCGCCAACTCAGTTTGCGAACGAGATCAGCGGGCGCCCTCGGCTCTCGGACAGTGAACTCACGGGGCTCTCGATTGCTGACACCTTGTCCGTGCTCGATGAGCGGGTCCTGTTGACTTTGGGTGTCCGGCGCCAGGGCATCGAGGCGAACAACTATCTCTCCAATGTCGGAACGCTGACGTCGTCCTACGACAAGAGCGCGACCACTCCCGTGGTCGGCCTTGTCATCCGGCCCCGGGACAACGTCTCTCTGTATGCGAACTACATCGAAGGTCTAAGCCGGGGCGACGTCGCGCCGCAGGCCGCTTCCAATTTCGGCGAAGTGCTTCCGCCCTACATTGCCAAGCAGTACGAGGCCGGCATCAAGGTGGACTTCGGTCGGTTCGCAACCACCGTCAGCGCCTTCCAGATATCGAAGGCAAGCGGCGAGCTATCCGCCGGGCGCTTCGCCGCGACCGCCGAACAGCAAGTCCGTGGGCTCGAGTTCAACGTGTACGGCGAACTCATGCCCGATGTTCGTGTCCTCGGAGGCTTTTCGCTGCTGGATGGCACCCTGACGAAGACTGCCGTCGCGGCGAATTTGGGCAACACGCCAATCGGCGTTCCGAACATCCAGGCCAATATTGGAGCTGAGTGGGATCTCCCGTGGATGAGAGGGCTCACTTTGAATGGGGCCGTCATCTACACGGGTAAGCAGTTCGTCGATACCGCGAACAAGCAGCCGATCCCGGATTGGACGCGACTTGATCTCGGCGCCCGCTACACGACGGCGATCAACGGCAGGAAGACGACGTTCCGCGCGAACGTTCAGAACGTGACCGGTACGACTTACTGGTCCAGCGTGGCTTCATTCGGAACGTTCTTCCTGGGAGCACCGCGCACGTATCTCCTGTCGATGACCGTGGACATGTAATCGCTGCTCTTACTCTGGTCATCGCTTGGGTGTTCGACCGATTGATTCAAGCGTCCCGCAACAAATTCACAAACATGAATGATTAACGCAAATTTAATTTCGTCCTGAGAGATTTCATCGTCGGAGAGGTGTGCAGCGCCTTTTGGCTGGGGGGCCGATGAAATCGCCGTTTCGCAATGTTGGTCTGAGGATGCAGATCACGCTGGCGCTTGCCACGGCATCTGCCGGGACGGCGGTCGTTGTGCTGATGGGGGTGCTTTGGATCATCCACGGCATCGTCAACCGTGCCGACGAGCGCGAATTGCGCAGCCACTACGATGCTCTGCAGTCCCGCCTGACGCAGGAATCGCGTCGCGCCGCCGCGATGAGTGCGGTGGTGGCTTCGATACCGCAGATCCAGGAGGCGATGTCCCGTGACGATCGCACGACCTTGCTCGGATACTTTGGAGCCGGCTTCGATGACCTCAAGAAGGTCTACGAGGTCGAGCAATTCCAGTTCCACAAGGCGCCGGCGACGTCCTTCCTGCGCGTGCACCAACCGCAGAAGTTCGGCGATGATCTCTCGTCATTCCGCAAGACGGTGGTCGAGACCAATACTCAGGGCAAGACCGTGCTTGGCCTCGAGGGCGGCGTAGCCGGGCTTGGGATTCGCGGGGTAGTGCCCGTGCTGCACGCGGAAAAGCAGGTCGGATCGGTCGAGTTTGGTCTATCGTTCGGGCAGCAGTTCTTTGAGAACTTCAAGAAAAGCCGCGGTGTCGACAGCGTGTTTCACCTGGCCGACAAGGATAGCTTTGCGACCTTCGGCGGTACACTCGGACATAAGACCTTCTACTCGCAAGGCGAATATCGAGACGCAGCGAAAGGCCAGTTCCTGCTTCGCAAGGGCGAGCTTGGCGCCACGCCGGTGGCCGCGCTGCTCGGTCCGATCGTTGATTTCTCCGGAAAGCCGATCGGTGCTGTCGAGATCGTCATGGACAACAGCAGCTACGTTTCCGCCATCACCGATGCGCAGCTCATGGCCACGGCCGCCGCAACGGTCGCGATCTTGATCGCTTGCATCGCTGGCCTCGTGATCTCGGGCAGCATCTCTCGTCCGATTCTGACCCTCACAGAGGCGATGCGGAAGCTCGCGGCCGGTACGCACGACATCGAACTCCCCGATTGTGAGGGCCGAAACGAAGTCGGTCGCATGGCGCAGGCCGTGAACGTCTTCAAGGAGAATGCGATCAAGGTTGCCGGAATCCGCAGCGAGCAGGAGCGGATGAAGCGCGAAGCGGAGACCGAGAAGCGAGCCGCCATGGCTAGCCTCGCCGATCGCTTCGAGGCGAGTGTCCAGGGCGTAGCCGAGACAGTCTCGAACTCGGCGGGTTCGATGAAATCGACTGCGCAATCGATGTCGGGCACCGCGACCAGCGCGAAGCAGCAATCTCTTGCAGTCACGCACGCATCGCAGGAAACATCCGCGAGCGTGCAGACGGTCGCGGCCGCAGCCGAGGAACTCTCCTCGTCGATCACTGAAATCACGCGTCAGGTCGCCCAAGCCTCGCAGATCGTCGGCAGGGCCTCGCAGGAGCGGGAGCGCACCAATACGCGCGTGCAGGGGCTAGCCTCCGCCGCCCAGAAGATCGGCGAGATCGTCGAACTCATCAACAACATCGCGAGCCAGACCAACCTCCTGGCGCTGAACGCAACCATTGAGGCGGCGAGAGCAGGCGAATCCGGGAGAGGCTTTGCCGTGGTGGCAAGCGAGGTGAAGGCGCTGGCGACGCAAACGGCAAAGGCGACCGACGAGATCGGCCAGCAGGTTTCCGTCATCCAGCAGGAGACGAAGCAGGCCGTCGAGGCCATCCAGGTGATTTGCGCGACAATCTCGGAGGTCAGCGAGATCTCCGCCTCGATCGCCAACGCGGTTTCCGAGCAGGGCGCCGCAACGCAGGAGATCGCGCAAAGCGTGCAGCGCGCCGCCGCAGGAACCGACCAGGTGACCAACGACATCTCTGTCGTCACGGCGGCCGTCTCCGATGCCGGCGCCGCCGCCGAGCAGGTCGTGAGCTCGGCCGATCAGGTTGCGACCCAGGCGGAAGTGCTCCGCCGCGAGGTTCGCCAGTTCCTGGTGTCGATCCGCGCCGCGTGAGACCGGGGCCGGGGACGAAAGTATCGCGCCGCGTGTCCGGAGCGGAGATTGCCTTGCAATCATAGCTCATTGATATATATGCGAATTCATGTATGTATGCGGCGGAGGCGCTGGCGAGTTCCGCATTTGGACGGAAGCCATGGCCTGCCGTAGCTGCCGGTTTTCTCAAACAGGCGACGAGACGCGATGAACTCCATTCTCTCCAACGAAATCGAGACGGAACTCCGGGACGGAGCAGAATATTCGCCGGAGCTCGATCTGTTGATGCGGAAGGCGCGGAAGGCGAGCAACTTCCTCAAGGCGCTGTCGCATGAAAGCCGATTGCTGCTGCTGTGTCTGCTCGCCGAGCGGGAACGATCGGTGACCGAACTCGAGAACATCTTGTCGCTCAGGCAGTCGGCCGTGTCGCAGCAGCTTGCCCGTCTTCGCTACGACGGTATGGTCGATACCCGTCGCGACGGAAAGACAATCTATTACAGTCTCGCCAATGATGACGTGCGTCGAGTGATTTCAGTCATCTACGATATCTTCTGCGCGACCGGTCCTGATCCGCAGAACAAGTAAGCACCGCGGCCATCGTATCCGCGGGAAACCGCTGGCGGCGTAACCGCAGGCGGGATGGGAGGAATCCGTGCAGAATATGTCTGCCTGGATGCAGGCGTTGAGCGGACTTGCAATTGGGGGCGCGCTTGGATTCGCCATCCAGCGTTCGAAATTGTGCACGTTTGGTGCGATCGAGGACTTCCTCATCGGCGGCGACAGCCGCCGCCTTCGGGTGTTCGCACTGGCGCTCGGCATCGCGCTTCTCGGCACACAGGCCCTCGTTCTGGCCGGCATCCTCAATCCTGCCGAAACGTCATATGCGCCCGTGGCCTTTCCCTTGCTGTCCATCGTAATCGGCAGCGTCGCCTTTGGCGTGGGCATGGCCTTGGTCGGGACCTGCGGCATGGGTTCGCTTGTGCGATTGGGGACCGGCGATCTTCGCAGTCTCTTCGTCGTCTTCGTCCTTGGAGCTGCGGCTTACGCCATGCTGCGGGGCATGCTAGCCGACCTTCGGATCGGCTTTCTCGAACGCTTCGCTGTCCCGCTCCCCGAAGGAGGGACCGATATCGCCGCCCTGATCTCGCGTGCGGTCGGCTTTGAGACGAGGCCGTTGATCGCCGCGCTCGCGGGTATCGGACTTTGCGTGCTGGCGTTGCGCGATGTCCGGCTGCGGCGGACGCCCCGGCTTGTCACGGCGGGCATAGCGCTCGGGCTCCTGGTCACGGCGGGTTGGATTCTGACCTCGATCCTCAATGACGATTTCGCAGGTCCGAACCGTCCGCAGAGTCTGAGCTTCGTTTCGACAGTCGGCAAAACGGTCTATGCGGGGCTGATGAACGTGTCGGCCTTCGGTGACTTCGGCGTCGGCAGCGTGATCGGCACCATCCTTGGAGCATACGTTGCTGCCCGTCAGGCAGGTCAGTTCCAATGGGAAGCCTTCGACGACGATCGCGAAATGCGCCGTCACCTTTGCGGCGCTGCCTTGATGGGGGCGGGCGGTATCCTCGCCGGCGGCTGCACCATCGGTCAGGGCATTACGGCTGGGTCGATGCTCGCGCTGTCGTGGCCATTCGCCGTTGCCGGCATGGTCGCGGGTGCACGTCTCGGAATCGCAATCCTGGTGGACGACTCGCCCGGCACGCTGCTTCAGCGCAATTTCAGCCGGCTGTTCGGTCGGAGCTGAAAATCGTCACGGCCTGAGATAGGGCCAGCCCTGCTCCTGCCGTTCGATGAGATGAACGGCACCGGAGGGCACCAGCGTGGCCTCCGGCACCAAGCTGATCGATTTGCCTTCGCGCCGCTCCATTCCCTGCTTGGTGTTGTTGCAGGCCGAATATTGAATGGTCGACGGGAAGGCCGCATCAGTGATCTGCTTGATGCGGTCCTTAACCGGCGATGTATCGGCGCGAAGCATGTGAAGACCGGGGCCGAAGGCGATCACATCCACCTCGACCGGTTCGCCTTTTGCTCTGTAGTGCTCGATGATGTTCGACACGTTGTTCAGCGTCAGATTCATGATTGCGGGATCGTCCTGGTCGACCTGAATGGCGACGCGATGTTCCTTCGGCTCCCCCGCGAAACTTCCAGTGCAGGCGCCGATCAGCAGCGCGAGGCTCGCAACCATTACCGCCAGCATCGCTTTTCGCGTCGATATCATCTTGAGTCTCCCTATGGACGAATGATGGTGTAGCCGCGCGTGGCAAGGGAAAGCAGTTCGGCCACACCGGCCTCGACCTCGACGGCATTCGGATTGACGCGCGGGCGCGAAGATATTCGATCAGCCCGCGTCGATTCATTGTCGTTCCCGACATCACCCGCTGGTCGGCGGGCGAATGTGCTGCCCTATTTGTTGAGAGGCGATTCCGGGTCGAACAGAAAGGCCAGGATGTCCTTGATCTGCGTTTCGGTCAGAACCTTGTTCGCGCCGAACCGCGGCATGATCGAGCAGGCGGCAAAGGCCTGGGAGTCGTAGATCTTGGCGTAAGCGCGCTTGACCTCTTCGGGGTCATATTTCCGGTCCTTGCCATAGTTGGTCAGGCTTGGACCAAGCGTGCCGTAGCTCAGCTCGCTCCGCTCCATCTGGTGACAGGCATAGCAATTGCCGCCGGCGACGAGTCCCGGCGGATCCGAGAATTGGTTTCCTCGCCCGTCATTGGCGACCTTGGCGCCTTCCTTCCAGTTACCCAAGAGCTTGCCGTCGGCCGGATAGACCACGCGCGCCAGTTCGCGCGCCGTGATCTTGTCGGCTTCGGCGGAGGGAACGTCGTTTCGGGACGCGTTGCAGGTCTCGAGCGTCGCGTCGGGCTTGATCCGCGCCTGCCATTCCGGAGCGGCCTTGCCGAAGGTCGACGCGACATACCTGTCGACGACCGTGAGGTCGATGGACTTCGTTGCCGTCTGCGCAGCGGCGGATGCAGCGAATGAGATTGAAAGAGCCGCGCCCACCAGGAGGGTCTTGCCGAACGAGATCATCGTCATGTCTTTCAGCGCTTGATCGAGGGAACGTTGATTTCGCCGCCAGCGGCCTGCTTTTGCAGGAACACGGTCAGCGCGGTGGTGCCGTCGGAGGCGTATTCGGGAGCCGGCCATCGCTGCTGCCGGAAGCAGTCCCACAGACGATGTTGCATCGTCCGCAGCGCGCTTTGCGAAACCCGGTAAGTCGGCCAGCTCGCCATGGTTTCCTGCGCAGTCTGACCGGCCTTGGAGAGGTTGGGCAAGCTCTGGAAGCGAATGCGCTTGCCGTCGTCGGCGTGACAGGTCGCGCAGGAGAAATCGTTGACGCCGCCGCGCCGGTAGAACATTTCTTCGCCGACCGCCGCCGCTTCCTTCTCCTTCGGATGGTTCAATGGAATGTTGATCTTCATCCCGTTGGACTTGTTGGCGATGAATGCGACGAGATCTTCCATGTCGGACGGTTTTCCGGGAGCAGAGAAGCGTCGCGCCACGACGTCCTTGGTGTCGAGCCCTTGCAGATTTTGCATGCACCAGAGCAGGCGCTGCTCGAGATCCATGACGCGGTCCGTATCGGCGAAGTAGCGCGGCAATTGCGCGAACGCGCCTTCGAGCTTGCCCGCGCCCAGTCCGAGATCGCATTGCTCCAGCGACACGCCCTTGGTGCCGCGCTTTTCCTGCCAGAGCGCTTCACCGCGATCGACCGCCAGATAGCCCGGGTTCGACATCGGGTCGGAGATCATGGCGCGGTAGCGCTCGATCTCCTTCTCGGCCGCGTCCTGCGCCCGGCTGGCCTGGGGCAGCCAGACCGAAAGCAGCGCCAGAACGGCTGCAACCCCAAGCTTGGGACGATTCATCGACTTTTTCCTCCTCATTTTGGTCGTCTTGCGCGACTTTTCCGCCAATGCGGCCCCAACAGCCGCTTTACATTCAAAAAAAAGAATATAATGATATGTACAAATAATGATAGAGCGCGGCTGTTGCCGTCAAGCGAAACTATCGTTGGGCGCACGCACCAAGCGCCCGTTGAGGAAATGCAACGGAGTTGGCCATGGACTTCATGTCGATCGAACATTCGCGTCGCGAGACGCTCAGGATTGCGGGGCTCGCGGGCCTGGCGTTGATCGTGACTTCAAACGGTGCGCAGGCCACGCCGGACGAAGTGTCCGCGGCGATTGCCAAGCTTTACGGGGAGAAGAAGCCCGAGAGCGGCAAGATCAAACTGGATGTCCCCGAAATCGCCGAGAACGGCCTCGTCGTTCCGGTCAATGTCGAGGTTGAGAGCCCGATGACGGACGCCGACTACGTCAAGGCAGTCCACATCTTCGCCGAGGGCAATCCGCTGCCCAACGTCGTCAGCTACAAGTTCACGCCGGCTTGCGGCAAGGCCGCCGCATCGGCGCGCATGCGCCTGGCGCAGACCCAGAACATCATCTGTCTCGCCGAGATGTCGAACGGCAGCCTCTACAAGGCATCTGCGTCCGTCAAGGTTACGATTGGCGGCTGCGGCGGCTGAGCGGTCGCGCGCTTTTCCGCATTACATCACACGGGGAGTTTTTCAGATGACCGCGAAGCCGATACCGAAAGTCCGTCTGCAAGCCCAGGCCAAAGCCGGGGAAATCATCGAGATCAAGACGCTGATCGCCCACGAGATGGAATCGGGCCAACGCAAGGATGTCTCAGGCCAGATCATTCCGCGCAAGATCATCAATCGATTCATTGCCGCCTTCAACGGCAAGCCGGTGTTCGAAGCCGAATGGCATCCGGCGATCTCGGCCAATCCGTACCAGTCGTTTTTCTTCAAGGCGGTCGAGAGCGGCGAATTCACCTTCACCTGGAAGGACGATGACGGCTCCGAACATGTCACCGTGAACAAGCTGACCGTAGCCTGACGGCCCGGGTGCCTGCCCGAGAAACGGATCATCCTACCAGATGGGTGCGACGCGACCATGATATCGAAGCGCGAATTTCTCCAGGCGACCGCTGCAACGGCTGCGCTGCTCGCGGGCAGCGGCCTCGGTCCTCTCGGCCGGGTCGCAGCCCAGCAACGTCTGACACAATCCGACATCCTGCGCTTCGATCCGCTCGGGCGGCTGACGATCCTCTATGTGGCCGATACCCACGCGCAACTGGTGCCGCTGCAATTCCGTGAACCCGCCGTCAATCTCGGGGTCGGCGAGGCGAGGGGGCTGCCGCCGCACATCACCGACGCGGAGTTCCGGAAGTACTTCAAGATCGCCGCGGGCTCGGCGGATGCATTTGCGCTGACATCAGATGATTTCATCTCGCTCGCGCGCAATTACGGGCGCATGGGCGGCATGGACCGCGTTGCCGCCTTGATCGCGGCGGTACGGGCCGAGCGCGGTGAGAGCAACGTGCTGCTGCTCGACGGCGGCGATAGCTGGCAGGGAAGCTGGACCTCGCTCAAGACGCGAGCGCAGGACATGGTTGACGTGCTTTCGCTGCTCAAGGTCGACGCGATGGTTGGGCACTGGGAGTTCACCTACGGTGCCGAACGCGTGAAAGAACTCACCGACAAGGCGCCTTTCGCATTCCTCGCACAGAACGTCCGCGACAATGAATGGCAGGAGCCGGTCTTCGAGCCGCGTAAAATATACGAACGCGGCGGCGCCAAGGTCGCAGTGATCGGACAGGCGCTGCCGCGCACGGCGATAGCAAATCCGCGCTGGATGTTTCCGAAATGGGAGTTCGGTATCCGCGAGGAAGACCTGCAGAAGCAGGTCGACGAGGCGCGCGCGGACGGCGCCTCCGTCGTGGTTCTGCTGTCTCACAACGGCTTCGACGTCGATCGCAAACTCGCCGGACGCGTGAAGGGATTGGACGTCATCCTCACTGCCCATACCCATGACGCGATGCCGGGCCTCGTCCGCGTTGGCGACACCGTGCTGATCGCGGCCGGCTCGCATGGCAAGTTCGTGTCGCGGCTCGATATCGACGTGCGTGATAGCAAAGTTGCTGGAGTTCGATTCAAGCTGATGCCGGTGTTCGCCGACGCGATTCCGCCCGATCCCGCCATGGCCTCGCTCGTCGAGAAGATCCGCGCGCCCTTCGCAACCGAGCTCGCAAAGCCACTCGGCAAGACCGACTCGCTGCTCTATCGTCGCGGCAACTTCAACGGCACCTTCGACGATCTGATCTGCGACGCCATGCTCTCCGAACGTGACGTGGAAATTGCGCTGTCTCCGGGCTTCCGTTGGGGCGGTACGCTCCTTCCGGGCGAGACGATCACCTGGGAGCACGTCACCAATGCCACCGCGATCACGTACCCCAACTGCTATCGGGCGCAGATGACCGGACTTCAGTTGAAGGAAACGCTCGAAGATATCGCAGACAACATCTTCCATCCCGACCCGTACTACCAGGGTGGCGGTGACATGGTTCGCATCGGGGGAATGGGCTACGCGATCGACGTATCCAGGCCAATGGGCTCTCGGATATCGCAGATGACACATCTGAAGTCAGGACAACCGATCGATCCAGCCAGGACCTATACGGTGGCAGGCTGGGCAAGCATCAACGAGAATACGCAAGGTCCGCCAATCTGGGATGTCGTTGCTTCGCACATCTCGAAGACCGGCGCCGTCACCATCTCTCCCAATTCCGCTGTGCGCGTCACCGGCGCCTGAACGAAGGACATGCGCGCAATGCTGTGTGTCCAACACATTCATATATCTTGATGCATGAAGAGAGGTAAGCTCCATGCGGGACAAGTCGCGAGCTGATCTTGTCAACCGACGACGCTTTCTGTCGGCCGCGAGCCTTGCGGGCGCCGGCCTGGCGATGACGCGCGGTGCTTCGGCCACGGATACGACCAAGCCGGACCCGCTCATCACCGAGGTGCAGGACTGGCAACGCTATCTCGGTGACGGCGTCGACAAGCGGCCCTACGGATCGCCGTCGAAGTTCGAAAAGAACGTCATCAGGCGCGATGTGTCCTGGTTGACGGCGTCTGCCGAGTCGTCGGTGAACTTCACACCGCTGCACGAGCTCGACGGAATCATCACCCCGTCGGGGCTTTGCTTCGAGCGTCATCACGGCGGCGTCGCCGAGATCGATCCGGCCAAGCACCGTCTGATGATCAACGGCCTCGTCGAAAAGCCGCTGGTGTTCACCATGGATGACATCAAGCGGATGCCGCGCACCAACCGCATCTACTTCCTCGAATGCGCCGCCAACTCAGGCATGGAATGGCGCGGCGCGCAGTTGAACGGTTGCCAGTTCACGCATGGCATGGTGCACAACGTGATGTACACCGGCGTTCCGTTGAAGGTAGTGCTCGACGAGGCCGGCCTGCGTCCGAACGCCAAATGGCTGATGCTCGAGGGGGGCGATGCCTCGGGCATGAACCGCTCACTTCCGATCGAGAAAGGCTTGAGCGATGTGCTGCTCGCCTTTGCGATGAACGGGGAGGCGCTTCGCCCCGAGCAGGGCTATCCGTTGCGTGCCGTGATCCCCGGCTGGGAAGGCAATCTCTGGGTCAAATGGCTGCGCCGCATCGAAGTCGGCGACCAGCCGTGGCAGACCCGCGAGGAGACCTCCAAGTACACCGACCTCCTGGCCGATGGTCGCTCGCGCAAGCATACCTTCATCATGGATGCGAAATCGGTGGTGACGAGCCCGTCGCCGCAGGCACCGCTGAAATACAAGGGCCGCAACGTATTGAGCGGCCTCGCCTGGTCGGGGCGCGGCACGATCCAGCGCGTGGACGTGTCCCTCGACGGCGGACGAAACTGGCAGACGGCGCGGATTGACGGTCCCGTGCTGGATAAGTCGCTGACGCGGTTCTACGTCGACTTCGACTGGAACGGCGAAGAGCTGATGGTTCAGTCGCGCGCGATCGACTCCACCGGCTATGTGCAGCCGACCAAGGACGAGTTGAGAAAGGTTCGCGGCGTCAACTCGATCTATCACAACAATGGCATCCAGACCTGGCTGGTGCATCGCAACGGAGACTCTGAGAATGTCGAGCTGGGCTAGACTGCTCGCGGCCGGCATTGCCGTCGGCCTCATGACTGGCCTCTCCGGTGCGTGGTCGGCGGAGCGCCCGCGGGTTGGCGCGGCGCCTGCCAAGCCGGCCGCCAAGATGGGGCTTGGTCGGGAAGCCCTTCCGGAAGAAATCGCGGCCTGGGACACCGACGTGCGTCCCGACGGCCGCGGCTTGCCGGTTGGTCGAGGCACTGTGAAGCAAGGTGATGAGCTCTTTCAGGAGCGTTGCGCGTCATGCCACGGCGAGTTCGGGCAGGGCGCCGGCCGCTGGCCCGTGCTCGCGGGCGGGCAGGGCACCTTGAGGGCGGACAGGCCTGACAAGACCATTGGCTCCTTCTGGCCGGATCTGTCGACGGTCTACGACTACATCAGGCGCGCAATGCCCTACGGCAATGCGCGTTCGCTGACGGATGACGAAGCCTACGCACTCGTGGCGTTCCTGCTCAATCTCAACGACATCGTCAAGGACGAGAACTTCGAGCTCAACGACAAGAACTTTGCGTCGATCAAGCTGCCGAACGCCGAAGCGTTTTTCGACGACGATCGCGAAACGTCGGAGAAGAAGTTCTGGAACAAGGATCCCTGCATGAGGAATTGCCGAGAGCTTCCCAAGGTCACCGGCAAGGCGATTTCGGTCGATGTGACGCCGGACGGGAAGAGCGGGCCCAAGGTTGACTGAGATCGGTGTGACAACAGCTGCCGTGAAAGGAGCCGGAGATTAATGATCGGGCGTTTGGTGCGGCGCTCGATGAGCTCTATGGCAGGCGAGAAGCGCTCTTAGGAACGTGCCATAAGATTCTGAAATCCTTGATGGTTATACTACTCCTGCGAAAGCGGTCTAACTTGCCCCTTCAAGTTGGTACTGAGGGGTCAGAACGGGACGGCAAGGCAAGAAGTCCCGAGCGGTGTCACGGGATCGGTGCTGTTGAAGTCGTCGGCGCCGTAGAGACCGAGATTGGGCGCGCCGCAAATGCGCCTGCCCGGCAGGTGGCACCGCTCGCGGTCGCAGCTCCCCCGCCACCATCTTTGGTTGCGCCAATTTAGAGTTGCTTAAGAGTCCGTCTTCTAGGATAGCGACGTGGTCTTGGTCGAAGTCTGGTACGTGTGTTGCGCTCACTCCCTGCAAACGAGATTGAACGGGCGCTGCTGACACACCCAGATGTCATGCACGCCACGCTCGTTGTCGAAGAGGGAGTTGGCGGGAACAGCCATCAGCTCGCCTATGTCGCGGTAGATCCCGATCGCTTAGAGGCTGCCAAATCGCGCCTCTACCTGGCGGAGCGGGAGCGGCGAGTTCTGCAGTGGCGCCGCGCGTTCGACCAGGTGTATAGCCGTGGCGACGAAGGCTTTGCGCCGTCCTTCGTCGGGTGGACCAGCAACTTCACGAACAAGCCCATTCCCGAACTTGCTATGGCCGAGTGGCTGGATTGCACGGTCGAGCGCATCCGCGGGTTGGGTGCGAAACGGGTGCTGGAGGTCGGTTGCGGGGTCGGGCTCCTTGTCGAGCGGCTTGCGCCCGGCTGCACGACCTATTTCGGAACGGATCTTTCGCCCGTCGCCGTTCACCGCTTACGTACTTTCACCGCGTCGAAGGCGGACCTTTGCCATGTCGAATTGCTGGAGCGCGAAGCAGCGGATTTCGACGGCTTGCCGTCGCAGTCCTTCGACGTCGTCGTTCTCAACTCGGTTGTCCAGTACTTCCCCAGCATCGAATATCTACAGGATGTTCTCGAGCGGGCGGTTCGTGTCGTGGCGCCGGGAGGCCATATTTTCGTGGGCGACGTGCGCCATTTCGGCCTGTTGCGAACGTTCCACGCCGCGGTTCAATCCGTCAAGGCGCCGCCAGGGGCCGCTGAGCGGTGGCTTGAGCGAAAGGTTTCCTTATCGATAGCGCAGGAGCGGGAGCTGGTCATTGATCCCCGCTTCTTCCATGCCACCTGCAGATCCATCCCGCGAATCGCCGCCGCAGAAGGCTTGCGCAAGCGCGGTTCCGATAACGAGCTGACGCGCTATCGATACGACGTGGTGCTGCACGTCGACCACGATGACGTTCCTGCTTTCGGCAGGACAGACCATCTTCCGTTGACCTCGGCCGATCCAAGGGAAACCGATCACATGGCGACCGATCCGTTGGCTGCCGCATACCGGCAGCAGCTCGGGATCGAGCTTGCAAATGCGCTGCAGGCGCAATTTCCCGATGCGCATTTGCCTTCTGCCGTTGTTGCATTGAGCCCGCGCGCATTTTTGGAACTGGTGCAACCTCCTTCGCTAGTGCCTTCCTTGGCATCGGACGATTGCTTCAGCCGCGAGCGGATTGAGGGGTGATCGAAGATGGTCGGCCATAATCTGGGGCTGCGCTTTCAGGAGATCGTGGCCGCCACGCCGGGGGCACCCGCTCTTTTTTGCGAAGGTAATAGCTGCTCGTTCAGAGAGCTGAATGAAACGGCGAACCGGTTCTCGCGGTGGCTCGTGTCGGTGGGGGTGGATCGCGGCGCCGTCGTCTGCCTTGAGATGCCGAAGATCATGGAGGCCTATGCGCTGGCATTGGCCTGCATCAAGATTGGTGCACCGTACGCATTTCTCGATCCCGCCGCTCCAGCGGAGCGTTCGCGGTTGATGCTCGACCGGTGCCGGGCCAGCTTGATTCTCAGTGTCAGGGAAGGGCCCGGTACGCGTATCGTGGTCGGTGATGCAGCCGCACGCGCCGAGCTCCGCAAAGCTATCGCCGAATTCGACGGCAGCGACCTGCCGCAGACGACCGAAATCACCGGCGCAGATCCGGCTTATGTCATGTTCACGTCCGGCTCGACGGGAGAGCCGAAGGGCGTGGTCATTCCCCATCAGGGGGTTCTTCATCTGGTCGAGTGGGCGGGGAATGATCTTGGCATCGGTCCAGCGGACCGGCTGACGAACGTCAACCCGATCTACTTTGATAACTCGGTGTTCGACATCTACGCCGGACTCCTCAATGGGGCCGCCATCGTTGCTATCGACGCATTGAGAGGCCGGCCGCCGGCGGAACTGGTTGCGGAGATCACGCGGCATCGGTGCACGTTCTTTTTCGCGGTGCCGACACTGTTCATGTTTCTCGACTCCATGCACCTTCTATCGCCCGACTGGCTACCGAATGTGACCCGCTTCATGTTCGGAGGCGAGGGATATCCGCTGGCGCGGTTGCGTCGATTCTACGACGCGTTCGCAGGTCGCGCGAAGCTGATCAATTGCTATGGACCAACCGAGACGAGCTGCATCTGTAGCGGTTTCGACATTACTGCGCAGGTGTTCGATACAAGCGAGGGATTGGCGCCGCTCGGACGGCTCAATCCGAATTTCAACTACCGCATCCTCGATGAGGACATGAAGCCGGTCGCCACAGGAGGCGTGGGCGAGCTGTGGCTGGGTGGTCCCGGCGTAGGGCTCGGCTATATCAACAATCCGCAGGAGACGGCACGGCGGTTTCGCCAGGATCCGTTGATCGACGGTTATCGCTCGATCCTCTACCGCAGCGGTGATCTCATAGAAGTGGACGGGGCAGGTGTACTGCGCTTTCGCGGCCGCGCCGACAACCAGGTCAAGCTTCGGGGCTATCGGGTCGAGCTCGAGGAGATTGACCATGCGATCGCTGCCCGGACAGGGATCACGCGCGCGCTTGCGGCCGTGCTTCACGACGCCAACGGTGCAAGCCGCCTGTTGGCCGCCTATTCGGGGACGAAGCAGGCAGAGATCGATCTGCGCCAGCACTGCGCGGCGCGTCTTCCGGCTTACATGATCCCGAGCCGTTTCATTTGGCTGGAAGAGATTCCCGTCAACGCCAACGGCAAGGCAGATCGGCGTTCAGTTGCCTCGCTGCTTGATGAAGCCCACGCAAAGGCCTCGTGAATGCGAGAAGCCGGTCCGCCAGCGCGCCTTTCCCGATGAGCATCGAAAGCCAGCCGAGCGCGTGTATGGCGGCGCGTTCGCGCGCTCGGCCCGCTTGGCGTCTGATCCCTGAGATCGACCGGGATACTACGCTCGTGACGAGCGTCCAGGGCGTGACCGGCCGTATCGCGCTGTGTGGCGCGGTGGCCGTGCTCGTGGCACTGCTCAGTTTGGTGGGCATCGATTTCTCCGCGGCGCCGCTCGCGATGGGGTGCGCCTATGCCGGGACGTATCGCCGCATCTTCATCCTGCTCGCGACGTCGTTGCTGCTTTACCGGAGCGGCTTCCTGGTTGATACGCCGCTGCTGGAGCGTCTGGCAGCGCAGGAAGGTGTGACGGATCGTATCAGCCAGCCGTTGCTGCAGTCGGCGATGCTGACGCTGGTATTCGCCTTGTTCTCCGGCCTGCTCGTGCTGCAGGGTAACGCGGCCACGGCGTTGCGTCGCCCCACGATGTGCCTGCTCTTGGGCTTCCTCGGACTGGTACTAGCCACGCAGTCGACGCTGACTGTCGGCATGCCGCGTGTCCTGCTGTGGTCATTCCTGGTGACGTGCCAGCCCTATCTCTGGTTTCTTGCCTATGCGCTGGCTGATGCCGGCAAGGAGCAGTCACCGGTCTGGCAAAAATTGAGCGTCTTTCATCCCTTCTGGGGAGCGACGTTGACGCCATTCGGAAAGGGCCTGTCCTATCTTCGGCGCTTCGAAGCGAAGACGCCGGAGGAACTCGCCGTTACCCAGCTCAAGGGCGTGAAGCTGGCGGCATGGACGCTGCTGCTGGCCGTCGGGCGAGGCTGCTTCAATGAGCTTGTCCACGGCATCTTGTGGCTGCCGACCTTCGACGACACTTTGCTCCGCCATATCGTCCACGATCCCTATCCGCGCTGGATCGGCTGGACCAGCCTGATCGCCTACTTCGTCGAAGATCTCCTCGGCATGACCGTGTTCGGTGGGATCATCGTGGCGACCGCGCGCCTCGCCGGCTTTCGCCTGCTGCGCAACACGTACCGGCCGCTGGAGTCCGCGAGCCTCGCCGACTTCTGGAACCGGTACTACTTCTACTTCAAGGAGCTGCTGGTCGATCATTTCTTCTATCCGACCTTCGTTCGCTGCTTCCGAAGCCATCGCAGGCTTCGGTTGTTTTTCGCGACGTTAGTTGCTGCTTGCCTCGGAAATCTGCTGTTTCACTTCATCCGCGACATTCGCTTCGTCGTCGACATGGGTCTTTGGAACGCTGTGGTCGGCGAGCAATCGCACGCGTTCTACACATTTGTCCTCGCCATGAGCGTGGCCGTATCGCAGCTGCGCCGTGTGCCGCAACGGGCGACACGAGGCTGGCTGCGCGGCCGGCTGCTTCCTTGTCTCTGGGTTTGTGGTTTCTTCTGCATTCTGCACGTCTTTGACGCGCCGCTCGATCGCGAGCACACGCTCTGGCAACGCGCCGAATTCCTTTTCTATCTTCTGGGAGTAACAACATGACAATAGTGCCTGCCTCCGAAGTGAAATCACGTATGCGGAGCTACATTATGCAGCGACTTCTCATGAAGGGAGACGGTGCGCCGCTTCACGACGACGATCTGTTGTTTTCCAGCGGCCGCCTTGATTCCCTCGATGCGGTGGAGCTCATCATGAGCGTCGAGACCGACTATGGGATCAATTTTTCCGATCTTGGCTTCGACTTGACCAGATTGGACTCAATTTCCGCCATTGCTCGCCTCGTGGAGCAATCCTCTGTCGAACCGGCCTAGGAAGGGCGCCGCAGAAGAGCCGATCGTCATGCGCGGATTGGCAACGTTCTTTCAAGAAGCCAGAACAATGCTCGCCATCATGAGACCGATGGCCGCGATCCAGCCTCCGAGCGCGCGAACGGCGATCGTTCGCCAAGGCGCCGAGCCGTCGGACTCGGTCCCTCTGAAGACGACGGTCAGAGCCATCGTGAGGGTAATGATGGTGTAGCCGACGCAGGCCAATCCTGCAGCGAACAGCACTCGGTCGGTGTCGGGCCCGAGGTCTGCGCCGTTGGCAGCGCCGCGCATCACGGCCAATCCGAATGCAATCGCACACAACGCGGATGTGGGAATTCGCGCTGCTGCCGCGAGCATCAAACCTATCGCCAGCATCATCGCGGCGTCCGCAAGTCCTGCCGAAGCCGCGCCGAAAATGCGCCCCAGAGGCAAACCGACCAATAGTCCAAGCGGAAACGCCAGGATAAGCCAGCGTCCCCTTGAAGCTCCAAGCGAGCCGGCCAGCACGCCTGTCGCGGTCCAGAGAATGACATCCTGAAGATCGGTGAAAGGATGCAATGCACCCATATAGAAATCGCCGAGGCGAGCTGCGACGATATGAGCCTCGGCTGCTCCCCCTTGGGCGAGCAACAGCGCGGCGGCAATCCATCCGCGTCTGAATTTCAGTTTCATGCAATAGCTCCGAGGCCTTGGACGAGGAAGTAGCAGCCAAGTCCTGCGATGCCGGCCCCGAGTCCCTGAATGACGCGCTCTCCGGCGGGCCAGCGCGTCAGAGTGCCGATCGCGATTCCGCCGAGATGCAGCAGGCCGGTGGCGGTGACAAAGCCGACCCCGTAAGCCATCGGGTTCGCCGAGCCTGGAAGCTCGGCGCCGTGCGCATGACCGTGAAAGACCGCAAAGACGGCCACAATGACGGCGGCAACCGGAAACGACAAGCGCAGGCGGGTGGCGACGGCCACCCCGAGGACCAGCGCTGAAACTGCGATCACCACCTCCGGCATCGGCAGCGGAATTCGCAGCACCCCCAAGACCCCGCCGATCGCCATGACGAGCGGAAACGTGATGGGGAGCACCCAGATCGCAGGCGCACCGAGCTGCGCCCCCCAGATCCCGACCGCAACCATGGCAATCAGATGGTCGATTCCCGTGACCGGATGCAGCAGGCCACTGAAGAGCCCGCCGGCGACACCGACCTGGTCGTGCGCGAACGCCGGTTGCGTCAGCGCAAGGGCAACGATCGCGGTCGATATAACTCTGAACATGCGCAACGACATGGTGTGTACGTCTCTCTGTCAGATCGCGGCAAACACTCGCACGAGGCGGCCGAAGAACCAGAACATCGATACTGAGCCGATGGCGTAGGCCGGGAGAGCCTCGCCCCAGCGCGGCACGACGGCATCAAGTCGCCGATGCGCCCAGATCAGCGCGAGCACGAGGAGCACAAAGGCAAGCTGACCGATCTCCACGCCGATGTTGAAGAAGAGCAGCGCCGCGGGCAGGAGGCTGCGTTCGAGTCCAAGTCCAGCCAGGGCGCTTGCGAAACCGATACCGTGAACAAGACCGAAGGTGAATGCGACAGCCCAAGGATAACGGGCAGTGATGCCCATCGTGCCGCGCTGTTGCTTGACGATTTCGACTCCGACGAACGCGATGCTCAATGCAATGCAGGCATTGAGCGGGCGCTCCGGCACTCCGATGAGGCCGAACGCCGCCGCGGCAAGCGAAGCGCTGTGTCCGATGGTGAAGGCGGTGATCGTTTTCACCAATCGCCAGCCACCGCCGACGATCCAGATCAGACCCAACACGAACAGCAGATGATCGGCGCCCAAAAGGATGTGATCGATCCCGTAGTTCACATAGGTCTTGGCCAGCTCGATCCAGGCCTCAAGCGTCGGGGCGTCGGTGCCAAGGACGGAGACGACGGGATTGGCGGTCGAGATCGTGTAGCTGCGCGGCTCACCTGCGATCGGAATGACCTTGATCAGGACAGCCGACATGTTGGCGCCGAGGTTGGTGATGGTGATCGAGCCGACAAGGCCCTTCTGGCCGCAGTTCATTTCGGGCAGCCGGAGGAAGCAGTGGGGTGGGACCCGCAGATCGATCCGCCCAGCGCCGATGGAGGGCTCCATGGTCCAGCGGCCGATAAACGCGCCGGGGCGGACCTCGCGGAATTCGAGCACGCCCAGGCTCGCCTCATGCGCGCCGAGCGTGGACGGCTGCATCAGCGTGGCGAGGACGACCAGCGCCAGACGCAAGTAGCGCATCGCCGTCATTGCTCGTACCGCACTTGATAGGAAGTCTTGAGCCGCTTGACCGCTTCCCATGCCAGCTTGCGCGTTTCTTCCGTATGCCAAATCCGGGCGGCCTCATCCCGAACCGTCTCGAGACTGGCAAGCGTTCCTTGACGCCGGGAATCGAGACGAGCAACGTGCCAACCATCCTTGGAGCGCAGGACCTTCCATTCCCCCTGCGGTATCGTCAGCAGTGCATCACGGAATTCCTCACCGAAGGACGCAGCAAGGCTCGCAACCGGCCGGGCGAGGATGGCGCGGGTCTGCTGCTGCAAGTCCTCTGTTTCGTGTTGCTGGACAATGTCCTCGAGCTGGCGCTGCGCCGTTGTCTGGTCCGTCGGCGCGGTGATGTAGAATGAGACGCGCTCCGGCTCGTCAAAGCGGGCATGATTTTCCGCAAACCACGCCTGAAGCTGTTCGTCCGTGGGTTGCTGGACCCGGATCTGATCGAAGATCAGCAATTGCATCTTGAAGGCAATCCGGTCGCGGATCATTTCGTCGCCGCGGTCCACACCGAGCGCCTTGCCCTCGCGGTAAAGGATTTCGCTCGCGACCCAGCTGTCGATCATCTTCTGGAGCTGGTCGTTGGAAGGGGTACGGACTTTGTCCTCGTCGAAGTTTTCGATGAAGGATTGGCGCATCGCCTTGGTTACGGTGATCAGCTTTTCGTCCTTGGCGGGGGGATGCAGAAGAGCGTCGACGCCGAAGATCACCGCGCCAAGCAGCGCGAAGTGCAGCAACGGTTCACGCAACAAGCGCGTGGCCGCAGCGATGATCGACCGCGAAGGCTGCGTTGCACCGGGCGCGGCATCGGTGCTCTGGTTCGAGCGTTCTGTGCGCGGAAGGGATTGCACTTCATTTGACGTCGCTGGCATTGACATGTTGGTGTCACAAACTCTTCGCGGTATGGCTTGGCCGCGCGCCTTATGCGACAGCGCGTTTCATCTGTCATCTGCAATCGCCGATGCGGCGCAGAAAAGTTGCAAGAGACAAGATGTCGCACGAATTGTTCGGAAGCTGCGCGCGGCAACACAAATCCTTCACGAAGCTGTATTCGAGCTCTGGTCATTTCGTCGCCGTACGGAGTCCGGGGATCAGGCGGTTTTCGATTCCTGTCACTCTTGTTGAATTTCGCGATGACTCAAATCCGAGCAAGGGGCGATCGATGTTTCCGACTAGCAAGACCATCCTGTTGACCGCAGCGTCAGCATCTCTGGCGCTGACTCAGAGCGCCGTGGCCGAGGAGTTCGGCAGGGATCGCCACAGGGGCAATCCTTATGTTGCCGGCGACATGCACAATCACAACACCTGCACCGACGGTTCGGTTTCCGCGGGCTACTCAATCGACCGCTCTGTCGCGAAGGGCGTCGCTGCCGGCGGAGGCAACAATTTCGATCTCGACTGGTTCACGCTCGGCAATCACGGCGGTTCGGGCAACCGGGACTGCCGCTTCAGCGACACGAGCGCCAATCTCCCCGGCGACACGACCACGACCTGGAATCAGACGCTCGGCCAAACCATTGACGGCATTACGATTACGAGCCTGAAGGGCACCCCGAACGGCACGGGCAGCAACGCCAAAATGTGGCGCTGGCAGTCGATCAAGGAGATCGAGTATCCGATCATCGTCAACCGGGCGCCGATGTACAACAAGGTGCTGATCGAAGGGCTCGAATGGATCGCTCCCGGTCACGAGCACGTCGACGTTGCGGTGATCACCGGGCAGAACCCGCGTCGGGGCGGCAATGCCGACAAGATGGCGGAGTTCGAGTACCGCTTCGACCGGTCCGACACCGACGCGATCGGCCCCATCAGAGAAGGCGGCGAGGACCAGCTCTGGCAGGGCAAGGACAACGTCAACAACACGGGCACGGCGGGTCACCAAAAGGCGCTCGAAGGCATCAAATGGTTGCAGGCGCACCATCCGCTGCAATCCTATGTCATTCCCACACACACCGAGCGCCAGGGGCCATTCGACCCCTCGGGTAGCAAGGGCTACAACATCGAGCACTTCCGCGATTTCAACAATGCCGGACCGACGGTCGCGTTCGGCATCGAGTCGCCCGGCCATTTCGCAGAAGGCGGTCTCACTGGCGGCTCCGGTTCCTACACGGCTACTGCGGTTGGCGGCGGCACCTACGGCATGAGCGGAATCTACACCGCGAAAGTGGGCGGCCTGTGGGATGGTTTGCTCGGCGAAGGTCGGAACTTCTTCATCTATGTCAGCTCCGACTGGCACAGCCGCGGCGCGGGCGGCGCGCGCGACGCGTTCACGACCGCGGATTTCATTCCCGGCGAGTACACCCGGCTGTACGTTCCGAATGAAGGAAGGTTCTCCTCCCAGTCGGTCATCGACGGGATGCGATCGGGCAACTCCTACTCGGTCAACGCGGACCTCATCGGTTCGGACATGGTGTTCCGTGCCAGAGCGCGGGGCGACGACTGGAAGACGATGGGTGAAACGCTGGTCGTGAGGCCCGGCGATCAGGTGACGGTCGAGATGGAGATGACCGTCCCGGCGAAGAACAACAGCCCCTACAGCTTCAACAATCCGCTGCTGGAGCAGGTGGGGATCAAGCAACCGCTGAACAAGCCGTCGCTCGACCACGTCGACTTGATCAGCGGCAAGATCACCGGCGTCGTCGCACCGGGCGCGCCCGGCTATGCGGTGGCGAACGCCGGGGGCACTGCCGGCGCGGACATCGTCTACAATTCCACTGCCAGCGTCGTCCGGCAGATCCCGGCGACGAAGATGCACCGCGAGCACCGGGACCGCGACTCCGTCCGGCTGCGCTTCACGACGACGATCACGGCCGGTAACACTCCGTTCTACGTCCGCGCTCGCGGAACGAACATCCCGGTCGGTACTCCGAATGTCACGGACACCGCAGGCAATCCGCTGCTTGACGCCAACAATGCGAAGGTGAGCTGCGCGGACCCGGCGTGCCCGGCGCATCTGGAGACGGTCAACGGCGTCAAGAAGGTGACCCACGACATTCAGGCCTGGTCGAACGTCTGGTTCTACGCCAATCCCATCTTCATCAGGCCGGAGGGTTCGCCAAAGTTGCTGGTGGAGACGAACGCGGATCTGGCGCGGCGCCTGGGGCATAGGGCCGAGAACGACCAGCACTGACGTACCTGAGACTGTCCGGCGGGAGGCAAAGATCGATGCTTCCCGCCGGAATAGCTTTGAAGTGTGCTAGCTGCTTGCGTTCGGTGGTGTTCTTGTTTCGAATTGGTCTCTGCGCGCTGTGCCTTCTCCTTGACCCAGGCTGCGTCGCGGCCGCGCCAGGCGCCGTTCTGCCGGCTCCGGACGAGCCTACGTGGGAAGATTGCAAAGCTGCAATCGGGGAGGCGCGCGCATTGGCAGAAGAACTGCCACCCGATCACCTCTCGCGCTATTTTGCCGAGCGGCACCTGCACCAGGCCAAGGTCGAGGCCGGCAATGGGGAATTCGACGAGTGTCTCGAGATGGCCGCTCGCGCCTCCGCAGAGGTGCGCGAACGGCGCCATGAGCTGCTACCCGGCGAAAAGCTGAAAGTGCTCAAGCCCGACGAGTAGCTCGGAAGATTTTGTGGATCCTGCTCGCTGTCATCGCAGTGTCACCTTTGCTCGCGCATGGTTGCCCGCCACGAAGAACAGGTAGATTTTGCGACATGGATCAGATCGAGCCGCTTTTCCCGATTCCCCTCCTGCGCTCGCCTCAGCTGCTCCCTCCATCGCTGAACGAAGCCGCGGTCGCGGCGATCCGGAACACTCGGACCGAAGGCAATCTGCGCTCGGGTCAGCTCTTCCACACCGAGGTTGCCGATCCGCGCGACAACGAGCTGTTTCGACAGATCGCTGAACTTGCCGTCCCAAAGCTTGTCGATTTCGGCGTCTTGCTGTTCGGCGAAAAGCTGCGTTGGACGGTCAAGGAGATGTGGACCAACATGCTCGAGACGGGCGGAAACCAGACGCTGCATTCCCACGCCAACAGTTTCGTCTCGGGCATCTTTTATCTCACGCCCTCGCACCCGGCCTGCAAGACGGTTTTCGTGCGGCCGCCCGGCGGTTTCGATTTCTCCTTCCGCCACCATACGCGAACCGCCGCGATCGGCCCGTTCAATGCGGGCAAGTACGTGCTGCCGGAGGCCGAGCCGGGAGATCTCGTTCTTTTTCCAAGCTACCTCTACCACGAGGTGCCGAGAAATCAGGGTGAGCAGAGGATTACGATCGCTTTCAACGCGATTCCCGACCAACTTGACTGCTGGGGCTATCGCATCAACTTTGCGCCTTGAGCGAGCGCGCTGGTCACTCCATTCGTAGTCCAAATTCGAGTAGCAGCAGCTCCCTGGCCTCGCTGCGCGATGGTGCTGCCCGGTCAATCTGGCGCAGCAAGCGCGCAGCCGCCGCCCGGTCTGAACTCATCAGGGATCTCGCCATGCCCATCAGCGGTCCGTAGGCTGGATCGAATTCGGAGCTCAGGCGAAGCGCCTCGATGAGGCCCGGCGCAGCCGCTTCAATCAAGGCTGTCCCGCGCGGATCGCCTGGCAGCGACGCGCCGGCCTCGAGAAATCGGTTGCGCGCGCGCCAGTAGGAGCTCAGCCGTCTGCTCAGACTTTCGCGCTCTGGTCCAACAGCCAGGAGTTCCGCCGCATCGGCTTGCATGGTGCGCGTGACGGCAAGCAGGAGTGACCAGGGCGGCGCTGTTAGTGCATGGACGTTCCGACGCGCATCGAAGGTCACGAAGGGATAGTCATCCGTATTGCGCGGGCCTTCGCCGGCGAATGCGGAGAGAGCGCGCGGGCCTCCGAGGTATTGGCCGAGCAAATCGATCGGTGCCTCGAACCCCAACGGCCGTGCGACTTGCGCGACCGCGGGATCGCGCAGCCGGGCAGCGAGCGCGTCGGCATCGAAATAGCCGCCGTCCCCTGCGCTAACGAGCGCAAGCATGGGTGTGCGTACGCTGTAGTGGTTGAGCCAGGCCGAGCCGTCGGGATAGATGTCGAGAAAGCCGCGGATGATGGCGCGCAAGGAGGGCAGATCGAGCTGATATAGGGGAAGCCATTGGCAGAAGACGCCGCCGGGTGCGAGCCTGCGCTTCACTGCCTCGAAATGCTCCACGGTGTAGAGCGCGCCGCTGCCATCCAGCGCCGGATGAAACAGGTCGGCGACGATCACGTCATACCGACCCGTATCCGCAGCGATGAACCGGCGGGCATCCGCGACGGTCACCCGGGATGCTGGAGCACCCGCCGGACCAGCGAACCAGGGAAGCAGGTCCACCACTTCTTGGGACAGTTCGACGCCGAGCACGCTTACACCGGGCATCTGCGATCCGCCGGCCACGGTGGCGCCGGTCCCAATGCCGAGGAATAAGGCCTGGTGCGGAGCTTGATGAAGCAGCAGAGGCAACATCGCCTGACGGTAGTCGGATCGAACCGAACTTGTGCCGCCCATGCGGAAATGGCCGTTGACCTCGAGATAGCGCACACCTGCTGCGTCGTCGACAACGCTGGCAGTCACCATCGGCCCTTCATGAACCGCAAGCAGTGCGCCACCAGACGGCACCTTCGTCAGCGGGAGAGCGGGATGGGCCCACAGGAGAAGCGCGAAAATCGCCGGTGCCGCGGTCCATGCCAAGGCCGGCCAGCCGGGTGGGAGGAGGAGCAGGTAGCCCAGCGCAACGAGAAGGAGTGGCTTCCACGTACCAAAGGTCGGGATGAGAAATTGCGCTGCCACCAGCGGCGCGATGGAGGCGCCGAGGCTGTTGACCCCGACAGCCCATCCAACGGATCCACGCTGGTCTCGCACCTGTTGCGCCAGCAGGCCGAACAACGCTCCCATCGCGGTCGACGGCGCCAGGAACAGCGCTATCGCCACTGCCAGCTCACCGAGCACGCCTGCAGCGGACGCGGTCTCGACGAGGCGGCCGACATAAGGCGCGAACGATGCAGTCATCACGCAAGCGAACGCCGTTCCGGCAAGCAGGCCGCGGAGGCTACCCTCTTGCGCATGGAGCCCGGCGCGCTGCCAGAGCAGTCCGCCTGCCGCGGTGCCGAGCAAATATGCAGCCAGCAGTCCTGCGAAGGTATAAACGGTGTCCTGCATCACCTGCGCCGCAAGCCGAACCACCAGAACCTCGAATGCGATTCCGAGTAGACCGGTGACGAACAGGATGAATGTGAGCCGCAGCTCTCGAACCGGCTTTGGCCGCGCCACTTCGGCGGCTCGCGCTTTGCCCGACGCCGCTCCGACCGCGAGCGCGCTCAGGGCGCAGAACATGTTGACGCCCGCGAGGCAGACCAGGGTGCCGGAGAATCCGAGCGCGGGAATCAGAAGGAATGTGGAAGCCAGCGTTCCAGCCAAGGCCCCGGCTGTATTCGCGCCATATACTCCTGCCGCGACGCGAGCCTCGCCCCGAGCCTCGCGCGTCATCCGCTCCAGTGCGGCCAAGGTTCCGCCCATCGCCGTCGTTGCGGGAAGCAGAACGAGCGTTGGAAGCGCAAAGCTGCCGGCCCAAAGCAGGGCCGGGGACGGCTCGGTACCAAGCAGCGGCGACAGGGCTCGGCCAGCCGCGGGCAAAAGCCAGACGTTGACCAGGCCCCAGGCTGCGATAATGGCCTCAAGGATCGCATAGACGCGCCATGGCGACCGCGAACGCCGGATCAGCGCATCGAGCGCAAACGCACCGAGTGCCAGACCGCCGAAAAAGCCGGCAATGGCGCCAAGCACCGCCATCATCTCGGTCCCCAGCGCAAGACTCAGCTGACGTGTCCACACGATCTCGTAGCCGAGGCCGGCGAAGCCGGACGCCGTCACGATCGGGATCAGCGCCCAATCGCAGCTTGCAGCTTGACGAGAGCGCGCCGATGCGGCCTCGACCTGGACCGCGCCTGCGAACTGTTCTGCCGAAGCGATCGCGGCACTGTCCGGATCGGATTGCATTCCTTTCACTCCTTTCCCGAACTCGACCGGCTGCGCGATACAAGCCGGGGTCTTGACGATCGCATGATCCAAGATTCCATCGGCCGAACTCGTGCTCTTGGCCGATCAAAGCATCCGCTCTATGTCAGATTTGTTCAGCATTTGTGACGATCAAACAGGGCCGGTTGCTTTCATGCCGGTCGGTGTCGCTCATTGATGCCGTGGGTCCGGTGCGATCAAAATCTTGCCGCCACCGTTAGTCGCACCGCGAGCGGCTCGGCCGGATGGACGTGCCGATCACCGACGCCGTCGATGGGCTCTCCCGGCAACCGCGACAGATAGTAATATTCGATCTGGTTGGTCCGGGCGTTGAAGAGGTTGAGCACGTCGAGCTGCAGCCGCAGGCCATTGTCGAATTTGTAGCCGGCGCGTGCATTGAAAATCAGCGACGGCTGCGAGCGGACGCTGTCGTCTTCGATCAGGGGGCGCGGGCCGAAATAGCGCGCCTTCAACGCGCCGAACCAGCCGGTGTCGCCACCAAGGGTGACTGCGCCGCTTGCTACCCACGCCGGTGCGCCGGGGATGCGGTCCCCGGCGGGATCGAAATCAGTAAAGCGCGCGCGGGTATAGGCCACGTCGAGATCTACCGTCACCCACGGCACTGGCTTGTACTGGTTCGTCCACTCCACGCCGACGCGGCGGCTGGGCCGGCTCGGCTCCGTGGTGCCGGCGTCCCCGACGAACAATAGCTCCGAGTCGAAGTCGAGCACGAATACGGCGAGCGAGCTGGTGAGACTGTCGATCGCCTTGGTGCGGATGCCGAGTTCAGCGCCGCGAGAGCGCACGAGCAGCGGCACGCGGTCAAGCGGGGTCACCTTGTCGTTGGGATCGACCGTGATCGTCGCGCCGCGGATATCGTTGCTGTGCAAGCCGTATCCGGCATTGCCGTAGAACTCGGTCTTGTACCAGGGGCCGAGCACGATGCCGGCCTTCGGGCTCGCCATCGACGCCTGCGCGTTGCCCGAATTCTGCGGTGTATCGCTGAAGACGTGTCCGGCGAAAAAATCTTCGCGGATGCCGATCGTGGTGCGCAGCCAGTCGGTCCAGCGCGCGGTCGTATCGGTCCAGAGGCCGACATTGCCCTCCTGCACGCGGTCATCGCGCACGGTCGAGAGCCATGCGCGCTGCTCCGTCTTGAACAAGCCGACATGGATATCATCGTAGCGGCTCTGCACGCCGACGCGGGTTTGGGCTTCGACGCCGGCAAAGCGCCAATCGAACGCATGCCGCGCATCAACGCCGCCGAGAGTACGGCGGTCGAGCTGGCTGAACTGGTCGCCATTGACGGGGTTGTCGAGGAAGTAGGTGAAATCGTTGAAGAGCTGGAGGTCGGAGCGCACGACATAGGCGCTGACATTGGTCTGTCCGTAGTCGCCTGATTGCGCCCAGTTGCTGGAGAAGCTGAAGCGGCTCGAGGTGCCGCCATCGGTCGGATCGAGCGTGCCAAAGCGATTGATCAGGCCTTGGTCGATCGCGCGCTGTGGGATCTGGTCGGTCGAAGTCCAGCCGTTGGAATAGGCCATCGCCGTCAGCGTCAGGCCGTCGGTCGCCGTGCCCTGGCTGTAGCGCATGACGCTGTTCAGCTTGCGGACATTGTCCGGCACTTCCCACGGGCCGTCATATTTGCCCGCCTCGATCGCCGCCAGCAGCGTGCCGGCGCCCACGGCGGTCGATCCCGCCGCCAACGCCCGGTGGTAGCCGAAGCTGCCGAAGGTCATCTCCGCGATGTTCTTCGGCAGCTTGTTCACGTAGTCGATCGCCACGGCGCCGGCGGACGCGAAGTCGCCCTGGTCGGCGAAATATGGTCCCTTGCGCACATTGACAGACTGGATCAATTCGGGAATCAGGAAATTGATATCGGCGTAGCCCTGCCCATGCCCATGAGTCGGCATGTTGACAGGCATCCCGTCGACGGTGATCGCCAGATCGGTGCCGTGGTCAAGATTGAAGCCGCGCAGGAAATACTGGTTGGCTTTGCCCTCGCCGGAGTGCTGGGTGACAATCAGGCCGGGCACGACTTCCAGTGCCTCGCCGGGCCGCGAGAACGGGACCGCATTGACCTCCGCGCCGTTGATGCGCATCGAACTCGCGGCGGTGGGCTGCAAGGCGGAGGAGCCAACGGGCGCTGCACCGGCTGCGGCGCCGCCTTCGGTCGGGTTATCCGAGTGAGCGGGAGTCCGATGCCGTGTACCACGGCTGTTGGATGGTTTGCTGCGCGCGAGCCTATTGGGGCGCGGGCCATCCGACGACGCAACGGTCACCGGGGGAAGCTCCATGGGCGCGACCGCACCAAGCTCATGGGCGGCGGCTGGGAGTGCGCAGAGGACCGACGGCCAGGCGGCGGAAAACATCCGCAACAAGACCTCACGCACCGCCATGCCCCGCACGATAACTGTTACAGCCCACAAGGGTGGCAACAAGCCCAAACCCGGGTCTTACGCTAGCAGTCCGGTATGACGATTCAACAACAATGTCATACCGGACGGTGCGGCGCGCCGCTCAACGCAAGCGGCGGATGTCACGCGAATTGTCGCAACCGGAACATTCTGCCACGCATCAGCGAGGTCATCGTCATTTCGTACGGCTGTCACACTGCCGACCGATAAGCCTAACTTCCCCGGCGACCGGTGCCTGCCACCGCTTCTGTCGCGTATGCAAGCCGCCAGCCGCATTGAAAACAAGCCGCGCGTCTTGCCCGGATCTCGACCAGTGACGAGGACATGAGACGGTGTAAGGTCATTCTGCGAATATCGATGCGGCTTTCGCTGATGATCCTGGCGCCTTCGCTCGGTGTTTCCGCCTCAACTTCGGCGCTGCTGGCGGATGAGTTTGATAACGGCGCTCCAAGCAGCGCCGGACCGTCATCCAATCCCTCGCTCTGGGAGTCTCGTGCAACTTCGACGTCGCCAGTCAACCCGGGCGCGACGCTACAGTCGTCTGTCGGGCGGGAGCAGGGTAATCCACTCTGGGCAGTCCCGCTCGCGAGCCTGTCGGTCACGCGCGAGCGACCAATCTTTTCGCCCTTGCGCCGGCAGCCGCCAGCAGCCGTCCCTTCGCTGTCCGAGCCGAAGCCGCCTCCCGTGCCGCCAAGCCCGCCAAAAGTCGAACTGCGTCTCTCATTGGTCGGAACCGTGAGCGGTGCCGACCAGAGTCTTGCGATCTTTGTAGACCAAACGAGCAAGGCCACACTGCGCCTGAAAGTAGGTGAAGATTATCAAGGCTGGAGGCTTCGTTCGGTGCGCGGCCGCGAGGCGACAATGGCGCGCGGTGAGCTAATCGAGACGTTGAATTTCCCGAAACCAGGCGAGGGCGCGCCCGTCATCGGGGCGGCGGTTGCGGAAAGTGCGGTGAGGCGAGGAAGCTCGCACACGCCTGAGTATGACTGAACGGACACGGCCCGACCGCCATACGCAGCTATGACACCCCCGCGCGGCGGTACTACTCTGCGACCGCTGCGGCATCTCCGAATGGCGTATCTCCCCAGCAAAGACGAAGCACATCAAGACCGGGGAGAGTGATCAGGTAAGCGTGACGAGCATCATGTTCGGGAAAAACGGAGACACCATTTAGACGGCGCCTCGAATCCGATCGAGCTAACGAGCGCTCAGCTCGACAATGTCCGTTTGATCCGCTGATTTGCGGTTTTGCGCCACTACTCGCACGGATGGCGCTGACCGTCCTGGCCGATGTAGGTGCTCGTTGCAGGATCGTAGGATCGATAACGCTCCGCGCAGGAACGCGAAACCGCGCGTGCCATAGTGTTGTCCGCTCCTTGCGCCGGAGCCGCGCCATCCGGCAACTCGAGACCCTCCCGACCCGCCGGCGTTAGCGTGCCATTCAAGTTGCGGTTGGGATTCTCGGCCTCGTAAGTATCCGGATGGCTGTTTGCAAAGCCAGATTGCGCGTAGGCGGTGCTTGCGGTCAGGCTCGACAACAAGGCCACGGCAGCAAGAAGCTTAAGTCCAGTCATGGTCGATCTCCATCGTTCACCGGTGCGTCGAGCTACCGGTACGGCAGGATGTGGATCGACATAGCGCGCCGAACAAGTTGCCCGAGATCGCATACTCGCGACCTGCGCATTCTTGTCGTTCAAATACAGAAAGCGTCGTTCGTTTGTGGAACGAAGATGATCGGAGCGGGGCATGGAGCGCCGCTTATGGACCTGTGCCGATCATCCGCTCTTGCGCAAAGGGCACCATCAAGCTTGGCCGGTCTCGCAACCCCATTCGCTGGATCTCGCTTGGAGCCCCGGCACGAGCATCACTCGATTCTCTGCAGGCTGGCGCGGTCGATGACGCCATTCCAGCGCACGATCTCGCCGGCGACGAAGTCGCGCATTTCGGCTGGAGAACTCGCCTTGGCGCGAACGCCGAGGTCGTCGAGCTTCTGCTGGAATGCGGCATCATCTACCAGCGCACTCAACGTCCCGTTCAGCCGCTCGATCACGGGGGCCGGCGTGCCGGCCGGCGCCGCTATGCCGATCCAGGAGATCACCTCGAAGCCGGGAATGCGGCTGCCGATCGGGGGAACGTTGGGTAGGGTGGGCCAGGGCTCTGTGCTCGTGACGCCGAGCCCGCGAAGCGTGCCGCCGTTGATCCCCTGACGTGTCACGGTGATGGTGTCCACGATCAGGTCGATATTGCCGCCGAGCAGATCGGTCAGCGGTTGCATGCCGCCGCGATAGGGCACATGGGTCAGTTTGATGTCGGCGGACAGGGACAGAAGCTCGCCGACGAGATGCTGGGTCGATCCAAAGCCGACCGAGCTGAAGGTCAGCTTTCCGGGCGCAGCCTTGGCCGCCGCGATCAGGCTGGACAGATCGGTGATGGGGCTGTCCGCGCGTGTCGCAACGACGAAGGGGAAGGTACCGATGAGCGACACGAAGCTGAAAGCCTGAACCGGGTCGAACCGCAGACTCTTGTAAAGCGCGCCCGAGACGGCATGGCCTCCTGTCAGAAGGATGAGGGTGTGTCCGTCCGGTGCCGCCCTCGACACCAGTTCGGACGCAAGATTCCCGCCAGCGCCGGGCTTGGCATCGACGGTCACCGTAGCTCCGAGCTTTTCGGCGAGCCCGGCCGCAACGAGACGTGAGATCGTGTCTGCATTGCCGCCCGCGCCGAACCCGTGCATCAGCGTGATCGGCTTCTGCGGCCACTGGTCGGCGGCACTGACCGGCGAAGCGATAAGGACGGTCAACAGCGATACGATGATGGCTGCCGCAAACTTGCCAAGCATGGAACTTGCTCCTCCAATATTCGCGATCGGCGCTCGATCTAGAGATGACGACCGCCATCGACGACGATGGTGGTGCCGGTGCTGACTTTCAGATGCGTGGCGCAGGCGAGGATTGCGGCGGCGACGTCGTCCGCTTCGACAACACGCTTGAGCGGCGTCGACTTCGCACCGGCTTCCAGGGCCGCCCGGTCGCGCCCCGGGACGAAGTCGGTGGCGACAGCCCCGGGCGATACGCTGATCACGCGAATTTCGGGCCCAAGGGCGCGGCCCAGCGACATGCTGATATTGTCGAGTGCAGCCTTGGAGGCGCAGTAGGCCACGTTGCTGCCGGAGGCGGTAAAGCCGGAGATCGAAGATACGTTGATCACCACGGCGTCGCCCGATGCCCGCAATTGCGGACGCAAGGCACGGACGGCGGAATAGGGGCCTCGTACATTCGCGATCAGGATTTGTTCGAACAGGTCATCGGTCAGGGTGTCGAGATCGTGATGTGGAATCGCGCGGGTGAATCCGGCGGAGTTTACGAGGATGTCGAGCTTGCCGCCGCGCCCATCGATATGCGCGGCGAGCGCCTTGAAGCTGGCGGGATCTTCCAGCGCAAGGCGCGCGATGTCGTGCCGACCGGCAGGCAAGCCGCGCAACAGCTCCTGCGCGCGCGCCTCGCTGCTGTGGTAGCCGATGATCACATCCGCTCCGGCCGCCGCAAGACGTTTGACCGCGGCAGCGCCGATGCCGTTGCTGCCGCCGGTCACGACGGCGAGGCGACCGGTCAGATTGTCGATATTGCTCATTGAAGAATCCCCATGTTGATCGCAACCATGAGCCGGCCGGGGAGGGAGGTCTGTCACCTGATCGAGGGACAGCGCCGGCATCTCGGGTCGCTATGGAAGCGCCGCCAGCCTCGTCAATTCAGCACGAGGCGCATCAGCGACGAGGTTCGAAAGCGAATGCGGTGAGGTGGTTGGTTCGCGCCCAATCGAACATCGTACGGAACAGCGTGGCAGGAAAAGCCGGCGTGCCGAGATGCTCGATCAGGTCGGCAAGCCCCGGCATGTCCGCAGGCGTCGTTGGCTGTCCATTGAGGCAATGGGTCCGCATGCACGCTCCTCGCTTTCCCCTGGCGTCTCTCTTGACCATTTCCATAGACGAAGCCGAGTTTGTATGCAAACTTGTGTGCAAAACTGGTGCTTTTCATGCTCCACGACGATCCGCTGCCATCCCGCCTGTCGAGCGACGTCTACAATGTGCTGCGCCGTCAGATCGTGACCGGCGAGTTGCGCCCGAACCAGCCTCTGATCGAGCTGGATCTGGCCGAGCGGCTGCAGGTCAGTCGCACGCCAGTGAGGGAGAGCCTGCAGCGTCTTGCCCATGCTGGCCTCGTCGTGCCGCGCAAGCGCGGCTGGGCGGTGCGTGAATTCACGCCGGACGAAATCAGGCAGAACGCCGAGCTGCGCATGGCGCTCGAGGGCTATGCTGCAAGCCTCGCTGCGACGCGCGGCTCGCCATCGGACATCGCGGCGATTGTGGCCATCCACGAGCGGCGGTTGAAATTGCGCAGGTCGGACGAGGAGATGCGGGTCAAGACCAACCGCGATTTCCACGATGCCATCATGCGTGCCTCAGGCAACGGACGGCTCACCGATGCGATCTACCATTCGGGCCAATTCTACTTCAATACGCCGATCGCCCGCGCGACCACGGGCGAGGAGCTGGCGCTCGGCAATGCCGATCATGCGCTGATCGTTGCCGCCATCCTGAAGCGCGATGGGGCGGCCGCCGAACGCGCGATGCGTGCGCATATTCAGCGAACCTTTGCCGTGTTCTGGCGTGTCACGGGCCTTGCGGAGCCGCTGCAAGTCCAGCCGCGGTGATTGCGGTCGCCGCTGGTCCCCCGTGCATGTGACAGAAGAGGTGCCGGCGTGGTAGGTCGCCGCTGACGAGGTGACCATCAGCGGCCAGCGCGCGTGAGGGCCAGTTCTCTCGGTTTGGCGCCTGAAAAGCTCGGTTGCCCTTTGCGACTTAAGCGAGAGTCGTAGCTCCCGGTGTTCGCTCGGTCGTCTCCATGTAGTTTCGGTCGACCACCCGCAGCGTCCGCCGCACCATGCCGTCGACAATTGCCGCCGACTTGCTTGGGCGCACATATATCGCCGTGGACTGGAGCAGCCACGGCAATACCGCCTGATCGAGCCGGTCCTCATAGGCGTTGCGCATCATGTCAAAGGCCTGCAAGCCGGGCCCCGCCAGGACGACATGATGCGGGCGCAGCACCGATATCGTCGCGGCGACCGCCTCGGCAAGCGCGTGACCCGCCTGCCGGAATAATTGCTCGAGGCGGGGATCGCCGTTCCGTGCTCTGTCTCGCAGCAGAGCCATCTGCGCCTCGGACGGCTGTTGCGACACCGCAGGCGGCAGGTCGACGAAGGTGCGAGCGTCGCGGTAGAGCGCATAATCAGCGAGATAGGCCTCGACGCAGCCGCGCTGACCGCAGCGGCATTGCGGCCCGTTCGGCGCTACCTTGAGATGGCCGATCTCGCTGCTGGCGCCGACACCCCAGCGTGCCTCACCGTCGACGACGACGCCCATCCCGACGCCGTGGCCGACCATGATCGTGGCCGCCAGGCCCTCCGCGAGCGCCGGTTCAGCCGCTGCGAGGGCCAGGGCAACTGGGACGGCGTCGTTCGCCATCACGACGTCGACCTTGAATGCTTGGCGGATCGGCGTCGCCAGATCGACGTCGGTGACCGACAGCACCGGACTCCACAGCTGGCGGCCGGTATCGGCGTTGACGATGCCCTGCAGCGCAATTCCAATTCCCAGCAGCCGGTGGCGCGGGGTGCCCGTCGCGCCGAGCATGGCATCAATTTGCGCGATCACGATATCGCACAATGCGCCTGGATCGAGCGCGCGCGTCTCGAGTGCGAGCCGCGATTGCGCCAAGCCGGAGCCACTGAAATCCGCGATCAGTGTCTCAATCAGGTTCATGCGCAGCGAGACCGCGACGACTCGGCCAAGCTCCGGGTTCAGGGTCAGCTGTATCGCCGGCCGTCCCCGACGACGGCCATTCAGCCCGTCCGCGTCCGCCTCGCTCGTATCGTCCGGCCATGACATCGCCGCGTCCGTCTCGGACAGCAGCTCTTCTGCCATCATTCTCGACGTGATCGCCGAAATGGCCGGGAAGCTCAGCCCCGTACTGCGTGCGAGCTCCACACGTGGCATCGGCCCCTGACGTCGCAAGACTTCGATGAGGCGGCCGCGGTTCGATTCACGAGCCGAGCCCGAAGCGCGCGTCGACTTTAGCTCCTCATCCATGCGACCTCATTTAGTTCGTTTGATGAAATTATTCAGTTTGTTCGACTTTGCGTACATGCGGCACGATGTCGTCAGGAGCGACAAATCTGTCACACACTGCCGAAATTACTATTACCACGTGAAGGTGTAATAAAAGTCGCGCTTGACTAGAGATTTTCGCCTTCATAATTTATTCGCATCGAAAATAAAATAAGGCGCAACAAGCGCCGCGCGTCAACCCCGGCTACCGGAGTGACGAAAGGGAGGTGCACATGAACAGCTCAATGAAGAGATGGATCCTGCCGTTGTTCGCGAGCGCGGCCGTGCTCGCGATGACCACCGGTGTGACGCAGGCGCAGCAGAAAAAGACTATTGCGCTGGTGACCAATGTCGCGGCCGACTTCTGGACCATCGCGGGCCGCGGGCTCGAGAAGGCACAGAAGGAGCATCCGGATTACAATATCGAGTTGATCGTCACCAACGAAGGGACCGCGGCGGGCCAGCGGCGCGAGTTGGACGACCTGCTGGTGCGCGGCGTCGCCGGCATCTCCATCTCTGTAGACGATGCACCGCACGCAACCGAAGAGCTCAACAAGGTTGCGGCCAAGACCGTGTTGATCACGACGGATAGCGACGCGCCGCAGAGCAATCGTCTCGCCTATATCGGCACCGACAACGTCGCGGCCGGGCGGCAAGCAGGCGAGGAGATCAAGAAGGCGCTGCCGAACGGCGGCAAGATCGCGCTGTTTGTCGGTACGATGGATGCGGACAATGCCCGCGAGCGGGTGCAGGGTATCAAGGAAGCGATCGCGGGCACCAAAGTCGAGCTGGTTGACGTGTTCACCGACCAGGTGGACTTCGCCAAGGCCAAGGCGAACATGGAGAACGTGCTCGTCAAATATCCCGACATTGCGCTGTTGTCCGGCCTTTGGAGCTACGAGACACCGCTGATCTATGACGCGGTCAAGGCGGCGGGCAAGGTCGGCAAGGTGAAGATCGTCGGCTTCGACGAGGACCAGCGCACATTGCGGGGCGTTTCAGACGGCACGATCGAGTCGACGGTCGTGCAGCAGCCGTACGAGTTCGGCTATCTCTCCGCCACCAACATCATCAAGACGCTGAACGGCGACAAGTCCTGGATCCCGGCGGGCGGCAAGCTGATCGTGCCGACCAAGGTGATCAGCAAGTCAAACGTTGCAGACTTCACCGCAAATCTCAAGGAACTGCTGAAGAAGTGACTCTTGGCGCCTTTCGACGCTCGGCTGCCACAGCCGCCGGGCGTCGCGAGGGAGGAAACGAATGGCGGAAATCCTGTTCGAACTCACCGGGATCAGCAAGTCTTATCCCGGGGTCATGGCTCTCGACGACGTCAGTTTGCACGTGTACCGCGGCGAGGTGTTGGGCCTGATCGGCGAGAACGGCGCCGGCAAATCGACGCTGATGCGCGTGCTGGGTGGCGTGATCGCGCCGAGCCAAGGCGTGATCCGCATCGGCGGCAACGACCATGCCCGGATGACGGTGAGCGAGGCGACGCAGGCCGGCATCGCCTTTGTGCATCAGGAACTGAACCTGTTCGAGAATCTCGACGTCGCCGCGAACGTCTTCATTGGACGCGAGATGCTTGGCGGCGGCCCGCTGAAGCTGGTGGACAACGCGGAGATGCGCGCCCGTGTGACGCCGCTGCTGGAGCGGCTGGGCGCCGATTTCAGCCCGGAGACGCTGGTCGACAACCTGTCCATCGCCGAGCGTCAGATGGTGGAGATCGCCAAGGCGCTCTCGATCGATGCCCGCGTGATCATCATGGACGAGCCGACCTCCAGTCTGACGATTTCGGAAACTGAACGGCTGCTGGAGGTGATTGCCGATCTGAAGGCGCACGGCATCGCAGTGATCTACATCTCTCACCGGCTCGGCGAGATCATGACCTGCGCTGACCGCGTCGTGGTGCTGCGCGATGGGCGGACGGTTGGGGAACTGGCGCGGGGCGAGCTGAGCCATGCCGCAATGATCCGGCTGATGATCGGCCGCGACCTGAAATCGCTGTACACGCCGCCGAAACGGCCGCCGCAGCCGGGTGGCTGCAACATCGTCGGCCTCGTGACATCAGCCTTTCCCGACCGGCAGATCGATCTTTCCGTGCGGCATGGCGAGATCCTCGGCCTGGCAGGGCTCGTGGGCGCTGGCCGCACCTCTCTTGCCCGCGCCGCCTTCGGCATTGACCCGCTGCTGGGTGGTGAGATCAGGATCGACAACGCACCGATCAGTGTTGCATCGCCGCGCGACGCGATCCGGCAAGGCATCTATCTGGTGCCGGAAGACCGCAAGAAATCCGGGCTCGTGCTGGAGTTGCCGATCCGGGAGAACGTGACGCTGGCCAGCCTGCTGAATTATGCGCGGATGTGGCTGGTAAGCGGCGCGGACGAGCGCAAGGTCGCGAAAGAGCAGGTGAGGCGCCTCTCCATAAGGGCGCCGAGCATCGATATGGAGGTCGTGACGCTCTCCGGCGGCAACCAGCAGAAAGTCGTGCTGGGCAAATGGCTTTCCATGCAGCCGCGCGTGATGTTCTTCGACGAGCCGACCCGTGGCATCGATGTCGGCGCCAAGAGCGAGATCTACGCGCTGATGCGCGAATTCGCCGACCAGGGCGTCGCAATCGTGATGATCTCCTCGGACATGGAGGAGGTCATCGGCGTCTCCGACCGGGTGGCAGTGATGCATGAAGGGAGCGTCAGCGGCGTGCTGGAGCGCCCGCAGTTCAGCGAATACAACGTGTTGCGGCTGGCAATGGGCCAAGCGCTGGAAACCGTGGAAGCCGCTGCGCCATGATCAAGAAAGAACTCGGCCTGGGGGTGCTGCTGGTGGTGATCTCCGCCATCACGGGCGCGATCAATCCGGCCTTCCTGTCGCTGGTGAACTTGTTGAATATGGCCAATTTGATCGGCCTCTTCGGCGTGTTTGCGCTTGGCGAGGGGCTCGTGATCATCACCGGCGGCATCGACCTTTCGCTCGGTTCGATGTTCGCGCTGCTCGGCGTCGTATTCGTCGACCTTCTGACGACTTATGAGGTTCCTTGGCCCCTCGCGCTGCTGGCCGTTCTGCTGGGCGGGTTGGCGCTGGGGGGCATCCAGGGTTTCCTGATCACTCGGCTGAAGATGCAGCCCTTCATCGTGACGTTGTGTGGGTTGCTGATCTATCGCGGTGCCGCCCGCTACTATACGAGCGATTCGACACGCGGCTTCGGCTACGGCGACGAGGCGGGGGTACTGAGCAACATCGCCTCCGGCAATGTGGCGGGCATCCCGAACACGTTCATCCTCCTCATCATCCTCGCGCTGATTCTCGGCGTGTTGCTGCACCGCTCGGTCTACGGGCGCTGGCTTTTTGCCGTCGGCAAAAACGAGGAGGCGGCTCGCTTCTCCGGCATCAGCACAAATGTCGTGATCGCAACCGCCTATATCATCAGCGGCGGGCTCGCCGGCGTCTCAACAGTCTTGTTCGTGTTCTACACGAACTCAGTCTCACCGAGCTCCTTTGGCAACTTCTATGAGCTCTACGCGATTGCGGCGGCCGTCCTGGGCGGGTGCAGTCTGCGCGGCGGCGAGGGCTCTATTCTCGGCATCGTGCTGGGGACAGCGCTGCTGCAGGTGCTACAGAACCTCGTGAATATCCTGGGCATCCCCAATTCCCTGAATTTCGCGGTGATGGGGACGGTGATTCTGCTCGGCGTGCTGGCGGATCATCAATTGCAGGCCCGTCGGCGGCGCCAGCTGGCGCTGGCCGGCCTCGCCCGCACGGCGCCGAGCTCGACACTTTTGCAGGGACAGCAGGGCGCGTCACCGCGCGGGGCGGATGCGTTGCCAGCGAGAACGGGCGATCAGGCATGACAGATCCAGGCTCCAGTCGACGCAAGGGCGCTTCGTCGGCTGGGGGAGGAGCACGTTCCAGGCTCGAGGGCTTTGGGCAAGGACGTGAGGCAAAGATAGACAAAGCCTTAGACGGTGGGAGGACGAGAGAAATGTTGCTCAGGTTTGTGAACACCGCACGCGCATGCTGTGTGGGGATTGCTTTCTCAGCTCTGTGGGGCGGTGGAGCGCATGCGGCCGATGTTTTAACGAAAGCGCCGCCTGTTCCTTATGCTGAGACCGATGATTTCTGGACAAGACCATACCTGTTTGGTGATCTCGGCAGGACCAGGCTGAAGGAGCAGGGCATCGATCTGGGCCTGACGCTGGGTAATGAATCCGTCGGCAACCTGTCGGGCGGAGACAGGAACACCGCGGCAAACGCCGGACAGCTGTGGTTCGGGGCCAAGCTCGATATGGGGAAGCTTGCCGGCATTCCGGGCGGCACGGTCGGCCTCACGCTGGTCCAACGCTACGGCAGCAATCTGAATGCCGAAGCAGGCATTCCGGCCTTGCAGTTGACCAACGAAGTTTTCGGCCGCGGCAATATTTTTCGCCTGACCCAACTCTATTACTCGCAGAAGCTGTTCAATGATCAGCTTGAACTCAAGGGCGGCCGTCTTCCAGTCGGCTCCGACTTCTTCTTCGGTCTGTGCGAGTTCATCAACCTGACCTTCTGCGGCGGCCAGCCCGGCAACATCCAGGGCGGCTACATCTACAACTGGCCGGTGAGCCAATGGGCCGGTGTCGTCCACTACAACTTCGCCAGGGATTTCCAATTGTCGGTCGGCGTCTACGACGCCAATCCGAATTATCTGACGACGGAGACCCCCAGCGTCTACTTCTTGCCGGGCATCCCTGGTTCGACCCCCGCGTCGGGCGTCTTGGTGCCGGTGGAGTTGGTCTGGGCGCCGAGCGGTCCGCTGAACGGGACCTGGAGATTGGGCGGCTGGTATGACAGCGCGTCGACGATCGATGGTGGCCTTCCGGGTATCATTCAGGTCATCCCCGGCGTCGGTGGTGTCCCGACCCAGTTTCTGGGAGATCAACGAGGCCGCTGGGGTGTTTATGAGTCGATCCTGCAGCGCTTGACCGTTGAGGGGCCCGGGGCACTGGGTTGGTATACCTTCCTCAATACGACGGTCGCCGATCACCGGACGTCGTTCCAGGACTACCAGATCGCCTGGGGCGTCAAGCACACCGGAACGTTCTCCTGGCGTCCCCAGGATGAAGTCGGCTTCGCTGTGGGCACGACCCACGTCAATTCGGCTGCCTTTGGCCCGAATGCAGGCGGCAACGAAGTCCCAATCGAAGTCTGGTACGGCTGGCAGGCGACCGGCTGGATGAACCTCAAGTTCGATGCGCAGTACGTCATCAATCCTGGCGGGCGCGGGTTTAATGCCGCCGGCGTGAAGACCGACAATGCCTGGGTCCTTGGCATGCGAACCGAGATCCACTTCTGATGCGGCGCTAGCCGTTCGGGGTCTTGGACGACTCTGACTCGACTGGTTGGGGCATGCCCGGATACGGGCATGCCGACGCTTCGCTCACACGATTCCGAGTGCGGCCAACTTCTTCACGATCTGGTCCGCCAGTTGCTCGGGCTGCTGGCCAATCGTTTGCAGGTGCACTTCGGGGGTGGTCGGTGGTTCGTACGGGGCATCGAAGCCGGTAAAATTCTTGATCTTGCCGGCTTTCGCCTTGGCGTAGAGGCCCTTTGGATCACGCCGCGCACATTCGTCGATAGGTGTGTCGACGAATACCTCGATGAACTCTCCATCGGACACCAGACGACGCACCATGTCCCGCTCAGCGCCGTACGGAGAAATGAACGAGCAGAGAACGATCAGGCCTGCATCCACCAGGAGTTTTGCCGTCTCTCCGGCGCGACGGATATTCTCGACGCGGTCCGCCTCCGTGAAACCAAGGTCCCGGCTGAGGCCATGGCGCAGATTGTCGCCGTCCAGCATCATGGTGTGGTGGCCGCCGGCGTGAAGCCGGCGCTCAACGATGTTGGCAATCGTCGACTTGCCGGCACCCGACAGGCCGGTGAACCATATGATGGCTGGCTTCTGGTGCTTCTGCGCAGCGCGCTCGGACTTTCCTATCAGTGTGGCCTGCCAAGGGACATTGGCGGCACGCCGCAGGCCAAACGCGATCATCCCCGCGCCGAGAGTATGATTGGTCAGGCGGTCGATGACGATAAATGATCCAGTCTTGCGGTTCTGCCCGTACGGGTCGAACGCGACGGGCACGTCCGTCGACAGGTTGCAGAACACGATATCGTTGAGGCCGAGCGTGCGGGCGGCAAGATGCTCGCGCGTGTTGACGTCAATCTTGTACTTGATCCCGGTGATCGTAACGGGGGTCGTCCGGGTACCGATGCGGGCCAAATAGGAGCGGCCCGGCACGAGTTGCTGATCGCTCATCCAGATGACATGCGCGGCAAACTGGTCCGATACTTTGGGAGGAGAACCCGGACTGATCAGCAGATCGCCGCGGGCGATGTCCAACTCGTCTGCGAGCGTGATCGTGATCGCGTCACCGGCCTGGGCGGAGGTCTGCGCGCCTTCGGCGGTCAGGAGCTCCTTCACCTTTGAGAGTTTGCCGGAATTGGCGACGACGATGGGATCGCCGGCATTGATCGTCCCGGATGCCAGCGTCCCGGCGTAACCTCGGAAAGGTACAGACCGCCGCCGCCGATCTATTCGGCGCCACTCGGGCACCGATAGAGGGGCGCGTCGGCGGAATTTGAACACATCGTGCGCGATCAAGCCATTGTTGGCCCTCATTACAGAGGGCCATGGCGGCCCATTGCTGAAGAACTGCATTCGAAGCGAGCCAGCGCCGCGAGAGTTTTCTAGAACCCGGTGTGTATGACGCGCGGCTTCGGTGGCCGCTGGGTCGGCATGACACGGCCTGCTATTGCGCGGCTCTTCGTATCATCCCCAGAGCTAGGACAAAGATCGCGTGCTGGCATCGGGCGCTGTGTCGAAGCAGCAGCCAACTTCCCTGCTTGCAATGTTTAGTAAATCGTGTCTTACTAAACAAATCGAGCCTGCCGGACCTATAGAATCCGGGTGGCGCGAGGAAACGCAAGTTTAGTTATTCAGCTCGTCACGGACTGTGTCGCTCTGCTCGAAGCACTCGAGCGGGTAGGAAAGCCGCGCCATGTCGATGGCCGGCCCACTCGGAGGGAACATGTAATGAAACGGACAATAACGAAGACGCTTGTTGTGGCATGCGGGGCTGTTGCCGCCGCATTCGGCGTCGGAGCGGGGACCACGCCCGCACAGGCGCAGGGCAAAACCATCACACTGTGCTGGGCCGCATGGGACCCGGCGAACGCGCTGGTCGAACTTTCGAAGGACTTCACCGCCAAGTCGGGCATTGGTATGAAGTTCGAATTCGTGCCTTGGACCAATTACGCTGATCGATTCCTGAACGAACTCAATTCGCACGGCTCGTTGTGCGACCTCATCATCGGCGATTCACAATGGATCGGCGGCGCCGCGGAGAACGGCCAGTACGTCAAGCTCAACGATTTCTTCAAGAAGGAAGGAATCAGCATGGACGACTACATGCCGGCAACGGTGGTCGGCTATTCCGAGTGGCCGAAGAACACGCCGAATTATTGGGCGCTGCCGGCGATGGGCGATGCGGTAGGCTGGACCTATCGCAAGGACTGGTTTGCGCGGCCGGACGTGCAGAAGGACTTCAAGGCCAAGTACAACCGTGATCTCGCCGCGCCGAAGACGCTGGATGAGCTCCGCGACATCGCGCAATTCTTCCAGGGCCGCGAGATCGACGGCAAGAAAGTCTACGGCGCCTCGATCTATACCGAGCGTGGCTCGGAAGGCATCACCATGGGCGTCTCGAACTATCTCTACGACTACGGCTTCAAATACGACGATCCGAAGAAGTCCTATGCGATGGACGGGTTCGTGAACTCGCCTGGCGCCGTGAAGGGGCTCGAAGCCTACAAGGAGCTCTACAAGTGCTGCACGCCTCCCGGCGCCTCCAACTCCTACATGTCGGAGGGGCTTGATGCCTTCAAGTCCGGCCAGGTCGCGCTGCAGATGAACTTCTTCGCGTTCTTCCCGGGCCTCCACAAGGACCCGAATGTCGGCGGCGATAAGATCGGCTTCTTCGTCAATCCGGCCGGTCCTGCCGCCCAGGCGACGCAACTCGGCGGACAGGGCATCTCGGTCGTCTCCTACTCCAAGAACCAGGCGGAGGCGCTGCAATACATCAAGTGGTTCTCCGGCAGCGACGTCCAGAAGAAGTGGTGGGCGCTCGGCGGCTATTCCTGCGCCAAGTCCGTGCTGAACGATCCGGGCTTCCCGAACAGCGCGCCCTTTGCGAAGGAGTTCCTACAGTCGATGGGAATGGTAGTCGATTTCTGGGCCGAGCCCTCCTACGCCCAGCTGCTCCAGGCCGAGCAGAAGCGCGTGCATGACTATGTGGTCGCGGACAAAGGCACCGCACAGGAAGCGCTCGACGGTCTGGTGAGGGACTGGAAGGCGATCTTCAAGGAAGAAGGCAAGAAGTTCTGAGGCGAGTCGCCCGGAGCGCGTGTGCTCGCGCTCCGGGTTTCCTTCGAGATGACCGGAACTGTCGGATCGTCGACGCCCCGGTGCCAGGATCGGTCGATGCAATGAATGAATTGAGTGCCTCTTCGCGGATTACCTATCGGGCCGTCATGGTCCGACCAGGCGTGGCGCGTCGTATCCGGGGCCTGTCAGACAGGACGCTCGCCTGGCTCTTCATCACGCCGACGATCGTGCTGCTGCTGGCGATCAATATCTTTCCCTTGCTCTGGACGATCTATCTGTCGTTCACGAACTACCGCGCCAACCGGGCCAATGTGCCGACGATCTGGCTGGGGGCTGACTGGTATCAGTCGATCCTGACCGATCCGGACATCTGGGCGGCGATGCAGGTGACGGCGCATTTCGTGATCTGGACGGTGGTGATCGAGACCGTCGTTGGATTCGGCCTTGCATACCTCATCGACAAGAAGTTCCGCGGCCACGGCCTATGGACCACGATCATCCTGCTGCCGATGATGCTGTCGCCCGCCGTCGTCGGCAATTTCTGGACGTTCCTCTATCAACCCCAGATCGGATTGTTCAACTACGTGGTCGCCTTCTTCACCGGCCGCGATGCCTCGTCATTCCAGATGCTGGGTGACGTCACGCTGAGCCCCTGGGCCATCGTCATCGTCGACGCCTGGATGTGGACGCCCTATGTGATGCTGATTTGTCTCGCAGGCCTGCGTTCGATTCCGGACTATATCTATGAAGCGGCGGAGGTCGACCGTGCATCCAAATGGCGGCAGTTCTGGTCGATCACGCTGCCGATGGCGCTGCCGTTCATCATGCTGGCGGTGCTCTTCCGTGGCATTGAGAACTTCAAGATGTTCGACATGGTCAATCTGCTCACCGGGGGTGGGCCGGGATCGACCACGGAGGTCGCCTCGATCACGCTCAAGCGTGCGGCGTTCGAGAGCTGGCGTACGGGCTATTCCTCGGCCTTCGCGATCATCCTGTTCGTGACGGTCTTCGGCCTTGCCAACATCTATGTGAAGGCGCTGAACAAGGTGAAAAGCCGATGACCTCAGCCACAACAGCCCATTCGGTCGTCGAGCCGTCGGCCACTACGAGGCGTTTTGCCGGCTCGCTGGTCGTGCTCTATGCCATCATCACCATGATCCCGCTGGTGTGGATCATGCTCACCGCGTTCAAGTCGCCCGACGATGCGATTTCCTATCCGCCGAAGGTGATGTTCAAGCCATCGCTCGAAGGCTTCTGCAATCTGTTCACGACACGCTCGCGTCAGACCCCGGAGTTCATCCGCTCACTGGGACCGCCGCAGGGGCTTTGCGATAGCACCGCACGCAGCCGCAACATGGTGGTCGCCGGTCCCTCGAACTATGTGCCGCGCTTCGTCAATTCGCTGATCATCGCGTTCGGCTCCACCGTGCTCGCCGTTGCGCTTGGCACCTTGTCGGCCTACGGCTTCTCGCGGTTCCGCGTGCCTTTGAAGGACGACCTCCTGTTCTTCATTCTATCGACCAGAATGATGCCGCCGATTGCGGTCGCGATTCCGATCTACCTGATGTACCGCACCGTCGGATTGTCGGATACCCGGCTCGGGATGATCCTGCTCTATACGTCGGTCAACGTCTCGCTCGCGGTCTGGCTTCTCAAGGGCTTCATCGACGAAATTCCGCGCGAGTACGAGGAGGCGGCGATGATCGATGGATATACCCGCTTCCAGGCGTTCGTGAAGGTGGTGCTGCCTCAGGCCACCACCGGGATCGCGGCGACGGCGATCTTCTGCCTGATCTTTGCCTGGAACGAATACGCTTTCGCCGTGCTTCTCACCTCGGGCAACGCGCAGACGGCGCCCCCGTTCATTCCGATTATCATCGGCGAGGGCGGGCAGGATTGGCCCGCGGTGGCCGCCGGCACGACGCTGTTTCTGGTGCCGATCGTGGTGTTCACGGTCCTGTTGCGCAAGCATCTGCTGCGCGGCATCACCTTTGGAGCCGTTCGCAAATGAGTCTCGATGCCACTCCATCGATCCCAAGTCGCGGTCTCGCAGACCGCGTCCTGCGCCGCGGTCCGCTCGAAGCCGGGGCAACGATGATCATCGCCGCCGGTGTCGTCATGCTGATGCAGCCGTTCTCCCTGACGCTGTATTCCTGGTCGTTTGCGACGACCCTGTTCGGCACCGTGATGTTCACCATTGTGTCGAAAGTCCGGGAGTAGGGCGCGATGGCACAGATCAAGATTGAGGCGCTCGACAAATCCTTCGGTTCGTTTCATGCGGTCAAGTCAGCCAGCTTCACGGTGGAGCACGGCCAGTTCCTTTGCCTGCTGGGACCTTCCGGCTGTGGCAAGACCACGACGCTCCGCATGATCGCCGGCCTGGAACTGCCGACGGCCGGCACCATTCGGCTCGACGGGGAAGATGTGACGATGAACCGCGCATCGGCGCGCGACATCGCCTTCGTGTTCCAGCTCTTCGCGCTCTATCCGCACATGAATGTCCGGCGCAACATCGGCTTTCCGCTGAAATGCGAGGGCATCGGTGCGGCCGAACGCGACCGGCGGGTCGTCGAGGCCGCGTGCATCCTGCGGATCTCCCACCTCCTCGATCGATCGGTGTCGGGCCTCGCCGGCGGTGATCGGCAGCGCGTCGCGCTGGGACGGGCGATCGTGCGCAAGCCGAAGTGCTTCCTGATGGACGAACCGCTCGGTGCGCTCGATACCGAGATGCGAGAGGCCATGATTCACGAACTGCGGGCTTTGCATGACCGGCTGGGCGCGACGACGGTCTATGTCACGCATGACCAGCTCGAGGCCATGGCGATGGCCGACAGGATCGCGGTGATGAACAATGGTGTTGTCGAGCAGGTCGCGAGCCCGCGCGACATCTATGACCGGCCAGCTTCGCTGTTTGTTGCGGACTTTATCGGTTCTCCGCCCATGAATCTTCTGCCGTTCCGTGGCGGGCTGCAGACTGGTGCACAGGCAATCCGGCTCGGCGAGCGTGACGTCGCAATTCCTGCCGCGCGCGAGGCGATGGCGGAAAGCGAGCTCGTGCTCGGAGTGCGGCCTGAGCATGTGCGCTTTACCGATCGCGGCATGGTCCGCGGTGAGGTCTATGGGACGGAGTATCTGGGCACGACGCAGATCGTGACCGTGACGACGCACTACGGCGCACTCAAGGCCCGCTCACCCAGCAGCAGATCCTTTCGGACTGGCGAGACTGTCGGGCTCGACTTCCGGCCTGATACGCTGTCGATCTTCGACAAGGCGTCGGGCCGGGCTATACGCACCGCACTGCATGAGGGAGGCGCGCGTGGCTGAGGTGGAGATCAACGCTGTTTCCAAGGCATTCGGCAAGACGCAGGCCGTGAGCGATCTGTCGTTGACCGTCGGGGATGGCGAGTTCGTCGCATTGCTCGGGCCGACGGGTGCCGGCAAGACCACGGCACTGCGTTTGATCGCCGGATTGGATCGGCCGGATAGCGGTTCGATCCGCATCGACGGGCGCGACGTGACCAGCGAAGCGCCGGCGGACCGCGATGTCGCCTTTGTCTTCCAGCAATATTCGCTGTATCCGCACCTGACCGTGTTTGAGAACATGGCCTTCGCGTTGCGCGCGCCGACCCGCCGCGTGCCCGAAGCCGACATCCGCGCGAAGGTGCAGGAGGTGGCGCGTCTGCTTCATATCGAGACCAAGCTGGACAACAAGGCGACGCAGCTGTCGGGTGGGCAGATGCAGCGCGTCGCGATCGGCCGGGCTCTGGTCCGTTCGCCCTCGATCTATCTGATGGACGAACCGCTGTCCTCGCTGGATGCCAAGCTGCGCAGCGAACTCCGCCTCGAGCTCAAGCGGATCCAGGTCGATCTCGGCGCGACGATACTCTATGTCACCCACGACCAGACCGAAGCGATGACCATGGCGTCGCGCATCGGCGTGATCGAAGGCGGACGACTGATGCAGATCGGATCGCCGCGCGAGATTTACGAGAACCCGATCAACGCGCATGTCGCGGCGCGGCTAGGCCAGCCGACGATCAATTTGCTGCCGGCGGCCTTGTTCGCCGGCGCGCCAGCCGGTGCCGAGACGGTCGGCGCGCGGACCGAGCACCTCACGATTGCGCGCGGCGGTGGCAACGTCTCGGCAACCGTCAAACGGGTCGAACACCTCGGCGACCAGAGCCATCTTCATCTCGACCTCGCCGGCAGGCCGGTTGTGACCCTGGCGGATCCCGATGCGGGCTTTGGCGCCGGGGATGTGGTGTCGCTCCGTCTGAACAAACCGCTGTTTTTCGATGCGAAGGGCTGGAGGGTAGCGGCATGAGCCTCGATCGGGTAGCCAGGGAAAGACTGGTGCGAGCACTGGCAAGGTCAGTGATCGAACACGCGGACGAGTTGACGAGCCTCGACCAGGCGATTGGCGATGGGGATCATGGACTGAACATGAAGCGCGGTTTCGAGGCTGTGCTCGCGGCATTGCCGGGCCTTGCCGACAAGTTGCTTCCGGAGATGCTCAAAGCGATTGGAATGACCCTGGTCATGAAGGTCGGCGGCGCGTCTGGGCCGCTGGTTGGGACTTTCTTCATGGAACTGGGCAAGGCGCTCCCGGAGCAGCCGAGCCGGGCCGATCTCGTCGCGGCGACGGAGAAGGCGATCGACGCCGTCAAGGCGCGCGGTCGTTCCGAAGCGGGGCAGAAGACGCTGCTGGATGTCCTGGTGCCGGTCCACGCCGTTCTGGCGGGAGGCGGCGATGCCAAGGCGATCGCGACTGAAGCGGCGCAAGCGGCCGATCGCACCACGCCCATGCAGGCGATCCGCGGCCGCGCGTCCTTTCTTGGCGAACGTTCGATCGGTCATATGGACCCCGGCTCGCGCTCGGTGTCCCTTCTGATCGGTGCAGCAGTTGAGACACTGGAGTTCGAGGTCAATACATGAGCAGCTTACGTCCCGGCAATGTCGGAATTGTCATCGTGTCGCATTCACCAAAGATAGCGGAAGGTGCGGCCGATATGGTGCGCCAGATGGTCGGAGATGCAGTGCCGTTGGCCTGGACCGGTGGCGATGTCGATGGCGGGCTCGGTACGAACGTTGCGGGAATCCTCGCGGCGATCGAGACGGCCTGGTCACCGGCAGGCGTCGCGATCCTTGTCGATCTCGGGGGTGCCGAGACCAATTCGGAGATGGCGGTGGAGATGCTTCCCGAAGACCGGCGCGCGCGCGTCCTGGTCTGCAATGCCCCGGTGGTCGAGGGGGCTGTGATTGCTGCGACCGAGTCTTCGGGCGGCTCGTCGCTTGCCGCCGTCAAGCGCAGCGCGGAGGAATTCTATGCATGATACCAACGCCCACCGGGCGACTCAGACCTTTGCGCCACTGACCGCCTCCGCTGTCCTCGTCAATCCGGTCGGCCTGCACGCTCGGCCATCGGTGAAGCTCACGCAATGCGCGAAAGGCTTTACCGCAAAGATCGAAATCGCGCTTGCGGCGGACGGACCCTGGACGGACGCCAAGAGCCCCGTGAAGGTGATGCGTGTGAAGGCGCCGCAGGGCGCAACGCTGCATTTCCGCATCAGCGGTCCTGATGGCGAGGCGGCGCTCACGGCCATGCTGGCGCTGGTGCATGACGGTTTCGGCGAGGCGTGAGATCGTGGGCGAGATCCAACTCACCGGCCATCCTGCCTCGCCAGGCCTCGCCATCGGCCCGGTCGCCGTGTTGACGAGTGTCGTGGCGAGCCGAGCGGCGAAGGGCGATCCGGTTCAGGAGGCCGCAGCACTGAAGGCGGCGATCGAGGGGGCAGCAGTGGAACTCGCCGAACTGATCGCGACGGTTCATAGCGAAGCCGCGGAAATTCTGGAGTTTCAAGTCGCGATGCTGGGCGACGATGCGCTTGCGGAGGGGGCGTACGAAGCTGTTGCGGCCGGCACGGCCGCCGACGATGCCTGGCGCGCGGCACTCGACGCGGAGATTGCCGGCTATCGCGCTGCGGATGAGGAATATTTTCGGGCTCGCGCCGCGGATCTGGTCGACATTCGCGACCGCGTGCTCGCCGGCCTGAACGGCGCGGATGCGATCGCGAAAATCTCCGGCGATTCCGTCGTCATGGGTGATGACATTTCGCCCTCGGCGTTCCTGGCCGTCGACTGGACCCGCGGCGGCGCCATCGCGCTGGCCGCGGGATCGCCTTCGTCGCATGTTGCGATGCTCGCGCGGGCACGCGGCGCTCCTATGGTGGTCGGATTGGGTCCACTGCCATCGAACGGACAGCCGCCGTCATTGGCGCTGGTCGACGGTGACGCCGGCACCGTGATCTTTGATCCCAACCCTGAAACACGCCGCCTGTTCGAGCACCGCGTGGCGGCTGCGAACGCCGCACGAATCGCTGCCGATGCCGGCCGCCTCAAACCGGCGGTGACGGCCGATGGCCGACGCATCGCTGTCCTTCTCAATGTCGCTGCGCCCGAAGACCTCGCGGGTCTCGATCCCGCAATCTGCGACGGCATCGGCCTCGTGCGGACGGAGTTTCTGTTCGAAGGGTCAAGAGGGCTGCCGGGCGAGGATGCGCAGTATGCCGTCTACCGGCGCATTCTCGACTGGGCCGCGGGGCGGCCGGTGACGATCCGCACCCTTGATGCGGGCGGCGACAAGCCGATCTCCGGCTTGACGATCGATGGCGAGCGCAATCCATTCTTGGGCTTGCGCGGGATTCGTCTCTCGCTGGCGCGGCCGGAGGTGTTTCGCGTGCAGTTGCGGGCGCTGTGCCGTGCGGCCGTCCATGGGACGCTGAAGGTGATGCTGCCGATGATCGCGGTTCCCGCGGAACTCGATCGTGCCAGCGCCATGCTGGATGCGGAGTTTGCGGCGCTCAAGGCAGAGGGCATCGCCTGCGCCCGGCCGCCGCTCGGCATCATGGTCGAGGTCCCCGCGGCAGCGCTCTGCGCGGAGGATTTTGGCGCGGCGTTCTATTCCATCGGGTCGAACGACCTGACCCAATACACGATGGCTGCGGCGCGCGACATCGGCGCTGTCGCCGACCTCAACGATGCCGGACATCCGGCGGTGCTGGCGCTGATCACACGGACCGTCGAGGCCGGGCGCAGGCGCGGCGTCGAGGTCTCGCTCTGCGGCGATGCCGCAGCCGATATGCGCTTGACGAATGCACTGCTGGCGACGGGCCTGACGACCCTTTCGGTTTCGCCGATTGCGGTGGCCCGGCTCAAAGCGGCCATCGCCGGGGTGACTGCATGAGCGACGATGCAGGCGAAGACACAAGCCGGCCGGGCGACAGCAATGTCGCGGAATACAAGCTCATCCTGCGGCGGGCCCTCGACAACCGGCCATCCGGGACGCGGCTGAAGCTCGCGGCCGCGCTCGGCAAGAACCGCTCCTTTGTCAGCCAGATCACCAATCCGGCCTATCTGGTGCCGATCCCGGCGAAGCATGTCGCGATCATCTTCGAAGTTTGCCATCTCTCCGGAGCCGAGCGCGCGGCTTTTCTCGAAGCCTATGGACGCGCACACCCCGGACGGCTGCGCGCACCTCACCGAGAGGCGCGCACGCGCACAGTTATCGTGACGGTGCCCGATCTCGGTGACGACAAGAAGAATCGTGCACTCGAGCAGCTCATCATCGACTTTGCCGCTCAGCTCGCGCGCTACACCGAAAGCATCGGCTGACGAATTCGGACTGCAAAAACGGATAACCGGGAGAACGCCATGAAAAAGCTGATCAACAGCGCCGATACGGTGCTCGAAGAGAGTCTCGACGGGTTGGCGGCTGCGCATGCCGATATCCTGCTTCTCGGCGCCGAGCGGAAGTTCGTACGCCGCCGCACCCTGAAGCCGGGCAAGGTCGCGCTCATCTCGGGCGGAGGCTCGGGACATGAACCGCTCCATGCGGGCTTCGTCGGCGTAGGCATGCTCGATGCCGCATGTCCGGGCCAGGTCTTCACGTCACCGACGCCGGATCAGATGGTCGAGGCGGCGGAGGCGGTCGACACCGGGGCAGGCGTGCTCTTCATCGTCAAGAATTACGAAGGCGATGTGATGAATTTCACCATGGCCGCCGAGATGGCCGGGCGCGAAGTCGCAAGCGTGGTGACCAATGATGACGTCGCGGTCGAGAAATCGACCTACACGACCGGCCGTCGCGGTGTCGCGGGGACGCTAATCGTGGAAAAGATGGTCGGCGCCGCGGCCGAGAAGGGCATGCCGCTCGCCGCGCTCAAGGTGCTCGGCGATGATGTCAATCGGCGCACCCGCTCGATGGGCGTGGCGCTGCTGCCGTGCACCGTTCCGGCGGCGGGTCGGCCGAACTTCACTCTGGCTGACAACGAAATGGAAATGGGGGTCGGCATTCATGGCGAGCCGGGGCGCCGCAGGGTGCCGTTGGCATCTGCCGATGCGATTGCTGCCGAGATGCTCAATGCGATCCTGGGTGATCTCACGCCGGGCAGGGGTAGCGAAGTCCTCCTTCTGGTCAACGGCTTCGGCGCAACGCCCCTGATCGAGCTCTATCTGATGGTCAACAGCGCCAAGAGGATTCTGGAGGGGGCAGGGATCACGGCGACACGTTTCCTGACCGGTTCTCATGTGACGTCCCTCGACATGGCCGGTGCCTCGATCACCGTCTCCGTGCTCGACAACCAGGCAAAGGAATTGTGGGACGCCCCGGTGCATACCGCCGCGTTGCGCTGGGGTGTCTGATGGATTGGGGCGAGAGATCAAGACCAAATTATTCAAAGCAGGTTGCGGACCAATCGCCTCCTTGACGCTGACGTCTATTGCGGTGCGATTCCGGCCGCTTTGATAATCCGTCCCCATTTCCCAATCTCAGACTTCAAGAAAGCTTCGAGGGCATCCGGCGTTGCGCGTTCGGGCTCGACCGGAGTCATGCTGAGCTCGCCAAAGCGGCTGATCAGCGCGGGATCCTTCAATGCGGTCTGCAACGCGCCCACAAGATGGTCGACCACAGGCTTCGGCGTGCCCCGCGGCGCGTAGAGGCCGTACCAAGTCGTGACATTGAAGTCAGGAACGCCGGCTTCGGCCGAGGTCGGCACGTCAGGCAGTGTTGCGACACGTTGCTTGCTGGTGATCGCGTAGCCTTTGATCGTGTTCGACTGGATATAGGGCGTCGGTCCGGTTGCGGGATCGCAATAGACGTCGATGTGGCCGGCGATGACGTCGTTCAGCGCCGGTCCGCCGCCCTTGTAGTAGATCGGCGTGAGTTTCGTATCAGTGGTGCTCATGAACATCAGGCCGCAGAGCTGCGAAGCCGAGCCGAGACCGACGTTGCCGAAGGTCATCTTGTCGCCCTCACTGCGGATGCGCGTGATCATCTCGCTCAAATCCTTGGCCGGGAAGTTCGGCCGCGCCACCAGGATCATGGGCACGTCGGTGACGAGCCCGATCATGGCGAAGTCGCCGACGGGATCGAACGGCAACTTCGCATAGAGCGCGGGCGCAGTGGCCTGGCCGACATGCATCAGCAGCAGCGTGTAGCCATCGGGGGGCGCCTTGGCGACGCGGTTAGTGCCGAGCGTGCCGCCGGCGCCGACGACGTTCTCGATGACGATGGACTGCTTCAGCGTCGCACTCATCGCATTGCCGAGGATACGAGCGATGACGTCGCCGGGACCGCCGGCGGAGAAGGGCACAATCATCGTGACCGGGCGATTGGGGTAGTCGTCCGCGATCGCGGTGCCGCAGGAATATAGCAGGAAAAGCAGGATCAGCGATCGTACGAGATACGTCATCGAACACTCCCTGGCGGCATTTTTAGTCGTCGGAAGGCGCCGCCTCCTTGGCCGCCGACGATTTTTCAATCATGTCGAGCGCGGCCACGGCAGCCGCGTTGATGTGGTCGACGCAGCAGCGTTCGGCGAGGTCCGCATCGCCGCTCTGGATCGCACGCCAGATCGCTGTGACCTCGCGCAGGCTCTTGTTGATCCGCTTCGGCTGCGACATCGACGTGATCCGCAACAGCTGGATCCGGTCGTGGAGCGGCTTGAGCATGCGCTCGATGAACGCATTGCGGCAGCCGCCGATTAGCGCGGCGTAGAAGTCGGTCTTGGCTTCGAGGCATCCGACGAGATCTTGCTTGGCCGCGGCCGCCTTCAGCCGTGTCAAGGCTTTCCCGATCCGGCGTGCGACCTCCGGGTCGTGAAGCCTAGCGCATTCGCGGCCGGCGAATCCTTCGAGAACCGCGCGCGCTGCGTAGAGTTGCCGGGCCTCCTCGAGGCTGATCGTAGAGACCACTGGACCGCGATGGGGGACCGTATTGACCAGCCCATCGGCCTCGAGGACACGCAGCGCCTCACGGATCGAGGGGCGGCTGACGCCCATCATCTCGCAGAGCTCGCGCTCGACCAGGCGTTGGCCCGGCTTGAGTGTTCCGGACATGATTGCTTCGCGCAGCTTTTGCGCGACCATCGCCCGGACGGTCGGGACGTCCTCGATGCGGAGTGTCGACTGCAATTCGCTACGTCTTTCCATGTCCGGGCTCTGGGTGGGTGATTCAGTACCGGTTTACAGGCAGAATCATCATTTCGGCAATTTGAACGTGGGCGGGCTGGTCGAGGGCGAAGACGATGGAACGGGCAATATCGGCCGGTTCGAGCGCCATCCTGAATTGGTCGAAATAGTCCTTTTCCCTCTGCTTATCGCCGCGGTAGCGAGTCAGGATGATGTTGGTCCTGGTCAGACCGGGTTGAAGTTCGGTCACCCGGATTGCCGTTTCCGCCAACTCGCCCCGGAGGGTCTCGGTGAACATGTGCACCCCAGCCTTGCTGGTGCTGTAGGCGGCCATGTCCGGCACGATCCGGACCGCGTTGATCGAGCTGATGTTGACCACATGGCCGGCGTTGCGCCGAATCATCTCGGGGAGGATCGCGCGCGTCACCCGCATCAAGCCGATCAGATTGGTCTGGATGATATTGGACCAGTCGTCGGCGGAGCCGGCGTCAAAGCGCGTTCGCCCGCCGATATCGTGCCCGGCGTTGTTGACGAGCACGTCGACCGGCTTGAAATGCGCAGGAATAGCGTCCGGCAGGCGATCCACGGCCTGCGCATCGCTGACGTCGAGCTGGATCGGAAACACCGCGATGCCGGCCGTCGCCGCGAGTTCCTGGAGTGCCTTGGCGTCGCGGTCGACCAGCACGACGCGGCGCCCGCTTTCCAGCAGAGCCTTGGTGATGGCGCGTCCCATTCCGCCGGCGGCGCCCGTCAGCACGACGGTCTGGCCCGATTGTTCAGTCATCGCAATGCTCCCATTCGAGTGTTCTCAAGCGACCGACCAGCCGCCGTCGATCGGCAGGCTGGCTCCGGTGATATCGTTCGCGGCCGGGCCGCAGAGAAAGACGACCATGGCTGCGACGGCGTCCATGGCGATGAAGCGCTGTGTGGGCTGACGCTCGCCGAGATATTGGCCGGTCACGTGCTCGACGGAGCGTCGGCTGTCCGCCGCCATCGTAGCGATCTTGTTCAGGATGGCGGGCGTCGGCAGCGTGCCGGGGCAGAGCGTGTTGCAAGTGATGCCGCTGCGAGCCGTCTCGATGGCGACGGCGCGTGTCACGCCCAGGATCGCGGTCTTGGTGGTGACGTAGTCGATCCGGTCCTCGACGGCGCGCGTCGAATAGATCGAGCCCATATTGATGATCCGGCCCCAGCCGCGCTGCCTCATGGCCGGCAGCGCCAGGCGGATGAGGTGGAACGGCGCCGAAAGGTTGACGGCCAGCGCCTGCTCCCAGCGACCGGGCGGAAACTGTTCGATCGCCGAGAAATGCCTGACAACGGCGTTGTTGACGAGGATGTCGATGGCGCCGCAGCGGTCGAGCAAGTCCGCCATCATGGCCTCGATCGCCCCGCGCTGGGTGAGATCGACGCCTGCCGCGATGACGTTTACACCGAAGCGGGCGCGAAGGTCGTCCGCGGCCTGCTTCGGCGCGATGAGATCGTGAAGGACAATATTGGCGCCCGCGCCGGCCAGGCCTCCCGCCACGGCAAGGCCAAGGCCCGCCGTCGCGCCGGTCACGAGTGCCCATTTGCCCTTCATCGCAGACGCGTCTCCTTATTTCTTGTCGAGTTCGGCGAAGACTTCCTTCGCGTTCCGGAATGCGTCGACGCCGGCGGGTACGCCGCAATAGATCGCGACCTGCATGAATACCTCGCGGATTTCCTCGCGCGTTGCGCCGTTGGCGAGCGCGCCGCGAACATGGGTCTTCAGCTCGTGCGGGCGATTGAGCGCACAGAGCATTGCGAGGTTAAGGAAGCTGCGGGTCTTGCGCGTCAGGCCTTCGCGGCCCCAGACGTAACCCCAGCAATACTCCGTCGTGAGGTCCTGCATCGGACGATTGAAGTCGTCCGCGGATGCGATCGCCTTGTCCACGAATTCGTTGCCGAGCACGCTCTTGCGGATTTCGAGACCGCGGTCGTAAGTCGCCTTGTCCATGTTGTTCTCCGTTTTCTTGTTCCAGGCGTCGTCAGTTTTTCGGCCAGAACGGCTGCGCCAGCGCGAGCTCAGGCGGGAACACCGTCACCGGCACGCCGGCCTGCCACTGCACGATGGTCATGCCGGCGCCGACGCGGCGGCCCTTCTCGTCGAACTTGATCTCGCCCAGCGGATAGTATTTCGACGGACCGGCATCCATCGTGCGCAGCGCCTCGCCGACGGCGACACGGTCGGCCTTGCCGGCCTTCTCCAGCGCGTCCTTGATCACCCACATGTCGCCATAGGTGGAGATCGCGTTCTGCGTCATCCAAGGCTCCTTGTAGCGGGTCTTCAATTCGGCGATCAGTGCCTCGTGGCCTTTGGCGCCCCAGCTGGCAACGCAGGTCAGCACGCCCTGAAGCAGTTCCGGGCTCACGGTCTGCAGCATGTCCGGCTCGGCGATCGCGATGCCGAACGAGATCGTCGGCACCTTGCCCTGGCCGAGGCCGAATTCGTTCATCTTCTCAAGCAGCAGTTTTGCGTCCGAGATCACCGTCGGCAGGAAGAACAATAGATCGGGTTTTGCCGCGCGGACCTTCTGCACGAGCGACGTCGCATCCGCCAGCGGCGGGGTGAAAGTCTCGTCGACGATCAACTGCAACTGGTTCTCCGCCAGCAGGCCTTCGCGCATCGCCTTTGCGGAGGCGATCGAGGCCCCAGTGTTGTCGGTGAGGATCGCTACCGTCTTCGGCCGCTTGCCAGAGGCCGTCTCCGCCAGCTTGATGATCTGGGGCAATGCTTGCCGCGCCTGCGAGCCTGCGGTGGCCGCGGTCTGGAACACGTATTTGAAACCACGGTCCGTGATCAGGTCGGAATAGGAGAGGGTGAGGACGGGTAAATTGGCGCGCTCGGTGACCTCGGTCACGGCGAGCGTAAACGAGGACAGGTATGCGCCACTGGCCGCGACCAGATCGGTCTCCTGTGCCACCATGCGCTGTGCCGCGTTCTTGGCTTTCTCCGTGGTGTCGCCGGAATCGAGCACGACGAGTTTCAGCTTGGCACCGCCGAGCGCCTTGATGCCGCCTTGCGCGTTGATGTGATCGACCGCCATCTCGGCGCCCTCGCGCATCACCGTGCCCGGGCGAGCGTAGAGCCCGGAGATCGGTACCAGCAGGCCGACTTTGACTTCGGCAGGTTGCTGCGCCCAGGCGTGGGATGCGATCAGCGTACCGGACGCACCGGCCAGCAGCGCTCGCCGCGAGATCGTGATCTTGGTCTTTCCGGTCATGACAATTCTCCTCCCCTGAAAAATCGCGCGATGCTTAGGATTTCTTCGGCCAGAACGGCTGAGCCTGCGCGAGCTCGGGCGGATAAACGGTGACTGGCACGCCCGATTGCCACTGCACGATGACGACGCCGGCACCGACGCGGCGGCCCTTCTCGTCGAATTTGAGCTGACCGCCCGGATAATATTTCGAATCTCCGGCATCCAGCGTCCGCAAGGCCTGCGCGACCGCATTGCGGTCGGCCTTGCCGGCCTTCTCCAGCGCTTCCTTCATCACCCACATGTCGCCATAGGTCGAGATGACGTTCTGGGTCGCCCAGGGCTCCTTGTACCTGGCCTTGAGCTCGGCGATCAGGGCTTCGTGACCCTTCGCACCCCAACTGGCGACGATGGTCATGATGCCCTGTACGATCTCGGGGCTCACGCTCTGCAGCATGTCGGGCTCGGCGATGGTGATGCTGAAGGACACGGTCGGGATCTTGCCCTGGCCGAGGCCGAACTCGCTGATTTTCTCCAGGCCGAGCTTGGCGTCGGACACCGCATTCGGCATGAACAGTAGGAGGTCGGGTTTTGCCGAGCGAACCTTCTGGATCAGCGGCGTCGCATCCGACAGCGGCGGGGTCCAGACTTCCTCGACGACAAGCTGGAGACCTTCCTGCACGAACAGCTTTTCCTTGAGCGCCTTGGCTGTGGCGACCGACGTTGCGGTATTGTCCATCAGCATCGCCACGGTCTTCGGCTTCTTGCCGGATGCATTCTCGGCGAGCTTCATCAGCGTCGGCAGGCCGAGCTCGGATTGACGACTCGCGGTCGCGGCGGTCTGGAAGATGTATTTGAAGCCGCGGTCGGTCAGCAGGTCCGAATATGACAGCGTCAGCACCGGCAGTTCCGCGCGCTCGGTCACCTCGGTGACGGCGAGGGTGAAGGAGGAGAGATAGGCACCGGTAGCGGCGACGAGATCGGGCTCCTGCGCAACCATGCGCTGCGCCGCGTTCTTGGCCTTCTCGGTGGTGTCGCCGCAATCGATCACGACGAGCTTCAGCTTGGCGCCGCCGAGCGCCTTGATGCCGCCCTGCGCGTTGATGTGGTCGATGCCCATCTCGGCGCCCATCTTCATGACCTGGCCGGGGCGAGTGTAGATGCCCGACAGCGGCACGATCAGCCCGACCTTGACCTCGGCCGGTGTCTGCGCGCGTGCCACGCCGGCGAGGCCGACGGCGGCGGCGCCGGACAGCACGGTCCGGCGCGTCAATCCGTTCGCTTGCTCGCCCTTTGATGTCCTGTTCATTTGTTTTCTCCCTTGTCTTTGTTTTTGTTGGTCACATGCCGAGATAGGCCTTGCGCACGCGGTCGTCGGCGCGCAGCGTGTCGTTGTTGCCTTCGAGCACGACGTGTCCCGCTTCGAGGACGTAGCCGTGGTCGGCGGATTCCAGCGCTTCCGCGACGCGCTGTTCGACCAGCAGCATGGTCAGCCCGGACTGGCGCCGGATCTCGATCAGGCGCTCGAAGATGAAGTCCGCGGTCGAGGGGGCGAGCCCCATCGAGGGTTCGTCCAGCATCAGCAGCTTCGGCGAGGAGGCGAGGCCGCGGCCGATCGCGAGCATCTGCTGCTGGCCGCCGGACATCGTGCCGGCAAACTGATTGCGGCGTTCCTTCAACACCGGCAGCCATTCGAAGATGCTCTCGATATTGGCTTTCCAGTCGCGTCGGCCGCTTTCGGTCATCGCGCCCATTTCGAGGTTCTCCATCACTGTCAGTGACGGAAACACTTGGCGTCCCTCGGGGACATGCGCGATGCCGAAATGCGCGCGCTGCGGCGGTGGCACCGCAAGGAGGTCGACGCCGTCGAAGGTGATTCTTCCGCCGCTCGGTTTCACGATGCCGGAGATCGCCTTGAACAGCGTGGTCTTGCCGGCGCCGTTCGGCCCGACGATCGCGACGAACTGGCCTGCGCCGACATTGATCGAGACGTCGTTCAGGACGGGCTTTGCGGAATAGCCCGCACTCAATCCCTCAATTCGCAGCATGGCCCACCCATTTCTTGCCGAGATAGGCCTCGATCACGCGGCTGTCGCGCGTCACCACCTCCGGGAGGCCCTCGGTGATGACGGCGCCGTGGTCGAGCACGAGGAAGCTGTCGACCAGCCGCACCATCGCCTGCATGGTGTGCTCAATGATCGCGATGGTCATGCCGTCGCGCGCAAGCTGCTGGATCACGGCGACGACCTCGTCCGCCTCACCGTGGCCGAGACCTGCAAGCGTCTCGTCGAGCAGCAGAATGCGCGGCTGTCCGGCAATCGCACGGGCCAGCTCCATCAGCCGCAGCTCCTTGGTCGAAAGCTCGCCGGCGACGCGATCGGCCACGGCCGAGAGTCCGACGCGGGCGACGGCATCGGCCGCCAGCTTGCGCGCCTCATCGTCAGAGCGCGCGCGGACATAGGCTCCGACCACGACGTTGTCGAGGATCGACATGCGCAGGAACGGCCGCATCACCTGGAAGGTGCGGCCAATGCCGGCCTCGCAGATCGTGTGCGGCCGCTGGCCGGACATGTTGCGGCCGTTGATCAGTACCTCGCCCTGGCTCGGCTTCAGGAATCCATTGAGCAGGTTGAACAGCGTCGTCTTGCCGGCGCCGTTGGGTCCGATGATGCCGAGGATCTCGTTCTTGTGCAGCTTGAAGCTGACGTCCTGCACCGCCTTGAGCCCGCCGAAGGAACGCGACAGGTTGCGGACCTCGAGCACGACTTCGCCGGTCGCGGCGCGCTGCCGCGCGGCGGGCTTCAGTGTTGTGACGTTGACGGCGGCTGCGTCCGTAGTTTCGCTAGCGGCCGGTTTGGAAGCATTGCGCTTGCGCAGCAGATCGCGCAGCTTCCAGAACAGGCCTTCCGGTGCCAGCAGGATCACGCACACGATGGCGAGCCCGAAGATGACGCCCTGGATGCCGGGAATGCGTGCTCCGGCTTCGGCGTGCAGGATCTCGGCGAGCGGGATCAGGATCGCCGAGCCGATGACCGGGCCCCAGACCGAGCCGACACCGCCGAACATCGCGACCGTCAGTGCCTGCGCCGACACCAGCATGCCGAACACCGATTGCGGCGTCACGACCAGCAGCACCTGCGCGTAGAACCCGCCGATGGCGGCGGCGATTGCCCCGCTTAGCGTGATCGCGCGCAGCTTCCAGGCCAGCGTGTTGATCCCCGCCGCTTCAGCCGCGGCCTCGTTCTGCTTGATCGCGAGCAGCGCCATGCCGAAGCGCGAGCGTTCGATAACCTGCGTCAGCACGATGGTCGCCAGCATGATGGCGAGCCCCAGCAGCGTGTAGATGTGGGGATCGGCGAATTGCATGTAGGCGATCGGCGCGTCGCGCTTGATCGGGAGCGTCACCTCTTGGAACCCGAGCCACTCGAACACGTAGAGAATGGCGAGCGGGTAGGCGAGCATCGCGAGGGCGAAGTAATGGCCTTGCAGGCGAAAGGTCGGAAATCCGATCAGAAGCCCGGCAATGCCGCCGAGCACGGCGGCGAGCGGGATCAGCAGCCAGGGCGAGATGTTGAAATAGATCTGCCCGAGCGCGGTCGCATAGGCGCCTATCCCGAAGAAGGCGGCATGGCCGAACGAGATCAGCCCGGTGTAGCCGCTGAGCAGGTTCCAGGACAGGCCGAACACCGCCCACACCGGCACCAGCGTCAGGATGAGCTGGTAATAGGAGTTGGTGACGCCGAGCGAGATGCCGGCATAGGCGAGCGTGAAGAGGAGGGGAGGCAGAAAGGAGCGCATTCGAAGCATGGTCACGTCCTCTCGACCATGCGCCCGAAGAAGCCTTGCGGGCGGAAGAAGATGATGAGGAGGAAGACCGCGAAGATCGCGGCGTTCTGCAATTGCGTCGGCAGGATCAGCGTCGACATCTGCTGCACGAGGCCGATCGTCATGCCGCCCCAGAAAGCGCCGATGATGCTGCCCATGCCGCCGAGCACGACGCCCGCATACATGACGATGACGTATTCGAGGCCGACGAAAGGATGAAACGGATAGTTGGTCGCGAGCAGGCCGCCGGCAATCGCGGTGATGCCGCAGCCGAGCGCGAAGGCGGTGCGGTGCGCGCGATCGACGTCGATGCCCATATAGGTCGCGGCGGTCGGATTATCGGCGGCGGCGCGGAGTGATTTGCCAATCCGCGTGCGCGTGATCAGCAGCGAGAGCAGAATCATCATTGCCAGCGAGACGATCGCGTCGATGCTGCGGGCCTTGTTGAGGAAGATGCTCATGTCGAGGAAGGGGCCGAGCTCCCAGGCCGAGCTCGACAGCGGCGTGCGGATCGAGGCCAGCACCGAGCCGAACACAATGAGGCCGCCATTCTGCAGGATCAGCGCGATGCCGAGCGTGAGGATGAGCTGGGCGTAATGGCCTTCGCCTTCCAGTGAGGCCGTGCGCGTCCCCGACACATGCGAGATCAAGGCCCGATGGACGAAATAGCCGAACACGGCGAGCACGGGCCCAGCCAAAAGGATGGCAACGAACGGCCCGACCGTATTGCCGAACAGCGCCTGCACGCCTGCGGCGGTGAAAAGATAGAAGGCGGTGTACATGCCGAGCATCATGAAATCGCCATGGGCGAAGTTGATGACCCGCATGACGCCGAAGATCAGGCCGAGCCCGACGCACATCAGGCCGTAGACGGCACCGATCAGCAGGCCCGCGGCGAGCGCTTGCAGAAATCCTTCCATCAGCCCCGCCTCCGCGCTGCTGACGGTTCTAAGCTGGTCTCCAGGTCGACCATGTTTCCCCCGTGCTCTCCGGCATTTCTTATGATGCCGATCGTAAAACCCGTTCCGTTTCCAGACGGCACTGCGCTGCGATGGCGCCGGCATTACCGAGCTGTTCGCAGTCGTCGATGAGTTGCTCGAGCCGATGTGCGCGGTCCTTGCCGAGGACTCTGGCAGCGGCAGCGCGGAAGCGTGCGCGAATATCTGCAGGTGTTGCGGCGATGACGTCGGGCAAGGTGTGCCGGATCGTCCGGCCGCCGCGCAGATGAACGGTCACCTCCGCGCCCTGCTTGCTGGGGAAAGCGGCGGTGAAGCCGGCATCGGCCTTGAGGTCCGTCACTGCCACCAGGCGGATGATGTCGGCATCGTCGAGCTCAGAGTAATTCTCTTCCTCGATCTCGCCCCGCGCCAGCGTCGCGGCGACGCTGAACGGAATGCTCATCTTGGCCTGTAGCGCGTTGCGATAGGGCCCCATGGAGTCGCAACCGGGATAGCGGACCGCGGCACCTGGCGCGCGAATGACGACGCGGTCGATTTCGTCGGCGCTGGCGAGTTCATGCGAGACGCGAAGCGCCGCTTGAGCGGCGGTCTGCGCGAAATTGCAGGCGGGGACCGGCTTGTTGTAGACGGCCATGATTTCGCTCTCCCCATTGGGGAAGAGTGCGATGCTGTCGGGAGCGGCCTGGCGGCGATAGGCGGCGAACAGGCCTGCTTCGCCTTCGAGGATCGTTTCCGAGCCGAAAGCGCCGGCTGCGGCAAGACCGATCGCCTTGATCGCGTTGCTGGCGGCGAAACCGGGATGGAAATACATGTCGGACCCGCCGGCATGCGGCCACTCGTTCAGCCCGCTGGAGGTGTTGGCCGCGATCGCGATGGCGCTCGTTGCCTGGTCCTCGGACAGGCCGATCGCAAAGCTTCCCGCGAGTGCCGCGCCCGGAGGCGTGACCAGGCCCGTCGGGCGATAGAGACGCGCGAGGTCGGAGGTCAGGAGCGCGCGGCCGATCCGTGCGCCGGCCTCATAGCCGATGATGGCAGAGGCTAGCAGCCTGCTCCCGTGCAGCGGCGCCTGTTCCGACAGCGCCAGCAGCGTCGGCCAGATCACGACACCGTGGTGCGCGATGCTGGCCGCATGCATGTCTTCGCGCACGAGACCATGCCCCATCACGGCGTTGGCGAAGGCCGCGTCGGCGGGTGAGGAGAGCTGCGAGGTCCCGATGATCGTTGTGCTGCCGCCGGCTTGCGCGATCGCAACGGCCTGGCGGCTCCAGGGATGATTGCCTGCCTCGAAGGCGCAGGACAAAAAGTCGAGCAGGCAGAGCTTTGCCTTGGCGACGACTTCGGGCCCGAAATCTCCGAGATCCCGCGCAAGCACGCTCCGCGCCATCTGGCGGGCGAGCGAGACCTTGCCTGATCCGGTCGGGCCGATCGTCATCGCAATCGCTCTCCCCGATAGTTTGCGCGATCAGCCGCGCATCTCGACGCCGGCCCACTCCTCGAGCACCTTGGCGATCGAGGTGAAGTCGGAAGACGCGCCATATTTCGCGTTGGTGATCGCGAGCATCTGCCGCACCACCGCGCCGCAGACCATCGGCACGCCCATCGCCTCGGCCTCGTCCACGCAGAGGCGAACGTCCTTATAGGAAAGGCCGGTGGCGAAGCCGAAGTCGAACGTACCGGGCAGCACCGCGCGGGGAAATTTGTCTTCGGAGGCGCTGTTGCGCCCGCTGCTGGCGTTGATGATGTCGATCAGCACCTTTGCGTTGACACCACCCTTGACGCCCATCGCGACGGCTTCCGAGGTGATGACCAGCGCCGCCGCCGCCATCAGATTGTTGGCGAGCTTGGCCGTCTGCGCCACGCCGGGCTTGTCGCCGGTGTAGAACAGCTTGCCGAAATTCTTCAGGATCGGCTGCACGGTGTCGTAGGTCGCCTGCGGGCATGACACCATCACGGCCAATGTGCCGTTGACGGCGCCCTTGATCCCACCGCTGACGGGCGCATCGACCAGCGTCATGCCCTTGGCCTTCAGGCCTTCCGCAACAAGCTTCGCCGCGCCCGGACCCGAGGTCGACAGATCAATCACGATCTTGGCGCGGTTACCGCTGCTGATGCCGTCCTGTCCGAGCGTGACGGCCTTGACGATGTCGGGCGTCGGCAGGCTTGCGAGCACGATGTCGGCGCGCGAGGCGACGTCCGCCGGCGATTTGCCGAGCTGCGCGCCGCGTTTGGCCAACGGCTGGGTGGCTTCTGTCTGGGTGTCATAGACAACGAGCGAATAGCCCGCGTCGATCAATCGCCCTGCCATGGGGCCGCCCATACGTCCCGTCCCGATTATGCCGAGGATTTCTCCCGCCATCGTCTACTCCCTGTCGCACGGCCCCGTGACGGGCGCGCCTTCTTGATCTCGTTGGTCAATCGTTTTCGCCGGCCGGCCCTGTCGGCCGCCGTCGTCGTGGCAGCGGGATCCCGCGCCAGCAACCGAGATTGTTATGATTGTCAGACAAGCTGTCAAGCATAACATTTAGGGTCGACAGTTTGCCGCGGATCGTCATATGGTTCGGGAAAACGAGGAAGACGCCCCGCGTGCCGCAAGTCCCAACTCCGAGTGTGAGCAAGACGCTCGCCGATTTCGTCGCATCCTCGTCATGGGCAGACGTCGAGGCGCAGAGCGCTGAGGCGCGGCGATCGATCCTCAATTTCTTTGCAACCGCGCTCGGCTCCGCACGCGATCCCGTCGTCACTGCAGCGATGCGCACGCTGGCGCCGTTCAGCGGCGCCGCGACATCGACGGTCATCGGTCACTCGCAGCCGATGGTTGCGCTGTGTGTGTCGTTTCTCAATGCCATCTCAGCGAATCTGCTCGACTTCGACGACACCCATCCCGAGACGATCATTCATCCGGCAGCGCCGGTCGCCGCTGCCACATTCGCGCTTGCGGAGACGCGAAAACTGTCGGGGCGCGAGGTGCTGACGGCGTTCATCCTCGGCGTGGATGTGGAGTGCCGCATCGGCAATGCGGTTTCGCCGCGTCATTATGCGCGCGGCTGGCACATCACCTCGACCTGCGGCATCTTTGGTGCTGCAGCAGCGTGTGCGAAGCTCCTGGGCTTGCCTGCGGAGGGGATTGCGAACGCGATCGGGGTTGCGGCGAGCCAGTCAGCCGGCAATGTCGAAAACCTGCCGAGCGCTGCCAAGAATGTCAGCGTCGGTAACGCGGCGCGGAACGGGCTGTTCGCCGCGCTGCTTGCGCAGCAGGGCTATGGGGCCGCGCCACGCGCCATCGAAGGCCCGCTCGGTTGGGCGCGCACCATGGGCGACGAGCCGGATCTCCCTCGTTTGCTCGACGGTCTCGGCAAGCGCTGGGAGATCGCCAAGAACACCTACAAGCCCTATCCCGCCGGCATCGTGTTCCATTCCGTCATCGATGCCTGCCTGCTGCTGCGCGAACGGATCGGCCGCAAGGTCGACCAGATCGAGTCCGTGACAGTGCAGGGCTCGGCGCTGCTGCTCGCGCGCGGCGATCGCCCCGTCAACAACGAGCGCGATGCGCGCGTCAGCATTCATCATTGCGTGGCCTGCGGATTGCTGCTCGGCGCGGCCGGTGTGACCGAGTTCGCGCAGGAGACTGTGGTCCGGCCCGATATCGAGCAACTGCGGCAGAAGGTGAGGGCGGAGCTCGATGCTCAGATGCCGGATGGCGCTGCGCGCGTCACCTTGCACCTGTTGTCCGGCGAGGTGCTCACCGAGACCGTCGTCTCGCCGCGCGGCAGCCAGGCTGCGCCGCTTTCAGACAGCGACATTGAAGAGAAGCTGCGCGAAGGGGTGCGCACCGGTCAAAGCGACTGGGACGCGGACCGCGTCATTGACGCGGTCTGGCAATTCGATGCGGCGGACGACGTCGGCAATCTCCTGCAATCGCTGCGCCCGCCATTGGTGCCGCGCCACACTTCTTCCAACTAGACTCTCTCAACACTTGAAAGGGACGATCATGAGCAAGACCGAACTGTTCGAAAAGGGCCTCAAGGTTCGCAAAGAGGTGCTGGGCGAGGACTACGTCAACAAGTCGATTGCCGGCGCTGACGAGTTCACGCGCACCATGGCGGAATGGTCGACCGAATTCTGCTGGGGCGCGCTGTGGTCCCGGCCCGGCGTCGATCGGCGCACGCGCTCAATCGTCAACCTGGCGATGCTCGGCGCGCTGAACCGCCCCCACGAATTGAAGCTGCACGTCAAGGGCGCCCTGAAGAACGGGCTGACCAAGGAGGAGATCAAGGAAATTTTGCTCCAGGTTGCCGTCTATTGCGGCGTGCCTGCCGGCATCGACGCCTTCCGCAACGCGCGCGAGGCTTTTAACGAGGTCGACGCGGCCGGTTCCTGAGGGCGACCCCCATGGCGGACCCGGAATACGAGCTTTTCGCCATCCGCTACGCGACGCGGGATGCGCAGCGGAGCGAGCACTTCATCGGCGGCGACCCACATGACGGGCCGATGCCGATGGACTATTTCATGTGGCTGGCGAAGGGAGGCGGACCCACCTTCGTTATCGACACCGGGTTCAACGCCGAAATCGCCAAGCAGCGCAGGCGGACGTTCCTGCGCTGCCCGGTGGAGACGTTGGCCGCGTTCGATGTGGACGTTGCCGACGTCAAGGATGTGATCCTCACGCATCTGCACTACGACCACGCCGGCAATTTCGACCGGTTTCCGAACGCGCGGTTTCACCTTCAGGAGCGGGAGCTCGCCTACGCCACCGGGCGCTATATGCAATATCCGCGTCTCTCGCATTCCTTCGAGGTCGAGGACGTCTGCGGGATCGTGCGGCTGAACTACGCGCGCCGGGTGCTGTTCTACGATGGCGACGCCGAGATCGCGCCCGGGCTCACGGTCCATGCAGCCGGCGGACATTCCGCCGGTCTTCAGTTCGTTCGCGTCCACACCCGACGGGGCCCCGTCGTGCTCGCCTCCGACGTCAGCCATTTCTACGAGAACATGACCAGCGAGCGTCCCTTCACGACCGCGTTTCACGTCGGCGATATGCTGGTCGGTTTCGACAAGCTACGCGCCGCGGCGCCCGACGTGGACCACGTCGTCCCGGGCCACGATCCGCTGGTCATGAAGCTTTATCCTTCGCCGAGCCCGGACCTGAACGGTGTTGCCGTTCGCCTTGACGTCGCGCCGTCCGGGCCTGCTCATTCGTAGGACGTTGAGACGGAAGCCCCGGAGATGGTCCGCGCAGCCTGACATCGGCGCTGCACGAACGGTTTGCGCGCCGACATCCTGGCGACGCGGCTGCTGCCGGGTCAGGAGCTGCACATCGCAGGACTCGCAAAGCAGTTTTCCGTGAGCCTAGCCGCCGTGCGCGAGGGGCTGTCGCGTCTGGTCGCCGACGGCCTCGTGCAGGCATCCGACCAGCGCGGCTTTCGCGTGAGTCCGGTCTCGCTCGCCGATCTCGCCGACGTGACGCAGATGCGGATCGACATCGAGGGTCTTGCGCTGCGCCGCTCGATCGAGCGCGGCGATGATGCCTGGCTAGCTTCGGTAAAATCGGCCTGGGCGGATCTGAAGGCCGTTCCATATCGCTATCCTGACGATCCGACGGTGCACTACGAGGAGTGGGTCGTCCGTCATCGCATCTTCCATCGTGCACTAGTCAATGCTTGCGGCTCGTCTTGGCTGCTTGGCTTCCGCGACGTGCTTCACGAGCAAAGCGAGCGCTATCGCCGCCTCGCGATCCGCAGAGAGGTCGGCAAGCCGCGCGACGTCGAAGCCGAACACAAGGCGATCGTCGCTGCTGTGGTGAAGCGCGATGCGGATGCCGCAGTTCGCGCCTTGTCAAGGCACTTCGGCGTCACCAAAGAATTCGTTGAGCTCGCGGCTTCCCGAATTGCGGCGGTCAGCAGCTCAACCTGACCATCAAGCGAACGCCGAAAATAATAATCAGAGACCGGGAAGGAAGCCAGTAATGAGACTCGATCGCCGTCACGCGCTCATATCGCTCGTAGCCGCCGCAATTCTGGCCGGACCTGCGAGCGCAGCCGACACCATTCGCGTCGGTCTCCCCACCAAAACATACTGGCCGACGACGGTCGCCGTGACGGCCGTGCGGCAGAAGCTGTTCGAGAAGGAAGGCATCCAGGCCGAGCTGACCATCTATCGCAGTGGCGCCGAGACGTTTGAAGGCATGGCTGCGGGCGCAGCCGACATCATCCTCGATCCGCCGTCGCTAGTTTCCGCCGGACGCAAGAAGGGCGTGATGTCGTGCATTGCTGTCGAAGGTGGTGCCGCGCACCCGTCTGCACGATATGTGGCGGTTGCCGGCGGAGCATCTGGAGGAGGCGCAGGACGATGCGACCATCGTCGCGATCCGCGACATGGAGCGCGCCGGCATCGACATCGTGACCGATGGCGAAATCCGCCGCGAGAGCTACTCCAATCGCTTCGCCACGGCGCTCGACGGCATCGGCGGAGACAATCCGGCGATGATCGTGGCGCGCGCGGGCAATACCCAGACGCCGGTGCCGCGCATTGTTGGTCCCGTGAAGCGCAAGGGACCGGTCGATCTGCACGATATGCAGTTCCTGCGCAAGAACACGAAGCGCGCCGCGAAGATTACCCTTCCTGGCCCATTCACGATGAGCCAGCAGGCCAAGAACGAGTTCTACAAGGACGAGGAAGAGCTGGCGATGGCGCTGGCAGAAGCTGTCAACGCCGAAGCGCTCGATCTGCAAAAGGCCGGTGCCGACGTGATCCAACTCGACGAGCCCTGGGTGCGCAACAATCCGGAACTCGCCAAGCGCTATGCTGTCAAGGCGATTAACCGCGCGCTGAAGGGCATTACCGTGCCCACCGTCGTGCATCTCTGCTTCGGCTATGCGGCAGTCGTGCCAGGCTCGAACAAGCCAGCCGGCTACTCGTTCCTTGCCGAGCTCGACGAAACCATTGCCGACCAGATCTCGATCGAGGCGGCACAACCGAAGCTCGACCTCGGTGTGCTCAAGGACCTCTCGTCGAAGAAGATCATGCTCGGCGTGCTCGACCTCGCAGATCCCGCGATCGAGAGTGTCGACACAGTCGCCGACCGCATTCGCAACGGTCTGAAATATGTCTCGCCGGACCGTCTGGTTCCGGCGCCGGATTGTGGCATGAAGTATATGCCGCGCGCGACCGCGTTCGGAAAGTTGAAGGCAATGTGCGATGCGGCGGCCAAGGTCCGGCAGGAGATTGGCTGAAGAAACGTTCGGCCGGCGAGGATTATTCGTTTGCAGGTCACCGCCAAGCCGTGGCTGGGCGCTCGAAACCTGCGCGGGCGTCGTCCGCCTTTAAGCTTGCTCCGATTTCAGTTCATGAAGAATTTGCTGCGCACGCCGCAGGTCGGTGGAATTAAAGCCCTCTGTGAATTGGTCGTAGATCGGTTGCAGCAGCCCTATCGCATCCACCGCGCGCCCGCTGCGCCGCCAGAACGATGCAAGATCGCAGGCCGTGCGGAGTTCCCAGCATCGTGCTTGCTGGCGTTCGGCAATCTGCAAACTCGTCACGTAGAGAGCCTCCATCTGCTTAGCCGTGCCCTTGATCCGGGGAAGCAAGCCTGCCTTGAGGCGCAGCAATTCGGCAAGAAACCATTGTTCACTGCCTTTCTCGGCGACGGCAATCGCCTTTTCGATCGTTGTTCGAGCTGACGCCATGTCACCGTGCTTGGCATGGGCCTCTGCTTCCAGCGCCAGGAACAGAGGGAGCCAAAGACGGGCTCCTGCCTTTTGCCAATTGGCTATGCCCGATTGAAGCAGTTCAATTCCCTGATCAAAATCACCCTCACAGATGCTCGCCCATCCTTCGAGGATGCGGCCGCAAGCCATCCAGTGCGACAAGCCATGGTCGCGGCAGGACGTGACGACCAGTTCGGCGTAAGTCCGCATCTGCCGGGCGCTACGCCCGAAAATTTCAAACAGGCCGCGCGCATGGCAGATGGTGAAGGCGCTAGTGTGCGGGTCGGATAGCTCGTTTGAACGGTTCACCGCCGCGTCTGCGATTTGCGAGGCCTGTTCGAACAATCCGAGATGCCACAATGCCCAACTCAGATAACATAACGCCGCCGCTCCGATGTCCTGACCGTAGCGGGAGCGCGACAGTGCATGTTGCCGCGGGTCGTAGAGCGCCTTGGCTTTCGTTAGGTAAGGAAGCGCGGCTTTGAAATCTCCCTTGGTCAGATAGGTCGTTCCGACGATGCGATGGGCAACGCATCGCGCGCCGGAGTCGTGATGACGCTCGGCTTCAGCCAGAAACTCGAGGGCTGCTTCCGTTTGCCTCGCGACCTGTCCGCCGACATAGTAGCCGGCCCATATGCCGTACAGGATCGCAAGCTTCTGCGCAGGGTCCGTTGAATCGTCAATGAGAGCTTTCGCTCGCAACAAAGCTTCGCCCGTCTCGGGGGCGGCATAGCCGTGGCTTGCGATCAATGCCTGACCGAGCATGACTTCCAGCTCAAGCGCCTGACGCTTGCGTGCTGTACCCTCAGGGTGCGCTTGCAGCAACTCAAGCGCCCGGGTGAGATGGCGCTTGGCCTCGGAGGTGGCCGATCGCTCGATCGCGCGCTGACCGGCCTTTCGCAAGTAGCCGATCGCCCTTACGGTCAGTCCTGCCTGAATGAAGTGATGGGCCAGCAGCTCGGGCTGGCTTTCGACCAACTCGGGGAAGCCGCCTTCGATTGCATCCGCAATTCGGCCGTGGAGTTGCTGTCGTTCGGAGCGCAGCAAGGTGCCGTATGCCGCGTCTTGAACCAGTGCGTGCTTGAAGACGTAAACCGAATTCGGCGGCTCGCCGCGGACGAATACGAGTTCGGGAGCGGCCAATTGGGCGAGGGCGGCCTCCAGGAACGGGCCTGACAAAGGCGCGACGGCTGCGAGCAGCGGGTAAGAGAATTCGCGGCCGATGACTGCACCGATCTGGGCGACCTTCTTGACCGGGCCGAGCCTGTCGAGGCGGGCCGTGAGGGAGTCCAGCAGTGTCGCGGGGATCGCCAGCGTTGGCAGCTCGTTGCTCGCGACGGGCCGCTTGATGGTGTCCTGGAGCAGGCCGGACTCCATGACCGACTTGGTGAGTTCTTCCACAAACAAGGGAACGCCGTCGGTCTTGCTGACGATCTGCGCGAGCATGCCGAGCGGCAGAGATTTGCGCCGGGCAACGTCCAGGATGATGGTCTCCGTCGGCTCGCGTCCCAGCCGGTCGAGCCGAAGCATCGTGACGTACGGTTCATCGAGCCACGGCGGGAAGAATTCCGGCCTGAAGCTCATCAGGACGAAAACATGCGCCGACTTGATTGACGCAATGAGCATGCCGAACAGTTCCAGCGTGCTTGAATCCGCCCAGTGGGCGTCGGCAAGTTCGACGACAAGCGGTACTTCTCGTGCAGATCCCAGCATCATCCGGATCAAGGCCGAGATCGCGAGATCCTTCTTGCGATGCGGGGTCTGGTCCGCCGTGGCTGTCTCTACCGTGGGGATCGAAAGCAGGTTGGCGCAGGAGAGAATATCGGCCGGCGCTGCAGTGCCCGATTCGGACAGGGCCGCACCGAGCTTCTTCAGCTTGACCGCTGGCGTATCCCCCGGCTCGAATTGCGCTGCTCGTTCGAGCTGCTCGATGATCGGATGAAACGGGCTGTTGGCGTGGTGCGGCGCGCATTGATACCGCATCGTCGTATGCGGCTCAGCGCAAATACGCTGCAGCACAACTTCGCAAACGCGCGACTTTCCAATACCGGCTTCGCCGCACAGAAGGACTGCCTGACCTTTGCCGGCCTTCACGTTTTTCCAGGCCGCCATCAACTGCCGCAATTCGTGCTGCCGTCCGACAAATTTGGTGAGCCGTGGCCCCCGCTTGGCGCTGAAGCGGTTGTCAAAGGCATTGCGTCCGGTGACCAGGAACGCGGTCACTCTTTCGGGAACACCCACGAATTCGTGGGTGCGAGGTTCGCCGCAGATAAAAGCGTTGCCCAACAGGCTCTGTGTACTTGCCGCCACCAGAACCGAATCTGTCGATGCGATGTTGCGCAACCGAGGTGCGATCGCCGAGGGCTGTCCGACCGCGCGCTGATCGGTGATCACGACCAGCCCGGTGGCTATTCCAACCCGGATGTGAACCGGCTCTCCCGAGGACGATGCGAGCTCGGCTACCTTTGTCACCAGGTCCAGTCCGGCGCGCACGGCGCGTTCCGCATCATCCTCATGGGCCTTGGGATAGCCGAAAAGCGCCAGGACTTCGTGCCCGGCCACCCCGGACGTGAACCCGTTCGCATTTGAGATGACACTCGCGCAGGCATCCTGGAAGCGTTGCAGCGTGCTGGCGAAACGTTCCGGGTCGCCGCTGCTCGCGCCGTCGGTCGGACCGATCAACTCGAAGGACAGCACGGTAACCTGCCGTCTCTCTGAACCGGCGTGAGGCAGACCGGGGGCCGATCCGTCGGGCGCATAACCCGCCGGCTGCTGCGCTGGCGAGCTCTCTGCGGATCTTTCCGTTGCCGATGAATCGCCATCGATAGCCGGGGTGCTGGCGGCGAATTTGTATCCACCGCCTGAAACAGTGAGAATGAAGCGCGGTACTTTCCGAACAGGCTCGATCTTGCGCCGCAGCCTGCCGATCAGCACGTCGATACTGCGCCCATACAGCTCGACGCCGTTCCCGCCGATCGCGCGACTTAGCTCGTCCCGCGACAGCACCGCGCCCGGGCTGTTGGCCAGCACGATCAGGAGCGATGCCTCCGCGCGCGTCAGCGCGACTTGGCGTCCATCGGCGTGAATGAAGCTGCGCCCGGCAAAATCGATCTTGCAGCCCGCCAGGCTCAACGCGGCGGGGGTGGGTCTGACGTCGTCATGTACCGGCGGCCGCATGAGCCGGGTGAGATGCTTGAGAAGTGCCGGTTCATCGAGCGGCCGTGACTTGTAGAGGGGGACGTCAGGAAGCGAGTTCTTGAGCCTCGCGATATCCTCCGGCCGCTCCGCCAGTACGATGAGGCTAGGAATTTTGTCAGCAAGCTGACGAACGAACGCCAAGCTCGCGGCGCCCGGGTCGGACACCACGATCGCTGTGCTGATCTGCTCGTTGGCAATGAGTTCCAACGCGCGTTTTTCGCCGGCGGCCAATTCGACCGAATAGCCGGCAGGGTGCAATGCACGTGCAATTTCGGCGCGAAGGGTAGTCTCTCGCGCAACAACCAGTACGCGTTTCTTCATTTCAGCAATCCGCTCGAGCCCCGCGAGCGACATAGGTGCGGCACAATGTCTTGGGGGATGTCCCGATCGCTGTTGAACTAGGTCGGGCCGACGTTGCCGGAATGAATGTTACGCGGCCCTCGTGACGTGGGCAACGGGGTTGATCGTCATGCGATTGTGGCGAGCTTGAAGAGCCGCACGCAGAACCGACAATTGCTTATGCGCCTTCAATCGTCGGAAGCCCTTGTTGGCCTCGATCATGCCGGCCGCGACCCATCGCAAGGCCATACCGGCATCCCGCCAGCGTTTGACGTTGCGCGTGACGCGGCGAATGGTGCCCATCATGTTCTCGGCGATGTTGGTACAGGCGAGCGATCGACGAAGCTCCTTCGGCAACTTCAACCGGACGACAGTCAGGATTTCGTCGA